>NZ_BAAGRL010000048.1:0-2506 GCF_054782975.1 Myceligenerans halotolerans
ACGGGCACGAGCTGATCCTGGACGCGCCGTTCGACCTGACCGCACCGCAGATCGACGGCGACCAGGTGACCTACCCGGACGTCATCACCGACGGCGTGGACCTGGTGCTGAGCGTGAACCCGGACGCGACCGGTTTCACCGAGACCCTGGTGTTCGCCTCGCGTCAGGCCGCCGAGCGGGCCGAGCAGGAGATCGGGCTCGGTGAGCTGACGTTCCCTCTGACCACGTCGGAGGGGCTGCAGGTGACGCGGCAGGACGGGGGGCTGGTCGCGTCCGACATGTTCGGGTCCGAGATCTTCACCGCTCCGGCGCCTCGGGTCTGGGACTCGACGTCGCGCGACCTGGCCGGGACCGGTGCCGTCGACGCGACGACGTGGCGCGTGCAGGGGCAGGACGCGGTGGGCCCGCTGCGGGCCCGCGGGCCCTCGGGATGGGAGCACCTGGCGGGTGACGGCGTGGATCCGGCCGACCGGTCGGTGCACGCCCGGTCGGCGCTTCCCGGTGACCGGTCCTCGGGGATCGAGGTGGACCTGGTCCCGGCCACTCCGCGCCATCAGGACGCGGCGGGCGCCGAGGCGGGGTCGGATGCCGACGCGCTCGGCGGTTTCGGTGCGGCCGGCTCCGCGGGCAGCACGGCTGCGGGCGGACAGCCGAGCCCTGCCGGTGGCCTGACTGTCGGCGGCGTTCCCGCCGCGGGTGATCCGGCGGCCGCCGGCGCGGCCGACCTGGTGGGTACCCGGTCCACGGTCGGCGTGCGTCTCGGGCTGGACACCGGCTGGCTGTTCGATGACGCGACCGAGTTCCCGGTGTTCGCCGACCCCGCGTTCTCGGGCTCGCCGAACGCGTGGCTGATGGTGCACGAGCCGGCCGGTGGTGAGGTCGCGCAGTACATGTACGACGGCAACCAGGGCCTGGGCCTGTGCGACGTCGACGTGGCGTCCGGATGCGAGGCCGACTCCAAGTTCCGGCTCGGCTGGCGGTTCGACGGCCTGGACCAGATCGGCCTGATGGACGCCGACCGGATCACGAGCGCCGCGTTCACGGCGACCGGTGAGCACTCGTGGGACTGCAACCCGCGCGGTGTGCAGCTGTGGCGTACGAGCTCGTTCGGCGCGGACTCGGACTGGGCGTCGTGGGGCGCGTCCGCGTTCGTGGAGGAACTGGACGAGCAGGTGGTCTCGCACAAGGCGGCGTGCGACAACGTCAAGACGGTGACGTGGGATGCCACCGCGGCGGCCAAGCGGCTGGCCGAGGTCGACGGCGGGTCCGTGTCGCTGGGGCTGCGTGCCACGAACGAGGAGGACATGACCCTCGGGTGGAAGAGGTACCACCACGCCGCATCGCTGACGATCGAGTACGAGCCCGAGCCCGACGACGAGGGCGAAGGTCAGGACCTGGAGGCGCGGAGCGAGAATCTCGCCCCCGTCATCGACGCCGCCGATACGCCCGATGCTGCCGCGCCGACCGAGATCGTCCCGGATGCCCGCACCGAGGAGCAGCCGGCTGCCCCGGCAGTGCCCGCCGAGGCGCTGCCCGCCGGTGGTGTCGCGGAGATCCCGGTGACCACCGAGCCCACCGTGGTCGACGTCGGCGGGCTGGACCTGACGGTGACCGCCCCTGCCGAGGGGGTGGCGCCCGAGCAGGTCGTCGTCGACGTCGCGGACCAGGCCACCACCGAGGCCGACGGCGTCACCGGAGTCGTCCTGGAGGTCACCGACAGCACGTCGTCGGGTACGGCCGCGGCGGGGGAGACCCGTGTGGTCGAGGCGACCGTCGACTACGGGGAGTTCGCCGAGGCCGCCGGTGCGGACTGGGGCAGGCGCCTGCAGATCATGCGCATCCCGGCCTGTGCCGAGGCGACCCCGGAGGCGCCCGAATGCCAGCCCGAGGTGGTCCAGACCTCGAACGACGAGAACGAGCAGAGGCTGACCGCGACGCTGGAGATTGCGGCGGCGGGTGCGGAGGCAGCGGCATCGACCACCACGGAGTCCGCGTCGATCGAGTCGGCGGCGACCGAGGCGGGAGTGGCGGGGTCGACGACGTCGGCGGTGTTCAAGCAGGCAGGCCGGACGAGGACCGGGGCCGTCCGCGCCGCGGTTCGGTCGGCCGACGCCAAGGCGCTGTCGGCCGAGCGGCCGACGTCGGCGACGACCGCTATGACGGGGACGACCTCAGCGGCGACTGTGGCCGCGGCCGCGCCCGCCGAGACCGGCGACAAGTTCGCCGTCACGTCCGGCGCGTCGTCGGCGTCGGGTGACTGGTCGGCCACGCCGATCAACCCGACCGGGGAGTGGTCGGTGTCGGGCGCGACCGGCGCGATGGGCTGGTCCTACCCGGTGACCGTGCCGTCCCCGGCGGCCGGTCCGGCGCCGCAGCTCGCGATCGGCTATTCGAGCTCGTCCCTGGTGGGTCGCGTGTCCGGGGCGAACAACCAGTCGTCGTGGATCGGCGATGGCTGGGACCTGACCACGGGATTCATCGAGCGGTCGTACGTGCCGTGCATCGC
>NZ_BAAGRL010000049.1:0-2530 GCF_054782975.1 Myceligenerans halotolerans
ACGGGCACGAGCTGATCCTGGACGCGCCGTTCGACCTGACCGCACCGCAGATCGACGGCGATCAGGTGACCTACCCGGACGTCATCACCGACGGCGTGGACCTGGTGGTGAGCGTGAACCCGGACGCGACCGGCTTCACCGAGACCCTGGTCTTCGCATCGCGTCAGGCCGCCGAGCGGGCGGAGAAGAAGGTCGGCCTCGACAAGCTGACGTTCCCGCTGACGACCTCCGCGGGACTGCAGGTGACGCGGCAGGAGGGCGGGCTGGTCGCGGCCGACATGTTCGGTTCCGAGATCTTCACCGCTCCGGCGCCCCGGGCGTGGGACTCCACGTCGCGGGACCTGACCGGAACCTCCGACGTCGTCGGCGGGTCGTCGTGGCGGCTGTCAGGACAGGAGGAGGTGGGCCCGCTGCGGGCCCGCGGGCCCTCGGGATGGGAGCACCTGGCGGGCGACGGCGTGGACCCGGCCGACCCGTCGGTGCACGCGCGATCGGCGCTTCCCGGCGACCGGTCCTCGGGGATCGAGGTGGACCTGGTCCCAGCCGCCCCGCGCCATCAGGACGCGGCGGGCGCCGAGGCGACGTCGGATGCCGATGCGCTGCTCGGCAGTTTCGGTGCGGCCGGCTCCGCGGGCAGCACGGCTGCGGGCGGACAGCCGAGCCCTGCCGGTGGCCTGACCGTCGGTGGCGCGCCCGCTGCGGGCGATCCCGCCCTGGCGGACGACGCCGGCGCGGCGGGGGAGCGGTCGACGGTCGGCGTGCGGCTAGGGCTGGACACCGGCTGGCTGTTCGATGACGCGACCCAGTTCCCGGTGTTCGCCGACCCGGCGTTCTCGGGCTCGCCGAACGCGTGGCTGATGGTGCACGAGCCGGCCGGTGGTGAGGTCGCGCAGTACATGTTCGATGGCGACCAGGGCCTGGGCCTGTGCGACGTCGACGTGGCGTCCGGATGCGAGGCCGACTCCAAGTTCCGGCTCGGCTGGCGGTTCGACGGCCTGGACCAGATCGGCCTGATGGACGCGGACCGGGTCACGAGCGCGCAGTTCTCGGCCAGCGGGGAGCACTCGTGGGACTGCAACCCGCGCGGTGTGCAGCTGTGGCGTACGAGCTCGTTCGGCGCGGCCTCGGACTGGGCGTCGTGGGGCGCGTCCGCGTTCGTGGAGGAACTGGACGAGCAGGTGGTCTCGCACAAGGCGGCGTGCGACAACGTCAAGACGGTGACGTGGGATGCCACCGCGGCGGCGAAGCGGCTGGCCGAGGTCGACGGCGGGTCCGTGTCGCTGGGGCTGCGTGCCACGAACGAGGAGGACATGACCCTCGGGTGGAAGAGGTATCACCATGCCGCGTCGCTGACGATCGAGTACGAGCCCGAGCTCGACGACGGCGGCGAGGGCCAGGACCTGGAGGCGCGGAGCGAGAATCTCGCGCCCGTCATCGACGCCGCCGATACGCCCGATGCCGCCGCGCCGACCGAGATCGTCCCGGACGCCCGCACCGAGGAGCAGCCGGCTGCCCCTGCAGTGCCCGCCGAGGCGCTGCCCGCCGGTGGCGCCGCGGAGATCCCGGTGACCACCGAGCCCACCGTGGTCGACGTCGGCGGGCTGGACCTGACGGTGACCGCCTCTGCCGAGGGTGTGGCGCCCGAGCAGGTCGTCGTCGACGTCGCGGACCAGGCCACCACCGAGGCCGACGGTGTCACGGGGGTGCTGCTTGAGGTCACCGACAGCACGCTCTCGGGTACGGCCGCGGCGGGCGAGACCCGTGTCGTCGAGGCGACCGTCGACTACGGGGAGTTCGCCGAGGCGGCCGGCGCGGACTGGGGCCAGCGCCTGCAGGTCATGCGCATTCCGGCGTGTGCCGAGGTGACCCCGGACGCGCCGGAGTGCCAGCCCGAGGTGGTCCAGACCTCGAACGACGAGAACGACCAGACGCTGACCGCGACGCTGGAGATTCCGGCGGCGGGTGCGGAGGCAGCGGCGACACAGACCACGACGACGGAGTCCGCTACCACGGAGTCCGCGACGATCGCGTCGACGGCGACCGGGTCGGCGGCGATCACGTCGGCAGTGTTCAAGCAGGCGGGCCAGACGAAGACCGGGGGCTTGCGCGCCGCCGTTCGGACGGCTGGCGCCAAGGCGCTGCCGGCTGAGCGGACCGCGACGGCGACGACTGCGGCAGCGACAACCGCGGCAGCGACAACCGCGACGGCGACCGCCGCGGCACCCGCCGAGACGGGTGACAGGTTCGCTGTCACGTCCGGCGTGTCGTCGGCGGCGGGTGACTGGTCGGCTACGCCGGTCAATCCGACCGGGGAGTGGTCGGTGTCGGGAGCGACCGGCGCGTTGGGCTGGTCGTACCCGGTGACGGTGCCGTCCCCGGCGGCGGGTCCGGCGCCGCAGCTCGCGATCGGCTATTCGAGCTCGTCGCTGGTGGGTCGGGTGTCCGGGGCGAACAACCAGTCTTCGTGGGTCGGCGATGGCTGGGACCTGACCACGGGATTCATCGAGCGGTCGTACGTGCCGTGCATCGC
>NZ_BAAGRL010000050.1:0-20348 GCF_054782975.1 Myceligenerans halotolerans
ACCCGGCCACACACGCGCCAGTCAAGACCTCATCTCACGAGCCAAGAACCGGCCAGCCCTGACAACCCTCCCGACACGACAAAGGAATCCAGGGCAGGACCTTGCGCCGTTCCCCCTGTTCAGACGCCCCATACCTATCCAGGGCCGGTCAAATCCGTCACATCATACTTGGGTGCCCGCCAGCGCATGGGCAAAACGGCCTCGCCAGGAACCTGGATTTCTGTTCATGATTTACCTCCTATATCAACCTTGACGACGCTTCGTAGACGCCACCAAGCTCTCAGCCATCCATCGAGCTGGGCACCACATGATCGCGAGATGAACGTCCGCGGATCGGCCCGGCCCGGAGCTACGAGAGAGGAAGGCTATGGGCGACGGGATCGCCAAGGGTGCCAAGGTGCGGGTCACCGGAGCGTCGAGCTACGAGCGCGGCACGGAGGGCGTGGTGAAAGCTGTCCGGCCATGATGGGCCGGCAAGGAGGCAGTCGTGGTAGTTGCTGGGGCAGTGCGGTCGCGGGAGGTCACCATCCCAGTGACGGACCTGTCGGGGAAGTGAGGCCCTCGGCAGTGCGTCCGCACTCGTCGCCCATCTTGAGCGGCGCGCGCTCTGCCATCAGGGCTTCGGTGTGGTTCCGTCAGACAGGTTCAATGCCTTCGTCGCTTCCTTTACGAGATCCGGCAACTCGGCAGTGTTGATGTCGCCCGAATGCTTGGCGGCATCGCGATGCGCGAACCGGGACAGGACATTCTTGACGAGAACTGCGTCACCAACTTGTAGGCGCGCGGCACGACGGATCTCGTCCTCCGAGTTGGCGTAGAACGGCGCGAGCGCCTTCAGCGACAAGGCAACGTCCTCTGCTGTGTCCGCTTCGCGGAAGTGGCGGCCGGACTCCCTCAGCAGGAGAGCGCCGAACGCGCCGATGACGACGGCCACTGTCGACCGCAGGATGCCGTCGCCCACAGTAAGGTCGAAGTCGTTCCGGATCGCCTCACTGACGATGAACCAGCCCACGGCGCCCGCGAAGATGAATGCAGCGACCGCTCCGGCGCGGATCCACTGTGCGGCCCTCCGCTCGCGCTTCGCTCTCATTGACCAATCCCTCGCACTCAGGTCACCGGCCGCATGCTCTGCCAGCGCCTCAGCGGCGCTGGTGGTAGCTGCGAGTGTGGCGATATGCTGGAGGGCTTCAGCGTCCCGCTCGGAGTCAGCGGCGCCCCGTTCCTGCTTCCAGGTGCCGAGCGCCTCACTCCACTCGCTATCGATCTTGGCCTCGGCCGTCGAACTGACATCAGCCATGTCCTGACGTGCCGCCTCGATCTCTGCGCGCAGCGTCTCCAGCTCCTTGCCTACGCGGTCCAGATCGTCGAGCCGTTCCTGGAGCGAGGTCTCAGTCTCAGCGACCCTGGTCTCGAGTTGGTCGAGCCGAACCGTGCGCGCATCGATTTCCTTGTCCAGGAGCTGGACGTACGAGTCTTTGAGCTCCTTCGGCGGAGGGAGCGGCAATGCACGCAGCGCTGCCTCGAGCACCTCAACCGGGGTTCGGCCGGCCGATGGACGAGTAGGGATGACACCGACGTACCGCTTGAACTCGTCCGTCCCCGTCGGGAGCGCATTGAGTGTGCCACTCAGGCCGTCGAGCACGTTGAGGTACAGCGCAGGCTGACGCGTCGTCCTCGTCTTCGCGGCTTCGGTCAGCCACTCGATGATGTCCGCGCGCCACTGCTCTGACGCCGGGTCGTCGTATCGGGCCGCCTCAAGCGCCTCACGCTTGAGCTTCACGGTCTCCCAAACTTGGTGACTGCGGTAGCGCTCACTGCCCGTTGCCATGTCGCGACTCGTCTCCCTGTTCAACCAGAGGCCCCTCACCCACGTCCGCCACAACGCGCACGGTCGGAAGAACGCTCGCCATCGAGTTGGACGTGCACCGTCCTCGAGCACGTCCGTGCGACTCACGGTACCGGGAAGGTCGGACACGTCGGCGGATCGACGCGACGTGTGAACCGAACCTGACTGCCCTACACGGCGTCAGTGGGGTCTTGCCCAATATGCCCGCTTCCGGTTCGATGGTCTCGCCGCAACCCTGCGGACTTCCGAACGGAGTAGTGGGCAGATGAGCGAGATGAAAACGCAAGGGGAAAGACAGATCCGGACGTCGGCAGTCTTCGTCGATTTCGACAACGTATTCCTGGGACTCAACAGCATCGACCCGGAATCGGCACGCAAGTTTGCCGAGAATCCCGGCGATTGGATGGCCAAGTTTGTCGAAGGCGAGGATGAGGAAGGCAAGTACCAACGCAGATTCCTCGTACGCGCCTGCTACCTCAATCCCGCGAAATTCTCGCCATACCGTGCCTACTTCACGCGCGCGGGATTCAAAGTCGTGGACTGCCCATCCCTCACCCAGCAAGGGAAGTCGGGCACAGATATCCACCTTGTCCTCGATGCGATTGACGCTCTCGGAGCTTCCACCAGGTACGACGAGTTTGTCATCATGTCTGCCGACGCGGACTTCACACCGCTCGCGATGCGGTGCCGCGCCGACGACCGCCGGGTTACCGTCGTGACAGCAGGGTTCTCTGCAAGCGCGTATCGCGCCGTCGCGGACACCGTCATCGGCGGTGAGCAGCTCATTAGCCTCGTCGACGGCGACGACGAACTCCTGGGTGAAGCGCTCGAGACGGCAGCAGGAACTGCCAACCCGTCGACCGAGACTAGCGACCACGATTCCATCAGCCGCGCAGTCGCCGCCATCACGGAGAAGGTCGCGGCTTCTACCAGCCCCTTGCCACTCGCAACCGCAGCGCACGTAGCTGGCCAGTCTGCACCGTCGCTTCTCGCAAGTGAGTGGGAAGGCATGGGATTTGCGAACTGGTTGAGGGCCCATGCACCGGATCTCGAAGTATCAACACTCGCGAATCCAGGCTTCGTCTGGAACCCTAGCCGCCACAGCGCCGCGGACCTGCCATCGATTCCGACTCGCCAAATGGATCCGCTCCAGGAACAGATCATCCGGGTGACCGAAATCCCAGGAATCAGCCAAGAGGAATACCGCGTACTCCTTGAACAGCTCCACAGCGACGTCTCCATGGAGCTGTTCCACCGTACTCACACATCGAAGCGTGTTCGGGACGTTTGCGATGAGCTAGGCAGCCCAATCAGCCGGCGCGCCATCAACTTCGTTATAACCAGCCTGCTCTACTCCGAACTCGACCTCGATAGTGACATCTCGCTCGAAACGCTTGTCGAGTCCTGGGTTTCCAACGCGCTCGCGCTCTGTCAGGGTGCCCGAATGGACCTATCTACCGACGACATCACCGCAATACGCACCTGGCTGAGTGGTGGCCTTCTCGGCGGGCCGGAGTCCGGCAAAGTCACGCCCGTAGGAGCGTAGGGGCCTGGGCCGCAGAACCTACGGCGCATGCCAGGCTGCAGGCCACAGACAGCGGAAAAGGTCGCCTGGCCTCGATCTCCTGCCCGGGGGTCGAGGTCAGGACGCACGTGATCAAACCTGCGCCTTCCATCGGCGGGCCTGCCCGGTCCGGCTACTCCGGTTGCTCGGCACTCGTCGCAGCGCGGGGTACTGCACGCAACGACACCAGATGCTCGGCGTCGGCCTGGGTGAGCTTCCAGTAGAGCCTTGTCGCTTGGCCCGCGCTCCGCCGTCCATGGGACTACTTCGACAGCGGCGGCACCAGCGACTCGACTTGCCACCGCCCGCGGTCGCCCGGAACGAGTCGGACCAATAGCGGTTCTTCGTCATCCTCGCCTGAAGCAATGATCGTGCAGTAACGAACAGGACCTGCGTCGACCGGCAGTGTTTCGACCCTCGACGCTAGCTCGCCGTTCAGTTCTTTCCTATTGGCGCATTGCCCGACTTCGGGGCTGTAGTGAAAGTATCTAGACCGGAAGTCGTCAACGGCTGCAGTGACCTCGGCAGGATACGTGGGGCCGTAGCCGTCACTGTGATACTTAAACAGCTGAGCCATTGCGCCGATGTCGTAATGACGCACCACGTCCGCTATTACCAGGTTTCCGTCGGCAACAGCGAGCGTCGCCTCGACCGGTAGAGAACCGCAGCAGTCCGCGTCGCCTTCCATAGTTGCCGAGATTTCCACGCGGCCCTCACCATTGATAATCGCAACAGATTCAGCATTCCTACTGCCGCTTCCCTCACCGGCGAGATCGGTAGCGCTTATCGTGCCGATAAGTTCGGCCGAACCATCTCGGCCGCGAGTGTATGCGGCAAAGATGGGCGGCCAGGGAACCCCACCAGCATTACATGCGATGATCGCGAGGGCATCGCCCACTCCATCCCCAGTGAGATCACCAAATGCCACCTCATGAAGCTCCACGCCACCGGCCCACGGCAGAGCATTGGGCAGAGTGCCAAGCACGAGTGTGCCAGCCGGGTGCTCACACATGCTCGGGACCGGCGCCCCAGCCATAAGATCGTCCATGGTGAGGCCACCGCCGGCCGCAGCCGACGGCGCAGTGTCTGAGTCAGTACGACCTGAGGAGTCACCTGCCTCACTCCACGCGCAAGATTTGGGAGCCGGCAGATCTGTCGCAACGATGTCATCCCACTCGGAAGCCGTGAACTGGGTACGCGCTAGCTCGCACAAATGGGGACGCCAGGTCAGCATTTCAACATCAAGGAACCTCGTGTGAGTGTCACCCGTGACGGCATTGCGCTTCGTCTCCACAATTCCGATTGCGAGATGCTCGCCATCAGGCGACCAGTGGACAGAGGTTACGCGGCCACGTGCAGCATCTGACCAGGCAGGGCCAATTGGCCTCAGACTGTGTGCGTTGATTGTCTGAACATGCGGTTCCGTCGAGAATGCAAGAGCGAGGCTATCTCCATCAGGACTGTAGGTGAGGTCGACCACCTCGCCGGCTAGGTGCTGGCGTCGGATCACTTGTGGCGACGAGAGCGGTGACCTAGCGTCAACCAGAAGAAGCTCGGAGCCATCGTTGACCATTACAACGCGATCCCCGTCTGGTGATACCGCCAGGTCGGTAAGATCACCGAATGGCAGGGCGAACGACCAGACCACCTCATGTGTCTCTGTATCAATCGCGCGAACATGGGACTCACCATCTTCCACGACCACAATCACTCCATCGTCTGAAGCGGCAAGTAGCATGTCATTAGATCCATTAGCGTCGGATGCTCCTTGCAGTACGACGCTACCGACTTTCTCCCAGGTATCGATCGCCCAAAAGCCGAGCTCGCCCGCAGTGCCGTTGAGGGCAGCAACCTGACGACCATGATCGACGATCTCGACATCCTGGACGATGTCCAGCAAGGCGAATGCCGCATCCCTTCCAGGCCCAAATTCGATCTCAACAGCATCACCTTCTCCTGCCGGCCACGCCCACCACACTCCTTGATAGTCCGATCGCATACCCGATGCAAGAATCCAATCATGACTTGCTTCTACGTCGTTCACAAAGAATTCTTCGGATTCGCGTAGTCGAAAGCTCGGCTCCGGTAGGGCCTCATCCCCAAAATCAGCAGCGCCTGTAACATTAGAAATGTCTATGCGTGTGGATGGAATAATTTCGACACCGATTCGCAAACTACGCTCTGGCGACTCGCCCAAGACGCTCACAACCTGTCCCGAGGGAGCGTAGTCGGTTAGGTTTGAGCCCGACATCACATCCGCGCCAAACCACTTCGCATCCGCGCTAAACCGACGCCCTGTCGGATCAAGGAACACGACAGTTCCATCCTCGCGCCCAATTACGCCTCCGTCGTCACTCAACGCGGTGATCCGCGCTCCGTCGATCCGAGTCTCAATGGCGATCTCGAGAATTTGAGCATCTTCGGATTCATACCTCTCGATAAGCCCGACACGGTTCGCACTTGCCACAACCGCACCGGACTCACTGAAACTTAGCCATTCAACTCCTCCTTCCCACGAGATGGTATCTGCTCTCTTCTGGAGACCGTGAAGTCCCCAATGGAAGCCGTGATCAGTGCCGAACAGAACTACACCGTAGGGACCTGCCGCAAGCGTCCGAATATCAAAGTCGGACTGGCCCAGCGACATGACGGAGTCGAGTGCGGCCTCGATGCCAGCCTGGTCTGAACTCGATGTATGTACATTGAGCCGAACGACCTGACCGGATGTCGTTGCCACCAGCAGCGAGGCCAATCCTTCGCCATCAATTAGACCTGCATAGACACCTGTCTCGCCCGCTGTCACAGCCGCTACTTTGACACCCTGATCACCCGACGCGCTCTCAAGGACGGGATCATTGCTCAGATCAAAGTGGAACGGCCTCTCAAGCGTCAGGTCGTAGTACACGCCCCGGAACGCTTCGCCGATCAGCAGGACCCCTTCGCGGCGGAACGCACTGTCCAGATGGCCGGCGCCACCCGGCAAACTGTAGGGTCCGAATACTGCCGCGTTGTCGTCGAACATCGTGTCAATCTCTCGAAACTTTCGAGGAAGGTAGCCATCGGACGCCACGTAAAAGCTCAACATTGAGCCGTTGAGAACACCGAACTGTCCCGCCCGGGTCCAGCCGATCCCCCGTGCCCCCTCTTCAATGAGCGTGCCCAAGCGAAGCAGGCCGGGCAACTGCCACGCAGTGACACGTCCGTCGCCGTCCAGCACGACCAACGTGTTGCCCACTTCAAGTAGGTCCTGAACATGCGATGACGTGACACGTCCAGCACCGGCAAACTGTGCGTTGGCCGCCAATACTCCGGCCATCGTGTCCCGTGTACGTGGCGATGGCGCCAGGTCGTCAGCCCCAAGCGCGGAGAGCGCAGCAAGCCGGGGATTCTTAGTCTCTAGCGCCCGAGCCTGTTGCATCAGTTCAGCCGCCACTCTGCCTTTCTCAGTGGAGGGTTTGGCGACCTCAGCGCTGCCCTGCGGCACGAACGTCCCGCTCGCACCTACGCCCAACGCGACCAGTACCGCAACAACGCCCGTGATGGCGGTCCGCCGATGCGAACGGACCGTGGCCCTGCCATCTTGCCGCCTATAGGTTCCCAGAGCACGAATCCAATACTCGTACTTTGCTGCATTGCCCCACTTCATACGAAGGTCCTCTCGACTGTGACGTCTCTCGGCAACGAGATCCCACCGCGTGCCCGGTTAGGGCTCGCGGTTCGACTCGACTGCGGAGGTAGCACCTGGCCCTTCCGCCTCAACCTCATCTGCGAACCTTTTTGCCTTTCCTCGCCCGGACACGAAGAACAAGCGATCGACGATCGAACGAACCGTGCTCTTGTCGAGGCGCGGCGACACACCCAACTCAAGACGTATTGCACGAACGAAGTTTCGCCAGGCGGCATCAGCGGCTCTTTGAGCCTCGTCTTCAGGGACAGCAGCGCGAGGCCGATCAGTTGTCGCATCAACAAACGTAAAGAATGTCTTCAGTACAGGCTGGCTAGCACCAGCTAGCGCCTTTGCTGCGGGAATGCTCTCGTCTTCATTCCCCTCTCCCTGCATGCCGTGTACAGCCGCAGGGTCTTGATCCCTCAAAGACGCAAAGGACCTGTACCGCCGCTCGCCCCATTCAAGTAGATCCAAGTAGACCTGCCAACGCGTGTCACGCAGCCAACTGGCGCGATCGTGACGCACCGCGTAAATGAATGTCAAGGTGGGGGTCACTACAACTGCAGTCAATGCAATAATGGCGCTTGCATCCATAGTTTCCTCGAATCAGCGCGGCGGAACGTAAACTGAAATGACACCATCGGCAATTTTTGACTCCGAATCACCTCGCCGAATATTGAGAGTGCCAATATTGCATTCAATAGCCCAGCTTGTGACGGATTCGTCTCCAAAGCAATCCCGCTTCTCGAGGCGTAGATAGGTATTGACGTCGAGCTGTTCCATCATCGCTGCAGGGGGGAACTTACTACGAACCCAGACGGAACCTTCGAGCCGCCAGATTCCCATCGATTCATGAGATCTTTCCGCCTCCACGTCGCCACAAGTCCAAGAACTGATCGACGCATGGAGATGTCCTCTGAGGTCTATCCATAGATCTTCAACTCCTACGTCAATCGCAACATCGGATGCGACGCTGGGTGGCCGAACTTTTGACATATCAGTGGCCATCGTCACCTCATCAAGTTCAAGGTCAAATATGGTGACGCGATCTTGGGACTCACAACCCAACCCATCAAGCTTGTAACTGATAGCGAATCGATCGCCACGCCCCCCGTCACGATCTAGGGCAGTAACGTCCCCACTCAAGAGACCATCCAGCTGTCCCGCTTCAGCGTCTTCGCCACTTGCGGTCGAGGTGATGCGTAGGTGGGTAGACCGCTTATCGGCACTACTCTGGAATTCACGGTACGAAAGGATATGGTCTGGCGTACTAGCCGCGAAAGAGCTATGCCCCAAAGGAGGCGTATGCCATAGTTCTCGAAACTCGACGGGATCATAGCGCCTCATGAAGATCGGATCATCACCGACTCCGCTGTAGCTGCTGACGAGGATTGTATGGTTCTCAATCGCCGTCAGGTGTTCACATTGAGGACAAAGAACGCGCTGGACCTCTCCCGTCACGGAATCTACGACGACGAGCTCGAGATCAGTTTCCACGGTGCGCATCGCCGCGTCCGAAAGGAAGGCAAGAAATCTTCCGTCGTGCGTCCATACTGGCTCTTTGAGAGCACTAGGAGACGGATCGAATAGTTGTTCAACTTGAGCAACCACCTCCCCTTCGCGCACCACAGTGACTCGCTCCTCCGTGATGAATGCGTATGGCAGAGAAGCCTCGCCGTATCGATAAGTGTCGGGGATGTCGGTTTGACGCGAAGTCATGAGAGTCGATAGCTGATCCCAGTAGACAACGCTCATGGATACTGCGAGCGACAGGACCACACTTGCGCCAATCAAGAGATAGAATATTCGAACGGGCATAGTGTTTATCACCAATTGGTGGATGGATCGATTTTGGACCACTGGCCGTAGTCCGATACATAGGCCGCCTTGTAGCCAGAGAGCGAGAATTCCTCCACGTCGGCACGTGCGGTGGCGGTGATGCTGAACGGTTCTCCCTGGTTGTCGATCTCCTGCCAATACGATCCAGACGATGTGGTCACGATCAACCTGAAGGTGAACGAGCACGCATGCGCTTCAGTCCATACGTTCAAACTAAGCGTCAATGTCTCATCAGGAGCAAGCTCAATAGTTCGATCAGAGAAGAAGTTGTTATCCAGCGGGTAGGCACCCCTGGCTTCGGATTGCACCATCTCGTGCGGAATCGGCTTGGGCAGGTCCAGGTTGAAGCCGACCCCTACCGTTCTGCCGGTCCCTTGTGCGCCGGATGCGAAATACGTGCCATTGTACGGCTCTCGGCACTCTTTGATGACCTCAATATCAGCGATTCTCACCGTTTCATCTGCATTCCCGCGAAGCGAGACTGAGGTGGCCGCCCTGTCAATAGCGGCAGCATCCTGTTCGGCGTACCATTTTTCGAATTCCTTCGTGACAGATGCGATGTTTTTGCTGAATTCTTGGAGCTCTTCTCGACTCATATCTAGCCGTTCAGGTAGCACGAAACTGCCGGATGCATCGTCATTGGATAGAGGCGTTACATGCTCGATAAGAACCGGTGGTGAGTCGGAGTCAGCCGGCATTATTTCACCACGATCACCATCCGCAGAGAAGGACTCAATAGACATCTTTACGAGCACCGATGTTGCAACGCCCAGGACGAGAACTGTGACGATCCCGACAACGACCTTTGGGATACTGACGCGCCTACCTAGATCGGGTGACGGCGGCGGTGTCGCTGCTCGCCGAAGGCTCTCAACGCCAGGTTCATCAACGCGGTTTGGCAGTTCCTCTTCGCCCACTAGGGTAGAACTCCGTCCAGGTTTGGGTCAGCGGTATTGATGAGTTCGTCAACAGCTTCTCTGACAGCCAGACTCGTCAACTGTGGTATAGAGACGATCTCTGGGGCAAGTCTCTCATAGCCATCATTGCTGACGGTAGGGGGATAAAGGGTGAATCGATCGAGCGGCTGTGACGATGGCGGAGTGCTCCGAGAAGGCAGGTAGTAGATGACCCCGGAGCGCACGCGCTCCGGGGTCGGCTGTGTAGGTGCTACTCCTGGCGCTCCGATGCCTTGTTGAATGCCACCTTGGCAATGTCGGTTGCACCGACAACGAACACACCCACGCCAGCGATGGCACACATCAGGCCCATGTCGAAGTAGTGTGCCGGGTACTCCCCGTCAGCAAGCCCACTCACCAGACCGACACCGAAAGCCACCAAGGCCAGCGCGAGAAGCGCATAGCCTGTTACCTTCACAAGCTTCACAACGTCCTCCTTCAACGAGGAACACCTAGTCCGTAGGTGGACGGGTTCAACCTGTTGCAGGTGAACGGTGTGAAGGTGAATTCATTGATTCACTCTTTTACTTAAACACGAATCACGCTTTTTGTCAATGATTAAATGGGCTTCTCACCTGTAGGCGCTGGTTAGCTAGTGATTCTGCGACTCCACCGCACCCCTTGACCCGCCGGCGCAGCCGAAGTAACGATGACCCGGCAAGGTTCACGAACCCGAGCAATGGAGAGCAACTATGCGTGCGCACTTCCTCGGCAAGGACCCTGAGTCGCGGGACGGCGACTCGCCCACCCTGTTCGCCACCGACCGGACCGACCGCAAGACGTACATCGCCCAGGGCTGGAAGGTGACCGACCCGGCCGTGCTGGCCGACGTCGGCGAGGTGCCGGACCACGAGGCGATCATCGAGATCCCGGAGGACGTCATCAAGATGTGGGTCCGCCGGTACCAGGACGAGCAGGAGGCGGGCTCCTGACGTCGCTGATTCCGCCCGGACCTGAGTTCGGCCGGCTGTTCCGCGAGTTCGAGCACACGGCGTTCCGGCTGGAGGTGCGTGAGGCGTACAACTCCCCCGGCGAAAAGGAAGACTTCCGTCGCTACCTCGAGGACGGGTGGATCGACCGGGACCGGACGTCGGACTGGCTGGACAACGTCCGCAAGGCGACCGACGAAGGCCGTCGGTTCCACCGGGTGCGTGTCGTCTCGCTGCCGCTGAGCAAGTACAACGAGTGGGGCCTGCTCGAGGCGGAGGCAACGAACCGAGCCGGTGACGACATCCGCTACTTACCTCGTGACCAGGCAGGTAACCTTCCTAACCACGACTACTGGATGTTCGACTCGAAGCTGGTCGCCAAGATGCACTTCGCGAACGACGATAGGTTCGTCGGCTTCGAGCTGATCGAGGACCCCGCCGTGGTGGTCGAGCACAACTACTGGCGCGACGCCGCCTGGCACCACGCCATCCCGAGAGACGACTTTGCCGCGAAACACATCAACCAGCGCTGACGTCGCCGCCGAGCGGAACTCGCTCGCGGTGCGTCTGCGTGAGATCCGGCGAGCTGCTGGCCTGACGGGCAAGCAGCTCGCCGACTCGTTGTCCTGGCAGGCGTCGAAAGTGTCCAAGCTGGAGCACGCCAAGCAGTCCCCCTCGGACGAGGACATCCGTGCGTGGTGTCGTGCCTGCAATGCGGAGCGCGAGGCCGAGGCGTTGATCGTCAAGCTCCACACACTGGAGACACGCCATGCCGAGTGGCGTCGCTTGCTCCGCAGTGGACCCGCCTCGCTGCAAGAGGATCTCCGACGCAGCGAGGAAGAGGTCACGCTGTTCCGCGGGTTCTGCCCGGTCTTCGTCCCGGGCTTGGTTCAGACCCCCGAGTACGCGCGGTTCCGCTTCGTGGAGAGTGCGCACAAGTTCGGACACCGCCAGGACGTGGACAACGCCGTCGTCGCACGGATGCGTCGGCAGGAGAAGCTGTACCAACCGGAGAAGAAGTTCCACATCGTCATCACCGAGGCGACGCTGCTGTACGCGCTGTGCCCACCAGAGGTGATGCTGGGACAGATCGACCGGATGCTCGCGGTCGCTACGCTCCCCAACGTCCGCCTCGGTGTGATCTCGTTCGACACCTTCTGCCCCGTGGCGCCGAAGCATGGGTTCTGGATCGAGGACGAGGACCTCGTCTCGGCCGAGACGTTCTCCGCCGAACTGAACCTCGCCCAGCCCCAGGAGGTCGAGCACTACAGCAAGGTCTTCGAGTCCCTCGCTCTGGCCGCCGACTACGGCCACAAGGCCGGCGCCATCATGACCAGCGCCCTGGAACGGATCACGAACCGGCTGGAGCGCCAGCCGAGAGAAGAATCCGAGCAATCTTGAGCAAGTTAATCGACGGGCGCCGATCGGCTCCCTACTTTCGGTCCCATGACATCGACAAGCCTCGCGAGGCACGCCCGCACCATTGCCGGTCTTGTCGCGTGCGACATCGACCACACGCTTCTCCGAACCGGCTACGCGCCATCCTCAAGGGTGAAGGAGGCAGTCGCCGACCTCCGCGAGGCCAGCCACCACCTGGTCCTGGCCACAGGACGCTCGCTGGCCGGAGCCCTGCTCGCCGCCGTACAGCTCGGCATCCGCGAGGGATACATCGTCGCGTCCAACGGCGCGGTGGTCGCCGAGATCGGCGACGGCCGGTGCAAGGTGCTGGACAAGCGCCCCGCTCCGGCCGAGAAAGCGCTGCGGCACCTGGCGAACGCCATCCTGGCCGGGCGGTTCCAGGCTGCGGCCGAGATCGTCGGACACGGGTACAAGGTGACCTCCCGGTTCCCAGACAACGCGCTCTCAGGTGCACAGGTGCCGTCCAACCTCGAGGGCCTGTGGGCCGAGCCGACGCCACGGATCGCACTACGCGGTGAAGGCGCGGCCGAGCTCATGGTCGAACTGCGGTCCCTCGGCCTCACGGCGCACGCGGTCGGGCCGAACTGGGTCGACATCACGGCGGCCGGCCTCTCGAAAGCCACATCGCTGGAGAAGATCCGCTCGACGCTCGGCGTACACCCAGCACGTACCGCGGCCCTGGGCGACGGCGCCAACGACCGAGAGATGATCCAGTGGGCACACGTCGGTATCGCGATGGGCGACGCCCCGGAACACGTGAGGCAGATTGCCGACGAGACCACTGGCACCGTGTGGGGCGACGGGGCCGCCCACGCGCTGCACCGGGCGGCGTCGTGGATGACGGACTCCGCCCGTTGCCACTGGTGGACCGACCGAACAGCCCGGCACCGCTGCGACCGCCCCGCCGTCGACAAGATCGGCACGTACTGGCGCTGCGCCATCCACATCGACGGCCACACCCAGCCAGACGCCGGCACGGAGCAGATCTCATGACTACCGGCAAGATCCTCGACGGCTGGGACGACGGCGCGTTCTACGACACCACCGACCCGCGCGACCGGCCGCGTATCTGGCAGGTGGGTGATCGCGTGGTGCGCGTCGAGGGACCGCCGATCTTGCTCGGCTCTACGGGGACGGTGGTCGAGGTGGACGTACCCGGGCTGTGGCCAATCCGCGTCGAGGTCGACGGGAGAATCGGGTTCGGACAGGTGCTCGCGTCGGCGGAGGAACTGGCGCCGGATGAGGAGGCCACGGCGAGCACTGACAACTTCAACGCCACGGCACCCGAACAGGACGCTGGAGCCTCAGCAAGCAACGAGCCCCTACGCAGCCGCCGGGCCGGGTAGGGGCTCGCGCCTCTACGATCGTTCTTCGAACGTAGAACACCCAGGGGAATCGGTCGACCCCTTCCACATGCTATCCGCAGGTCGGAACGCTACGGCGAGGCTCTCGCTCGATCCACCGACCCCGGTATCGCTGGCCCCCTGCATCCCAGGCCTGGTGTCACGCACCACCTGTGCCGTGCCGACACTCCTATGCTCGCGCTGCGTCGGTCTTGTGACGAAAAGCAGTGACCGTTCTCACAAATGTGGCACTTGCGAAACGGTCAGGTGTAGGTCAGCACTCGTCCAGGGTTCGCGCGGTAGCGTAGCGCTTGGACGAGGTCGAACAGCCGCCGGTGGCCAGTTGACGTCGTGATCTGGCTGCTGGGGCTCTACGCGGTGGTGGTGTTCGTGCTGCGGACGCGTCGGCAACTCCATCGGCTCTTGCCAGGTGGACTGTCGAGATGATGGCGGGCTCATACCCTCGAAGCGAGCATGCCGCCGTCTAGAACGCCTGCCGCCTCACGCGCCGCCAGGCCACCGAGCGGCGGAACTGGAGCTGATCCGGCCCCTCCGTGCGACGACCTTCCCTTGGCGCACAACGCCACCGTCCGGCCAACGGCGCAGCAATCGAATTGCGCCTTGCAAGATGGCGAACAGGTCCACTCGCCAACCAACCGGGTTAATCCCGGCTAATTCACCTGCGCGACCGACTCTCGAGTCGCCTCACATGAAGGAGATATTCACAGTGACCACATTGGAAAATAAGCTAGCTGGTTGGATTGGCCCCTCCAGCAGTACTGAGCAAGAGAAGCAGGAGCGGACCGAGCGGATGATCCGGCAAGCGATAAGCAGCCATCCAGCGTTTAATGATTGTTCGCTAACAGTGTTCACGAAGGGATCGTACGCGAACAATACGAACGTAAGGGCTGACAGTGATGTTGACATCGCTGTTCAGTGTCACGAGGCCAGATACTCGCGTGCAGCGTCCCCTGACGCACGATCGGCAAGCGCACCTTATAGCGGCATCTGGACACCAGACAAGCTCCGATCGGAGCTGACGACAGCCCTGAGAGCGAGATTTCCTGGCGCCGTAGACATATCAGGTTCAACCGCGCTGAGAGTTGACTCCAACACCGCACGTGTTGAGGCTGACGTTGTGCCATGTTTTGATTTCCGCTACTACTTTGCCGCCGGTGGATATCGTGAGGGAACAAAGGTATTCAAGACGAATGGAGACGGGGTAGAAAACTACCCGGTCCAGCAACTGGAAAATGGTCGCGCGAAGAACACTCGAACAAATCAGCGATACAAGAAAACCGTTCGCATTATGAAGCGGCTTGAGAATGAGATGGTCCGGCACGATGTCCACGGCGAGGTTCCATCGTTCTTCGTCGAGTGCCTCGTCTACAACGTGCCCGACAAATACCTCATGCGGGCAACGTGGACAGATACCGTCCGTGGCGTCCTTGGACACATCTATCAGGAGCTCGACGGCGTCGAGCCATCCGGGCAGCAAAGTGGTCGGTGGCGCGAAGTCAGCCGGTGCAAGTATCTTTTCACACCTCAGCAGAAGTGGACAAGAGACGACGCCAGGTCATTCGCTAAGGCAGCGTGGAACCATCTGGGGTACAAATGATGAAGCCCGTCGTTGTCAAAATAGTGGCCGCTGTCGTCTTCGGCGTCTACTCCATCGGGATGTGGGTCACCAGTGGTGAGCTCGATGTGACTTGGCTCAGGTGGTTCTCCGCAGCGACATTCGTCGCGATCGTCTTTCTCACCCTATGGGACCTGCTCCTATGGCGGCACCCATGGGCACAGAAGTTACCTGGGACGCCGAGGAACGTGCGGGGTACCTGGCAAGGGAAGGTCATCTCCCTGTGGGTGAATCCAGAGACTGGCCGAACCCCACCACCGATCGAGGCGTACCTGGTCGTGCGACAGACATCGACGACTGTGAACGTGTCGATGATGACCGCGGAATCGAGGTCTACGTCGAGCCCAGCACGGGTGTCGGCGACCGATGGAAGCGTCATCCTTGACTACCTCTACATGAACCGTCCGCGAGCCTCGGTTCAGAACCGGAGCCCGATGCACCACGGTTCTGTGATTCTCGATGTCTCCGGTACGCCTGCCCATCGCTTGAGCGGACGCTACTGGACGGAACGCGATAGCAAGGGTGAGCTGTACTTCGAGAACCGCAGTGCGAAAATCGCGGACGACTTCGAGGATGCCAGGGCGCTCTTCACTCCTGATACGACCGAGGGCACTGCCGCGTAGCGACCAAGCATGATGGATGCATCTCTTTGACGTAGTTTTAACAACACGAGCGAACATACGGTTGCATTCGCTCGCTACTTGAGTCATAACTGAGGGTGCTGACAGCAGTCAGCACCCTCAGCACCTTGCCAGCCCTGATCACTTCGTCGGTGCCCTGCGGCTTCGAGATGAACAGTCCATGTTCGTCGGCCGCAATTCACCGAGGAGGTGGTTCGCCGTGAGCGAGCCGTCAGGAAGCCAGCTCCGCACGCTGGCAGTCCGGATCACCGAGGAGCTCCGTGCTCAGCTGGACGTGGTCGCCCAGATCACCGGCCGCAGCACTACCGAGGAGATCCGCCTGGCCCTGGAGCACTGGATCGAGAAGACCAAGTCCGATCCGGCCACACTCCAGAAGGCCGAGGCCATCCGTGCCGACATCGAGCGTGAAGCTCAGACCCGGCGCGACGCCATCACTGCCATCTTCGGCAGCGACGGCAACACGAAGAAGGCGGAGCAGACGCCGCCTCGTTCCTCGACTCGCCGCAGCAAGTCAGCCGGCGAGGATGCCGCCTCCTGAGCCACCAGCTCGGAGGCACCACGGCGGGAGCCCACCTGGACGCGACTGCTTGTCGCTGTCCGGGTGGCGCTCCCGTCGAATCCTATAGTCGAAATGAACACGATACTGCAAAGCGACCCGTAAGACGTCAATTATGGACAGAACTCGCAAGCCGCGCTTTCTCAAGCAGGGCCTTTAGACGCATCTCTACACCTAGTGGATTGCTTGCTGTCACTCTTGTATCACGTGACATCATGGAACCGGCAATTCGTAGGATCAGTTTACGTCGCTTGAGTTGGGCATCGAGTTCCATGATCTCAACAAAGGCCCCCTCGATATCATGCTGCTCGATGAGCAAGTCCGCCAATGCCAGCCTTTGATCGAAGTATCGAACACTCAGGATCCACCCCCTCGATACCCGGATGCCGCGACGTGACTTGCGGCACCTCGCGACAACCTCGTCAAGCTGGCCTCCTTCTCGAACAACTTCTATCAAACCTGACCACGCAGTTTTCTCATACATCTGTGCACGCTGTGCAGCCATCCATCGCGGCCAAACAGTTTCATCGTATCTCCACCAAGTTCCAGCGGTGACGATTGACTGAATTACGTCGGCCTCATCTCCTGATAGACGCCCCCTGGCCAGGCTTGCCGCAACGAGATTCGGGTTCGCGGCAGATACTGTCGCCCGGTGTAAAGCCCAACGCCCTGTGTTCTCCCTTGCGAACTCCTTCGCAAGAAACTCTTGCAACTCCGCATGGCGGAACTCGTAGACTCTCCCTGAGAGTCGAAGAATGCCGCACTTTCTAACATGTCCGAACCACCGCACAATACTGCGAGGGGAAGGGGGAAAAGATGCGTGCAGCTCGAAAAGCCTTACGAAGAGCGATCCATTCCGCGACGCAACGAATGCGCCGAAAGTTGCTAGTATGGATATGACAAGCATCTCTTCGGATATGAGAATCTCTTGCAGATCGACATAGAAGAATCTAAGCAATTCTTCGTAGCTAATTGATCCGAATCTGAACATTGCTGTGATAATTACGCCACCAAGGGCAATAACCATGATGCCGACGAATCCAATAATGCAAAGCGCCTCACCCAAGCCGCGCAGGAACAGCAACGGCAGAATGCGGGGCTGAACTCCTCGAGGAAAGTATGGCAACATCACAATGGCAATTAAAAACGCGACGGTGGTTGAGGCCACTGCAAGCACCGCCTCGCTGTCCTCATCATTTACGCCCGAATATGCCAAGACTGTAGCGAGCGGGGCAAATAGAAGAATGAAAGCAGGTATGTGCAGAAGTATAAGGGTAGGGCTAGTGCGTTCTGGATGGAGAGGAATGTCCGGAAAAGACCTCTCCGAGAACATCGAAATTGCGAGAAACCCGAGAAGTTCCCGCGGCCAATCCGATCCATATATACTCTCTCGCGCAAGAATTGTCGAGCGATCGAGATATCGGTCGAATAGGTGATCAGTAAGAGATATAGCGTCCGGAAAACGGGAACTGTCAAGCAACGATTCTGGATCCGAGACGTACGACCGGGCGATCGACACTGTCAGTGGTCGTCTCAGCACCTCTCGTAGTACTCTTTCTTCACTGCCCATCGGATTATCTTGCAATCGTGTCAACACCGAATCCCAGCTGGAGCTTGATCGCTCATTCTCCTCGTCGGTACGTCCTGACAAGTACGACGCTAAATTATCAGGAACTAGCTCTCTCAATACGAGTGACCTGGCCCGATCCAATCGACCTGAACGACCCAGCTCTTCCGGTCGACTTGCCAAGACAATACCGTCCTCGGGGTTTAGCGATCCCCTTATCGCGTCGAGCGCCGGCAATAGAATTTCCCGGTCGATTTCATCAAAACCGTCCAGAAATGGAATGACTAGTCCTGCCTCCACAAGGCGGAAGGCTATGTCGAGATGATGACGCCGCATTTTCCGACGAGGCAACGGATAGTTCTCAACAATCTGTTTGGCCACCCATCGACGCAGTGTCTGTCTTCCGGGATTCCAGGAGGCAAGTGAGAACACAACTGGCACCGGATCTCCGGGCGACCGCCGTTTGAGCAGTTCCAGGGCAAGTTCACGCACAAGAACGCTTTTTCCACTTCCTCCCTCCCCGACAATCACCAGTCGGCCCGAAGGAATATTCTCGTATAGGTTGGCGACGTCTCTGACCCTGCCTGACTGCGGCGGTAACTCGGAAGTCTCAAGGCCGCGAGCGCCACGTCTCACATCGACCTCCGACCAGCGAACTGGTATCAAGTCGGCCTCACTCGATATTCCTAATCGCCGATGCTGCGCTCGCAGGTCGCTATAAACGCGATCTGCGAGCTCAAAGAGCGCATCCCGGAGCTTGGGATCAACCGGTCGAGAGCCGCGTGATCGCGTACTCGGTTCGGCCGTTGGTTCTGACTGATAATCCACTACATGCTCTGACGGATTCCGCGCTTTCGTTTCCACTCCGGCACCTAAAAGTTCGACGAGCTCTTCTCGATTCGCAGAGATGTGTGCAGCCATCGCCGACTCGAATACCTTGAGAAGGGCATCCTCCTTGTTGCGGATGCTGCGATCCCCGAGGCCCATCCATACGGCTGCACGCGCCTGAGCCTGTCGGCGAGGTGTACGATCCGCGGTTTTTTCTGCACGCCCCTCGATCATTGCACGAGTCTTAGCCTTATGGTCTTCCAAGTCGAGGCTAGACTTTGCTTTGTCATTCGAGTATTGCGGAACGATTTCGTCGAGTGCGTCGCGATCCGTCAACTCCAGTAGTTCGGCGGCGGCGGCCGTCTGGAACTCTGGTCGGTCTTTCCACCTCTTCACGTTGCGCATCTGGGCGAGAGCGTCAGATCGTGCGTTCGAAGCTACATGTGACAGGACATCCAGAAGGAGACGACTCCGGGCATCAAGACTGTTGGGCATGGGCAGCTCCAGGAGCCCAAATACCGCCCGAGCAAGATGCTCGCGCCCCTGAAGAAGCTCGAGCTGCGCCCTGCCGTCACGCTCCTGAGCTAGGTAGAGCAGGTCCAGGTGCACACTGCTCGCGACGTCGACGCTCTCAGTCACTCTGCAACCCTTCGGTCGTGGATCACACCATCATAGGACAGAGCTCGCTAGATGTTCATTAGCACCATTTGCCTCGTCTAGCAGATATAAGATCCTTTTCCATTGCTTTTTGGTTTAGTTTATGTTATAAGCATATGTGGGGTCGGCCTTCATGTAAGGAGGCTGGCATGTCAAGTTCCTCGATCATCAGGGACGTCGCCGGAACTTCGTTCGTCCAGTGGTGTCACCACATCAGCGGCCCGGCGGAGCACAGCTGCCTGATGGACTACGTCTTCGAGTGGCTCGAATCTGGTGACGGCATCCGCGCCTGCAACGGTGACTGGAGCACGTACCTGACCGCCCTCGTCGGCATCGTCAGCAAGTGGCACACGCGCCCAGGGGTCACGGACTACGTGGATCCGGACAGTGGCCAGTTGCTCCAGCGCCGTGTGAGCGCGATCTTCGACGAACTGGATGGACACAACCATCCCGCACTCGACCGCTACCAGTTCGAGCAGATGTGCTTCGAGTACAAGTACCCGTACTCGGAGTCACGACAGGACGCCCCGTAGGTCGTCCTGCATCACCACCCGCCCACCCCTGGCTGACCCCTGCCCGCTCACATCCAGTGAGCGGGCTTTTCACGTCTCTGGCCGTTGCCCAAACCCTGCCCAACGTTGGGCAGAGAGCCTCGTGACCTGCGCCGTTGCAACTCCTCTGGGCAATTCTTGGGCAATAGGGTGCTATCCCTTCCCTCGGGTCTTGCCCGTCCCTCTTCATTGAGTCATGCCCGGCGCAACCGCACCGAGCATCGCCGCACGAAGGGAGAACGCATCCATGCCCCGTAACCGCTACACCCGCCGCGAGAACAAGCTCGCGTGTGCCTCCCCTCGTAACGTAGAGACGTCCGCCAATTTGGGAGGTGGGCGGTATGTCCAA
>NZ_BAAGRL010000051.1:0-1387 GCF_054782975.1 Myceligenerans halotolerans
ACCCGGCCACACACGCGCCAGTCAAGACCTCATCTCACGAGCCAAGAACCGGCCAGCCCTGGTGAATATCGGCAATAGAGCTGTGAACCACGACATACGCGACTAATCATGAGCCAACTCGGGTCGTACAGACCCCCAGCGTCGAGAGCAGACCTGTCGCTCAGGTGTGACACCTGACGGGAGGAGTGTTACACTACTGGTATGCCAACCCTGAAGCCGCGTCACGCGATCACCGAGACCGACTCCGTGGCTCATGCGTTGGCGGTGGCTCGTCGGCGTTGGCCCGGGGAGCCGGAGAGCCGGCTGCTGACGCATCTGATCGAGGAGGGTGCTTCGGCGGTCGAGCATGAGGACGATATCGAAACGGTCAGGCACGAGCGTGCGGTCGCGGCGTTGACTGGGCTGGCTGACTACTACCCGGACGGCTATTTGGAGGACGTGCGTGAGGGGTGGGGCGAGGAGTGATCGTCGCCGATGCGAACGTCGTGATCGCGGCTTCACGTCCTGAGCATGTTCATCATGGCGAGGCAGCCAGGATCGTCGTCGAGCACGGCCGTGACGGGATCGTGCTGCATTCGCTGACGATGGCCGAGGTCCTGGTTGGACCGGCCAAGTCCGGTGAGCAGGTCGAGGCGCGGCAGAAGCTGCAGGAGGCTGGGTTCGGCCTCTCTCCCGAAGGCGATCCGTCTCCGGAGGAGCTGGCACTGGTGCGGGCGACGGCCGCGCTGAAGATGCCCGATGCCTGTGTGCTCGCGACTGCCGAGCGTCTGACAGCCGACCTGGCGACGTTCGATGCCCGGCTGGCTCGCGAAGCCAGGGCACGCGGCGTGCGCGTTCGCGGACTATCGGAGTAGACGGCCCTGCCGGAACGACGGCGCTGGATCTGCTGCGGGGGGTGCCGGTCACGGTGACGGACCCGAACGGGAAGGTGACTACTGCCGAGTACGACAACCTGGGCCGCCTGTTGAAGGTGTGGCAGCCGGACCGGGATACGGGCCTGTCGCCGACGGTGTCGTACGAGTACACGGTCCGCGCGGGCGGGATCAGCGCGGTGCTCACGTCGGTGCTGGGCGCGGACGGGTCGCGTCGGCACGAGAGCAGTGTCTTGTATGACGGGCTTGCTCGCCCGATCCAGACCCAGCGTGAGTCCGCTGATCCGGGTGCGCCGGGGCGCGTGGTGACCGACGTGGTCTATGACCACGCGGGCCGCAAGGTGATGGCGATCGGGGAGTGGTACGTCCAAGGTACGGCGTCGGACAAGTTCTTGACGCTGGCGTCGAACGACGTGGTGGCGCCGGCCAAGGTGCTGTTCGAGTATGACGGCGCGGGCCGGCAGGTCGCGGAGATCTTCCACACGGGGAACATCGACAACCCGGACTACGAGCGC
>NZ_BAAGRL010000052.1:0-4983 GCF_054782975.1 Myceligenerans halotolerans
CTTTGTAATGTATACTCGTGTTACAAATAGTTGTACGAAGTAAGGTAGTACGTATACTGACATTACATATGTAATAACTGCTAGTCCAAGTAGTCCGAATGTAATTTGGTTTACCCAGAAGTATGCTGTTAGTTGAGGCATGATTATTATTTGTTATTTGTGCTCTATGGAGCTGCATATATATCATATTTAAATAGTATAAATATGATTATGCGTAAGGAGAATTGTAATATATAATAATATTATTATGATTGTACAGGCATCATAAGATATGCGTGGTATGGTGTTGGACTTGGGATTGTCCATTCTAGAGATGTACTGTATGAAGATTCTGTTAGATATGATGGTGTGCTCATAAAGTATCCTGGTGTTCCCCAGGGGTTCATAGATGCAACTGGTTGTGATACTAGCATATCGTAAATTACGTATAGAAATAGAACTGTAGCTACAACTGAAATCATTGATCCAATAGAGCTAATGTAGTTCCATCCTTCGTAAGCATCAGGATAGTCAGGAATTCGTCGAGGCATTCCAGCTAGTCCTAGGAAGTGTTGTGGCATGAATGTAGTATTTACACCAATGAATAGAGTCCAGAAGTGGATTTGTGCTAGTCGTTCGTTGTACATCTTACCGAAGATCTTAGGTGCCCAGTAGTAGAATCCAGCGAAGATAGAGAACACAGCACCCATTGAAAGTACGTAGTGGAAATGGGCCACTACATAGTAGGTATCATGCATTGCTACGTCCATTGAAGCGTTTGCTAGTACTACTCCTGTTAGTCCTCCAATTGTAAATAGAGCTACAAATCCTAGTCCGAATAGCATAGGTGCTGTATATCGGATAGATCCACCGTATGCCGTTGCTCCTACTCTTTCTTCGATCATTTCAGATCTAGGCTAAAAGAGTCTACCTTTAATTGCTTAAAGGAGTGGACTATGTCTTAGATCACCGTATATTAATTAATACTTAGGTTGACCTGGGGCGTATAGTCTCTACGCTTTTACATTAGCCGTTTCCAATTAATGATTTAGTTCGACGATTGTCCTATATATGTTACTTATTCCATATATAGGAGTTCTCTCGAATTTGCCCCGCTATATTATTACTTGATTATTACTTGATACTCTTAAAAATCTTGTACATCATTGAAGGATGCATATGCGGTGCTAGAATAGGATATAGCTTCCGCATAGAGGGAACTGTAATATAGATAATATGACGTCCTTCCGCCTTATGTAGTGCCCCCTTAATGTCATACTTAATAATTAGTGCATTAAGTAGTCGAATATTCTCTTCTAGTGTAAAGGATTGTGTGTGTAGATAAAGCCCTCCACCATTAGCCATAGTTCCATCTCCCATGATCCAAAAAGCAAGACATGGTGGAGTAAGATAGTCGAAGATATCCATAGGAATAGTCTTCACACCATTAGTATGGAACATATGATAAAGAATAGTAAAGCAAGGTAGAGTTCGTGTCACAACACTAACTCCATAGTGAATACCAGAAGGAAGAGTCGATTGTACCAGAGAGGGCATACTTGAGCAATAATGAGCTAGCACCTGAAAACAATGCCAGATAAAGCCAAAATTATGAATGGACTGCTTGATTGCTAGTCGAGCATTAGAGTTACCCTGCTTGTGCTTCATCATCCAAGCATCAGAAAGGATCATGCCAACCAGAATACAAAGAGTATTGAAAGGGATACCTACCATATTTCGAATAATAATATTGAATTGAGGGTACCCTACAGTCGAACCATGATTGGTACCATATGGTACAATACTAGTACAAGTATTATTAGGTAGAATCTTATACTTGGTCGCACGAGGGTATAGATAGCTAAGAGGTACTGTGATAATATTAAAAACAGTAATAATATAGTTGGCCAGTATATGAAGTGGGCCTAGCACTTCGTTTAGCCATGAGAATACCTTAATACCTGTTGGTACTGCGATGATCATAGAAGCTGCTGTAAAGTAAGCTCGAGTATCAACGTCAAGACCTACTGCGTACATATGGTGACTCCATACAATAAATCCTAGAATACCAATAGATGCAATAGCATATACCATCCCGAGGTAGCCAAAAATAGGCTTTTGTGAAAATGTTGAGATAATGTGTGAAATCATACCAAAACCTGGAATGATCATTAGATATACCTCAGGGTGTCCAAAGAACCAAAAGAGGTGTTCATATAGAACTGGGTCACCACCACCAGCAGGGTCGTAGAATGATGTGTTGAAGTTTCGATCTGTAATAATCATTGTTAGTGCACCAGCTAGAACTGGGATACATAGGATAATGATAATTGATTGGAATAGCATAGCCCATACAAATAGAGGCATCTTGTGTAGTGTCATACCAGGAGCTCGCATGTTAATAATAGTAGTGATAATGTTCATAGCACCTAGCATTGATGAGATACCTGAAAGGTGTAGTGAGAAAATAGCTAGATCTACTGATCCACCTGAGTGAGATTGTACACCTGTAATAGGCATGTAAAGAGTCCAACCTGTACCCATACCTTGTTCTACGAATACACTTGAAACGATAAGAACAATAGCAGGAGGAAGAATCCAGAATGATACATTATTCAGTCGTGGAAAAGCCATATCAGGAGCACCAATAAGAACAGGAACCATATAGTTACCAAATCCAGCCATAGCAGGTACTACCATGAAGTAAATCATGAAAATACCGTGAGATGTAGCGATTACATTGTATAGTTGGTGGTCACCGTTTAGAAATTGGTTACCAGCTCCAGACAGTTCAAGTCGGATAAGAACAGAGAAAGCTGTACCTAGAAGACCAGTAAAGATAGCGAAGATCAGATACAGTGTTCCAATATCCTTAGCGTTGGTTGAGAAAAGCCAACGGGTAGCCATGGATAAACCATGAAATAGTCCTTATAGTCCTATTATTAAATTATATACATATATATATAGTTCATATATAATTATAATTTGATTATAATCATTGGGTAATCTCTGCACCTACACTTATACGAAATTATTTATATTTTACCGTTCCTCTTAGGGGATTATTGTTAATGATGATCCTGTATATTATGAGTAAAGTACTAGGAAACTGATCATAAGTGCAAATAGCCCGGTCGCTTCTGCTAGAGCGAATCCTAGAATTGCGTAAGTAAATAGTTGACCTCGTAGTGCTGGGTTTCGAGCTACTGATGCGATTAGAGATGAGAAGATTGATCCAATACCAACTCCAGCTCCTGATAGTCCGATTGCTGCTAGTCCTGCTCCGATAAACTTTGCTGCTGCCATGTTTTGTGTATATTTAATTGTTAGGCTACTACTAAAGTAATAGCTATTAGCTTTTGATAAATAAATTATCTTACTTATATTATAAATGGGGAGTATAAGGTGAATTGTTATTAGTGTAGTTCAATGGCATCCTTGATATAGCTACATGTAAGAATACAAAAGACAAATGCTTGGATTAGAGATACAGCAATTTCTAGACCAACTAGACCTACAAAGATTGCAAATGGAATTAGTGTTACAACAGCAACTAGAATACTTGATGTAAATAGTTGTGTTAGGAATGTTGATAGAATCTTTAGTAGTGTGTGTCCAGCTGTCATATTTGCGAATAGCCGGATACCTAGTGATACTGACCGAGCAAAATATGAAATTAGTTCAATCAGTACTAGTAGAGGTACTAGTCCTAGAGGTGTACCTGATGGAATAAAGAAAGCAAAGAAATGCAGACCGTGTGTATATAGTCCAAGAATAGTTACACCAATGAAGATGAATACAGATAGACCAATAGCAACCATAACTGATGTTGTAATTGTAAATGCATAAGGTACATTACCGTTTAGGTTAGCAATTAGAATGAAGAAGAACAGGCTGTAAATAAATGGCATGTAAATTTCGTTTGCTGAACCAATTTGGTCTCGTACCATACCGTGGATTGATGCGTAAGCACTTTCTAGTGAAATACTCCATGCGCTAGGTACAAGAGAATATGAATTGTTACCCATAATATGTAGACCTAGTACTAGGAATACAGTAATAATAGCGTATAGACCTAGATTTGTTAGTGAAAGGTTAAAGTCACCAATAATAGGTGCTGAAACACTAAGGAAAGGTACCACTTCGAATTGTTCTAGTGGAGATGTAATAAAGTGTGTCATGATGACTGAATATATAAAGTAGTTGTTCTTTAAAGCTATGTAGTTAAAATAGTACATAGTATTCGACATAATTATCGTATAAGGGGATTAATTAGATTTTATCATTCAGCCGCAAGTTCCCTTACGGCTACTATGTTTCAACTTCAGAGAAATCAACGCTCTTCATCTCGAAACTTGAATATCTTTTTAGATAATTCAAAACATCTTCAATGAGTAGTGTCTCTCCCCCCGTGATGAGCAATTAGTACCCGCTTAGAGGTATACTTCACCGCGCCGTGCTGATGCGCGATTACTCGGAATTCCTACTTCATAAAGGCGAGTTCCAGCCTTTAATTCGTACATTAATATCGGTTGATGGTTAGCTCCTCTTTTCAGAATTGCATCATACTGTCGATATTCTAGTGGCACGCGTGTAGCCCACTCCATAAGGGTCATGAAGACTTGTCATAGTCCTCCTAAACTAGATTCTTATAAAATCTAGACTATAAAACATATAGATTCATAGCGAGGATTGCGTTAGTTATACGGAATCAACCATAGGTCTCACGAACACTAACTGACGACAGCCATGCAACACCTGTCTAAGATGCAAGAAGTGGTAAGATTTTACGCGGGCTATCGGATTAAACGGCATGCTTCACTCCATGTGCCTAAGAACGGTCTAATCATTGACGTTTCGGTCTTTCGACTGTACTATGCAGGTGGCAGACTTTAGCGTTAGCAACGAAAACCAATAGTTAATCCACTGATCTCATAGTCTGCATCGTTTACGGCAAGAAGTATCCGGGTATCGAATCCGGTTCCATGCTCTTGCTTTCGTACC
>NZ_BAAGRL010000053.1:0-49692 GCF_054782975.1 Myceligenerans halotolerans
GTCTCAACAGCAAAGACACCCCTCACACCGCTCCTATAGCCACGACTTTGCCGAAGCCCTGTGTGTGCGCCTGCTGGGGCCAATTGCGTGGTGTTGGCGAGTGGCGCTGGAAAAGTCGTTCCCCGGGCGGCGATTCAATGTGGTGGCAGAAGCTATGGGGAATTACGGCCCGGAGATTACTTTTGATTCCGATGTTCGCCTTGATTCTTCGCATGGTGAGTAGCTTCGCCTGAGCGGGTTCGATTTCCGGTTGATGGAATTTCGGCGTGCTTCGCGTGCGCATTTCGCTGGTTCCGCGCATTTCCTTAACCGACCAACGATACGATCCTGAGGCAGGCTCGGTCGAACGCCGCTCCCGGCTACTGCTTGACGCGGTCGAACTGGCCGAAGCAGTGGGGGTCGCGGCGTAGCATGCACGACTGGATGGCAGCTGACTTCGTGGTCAGGGGGTGTGTGCACGGCGTCGGGACACCCTCGAAACGGTGCTGTGCCGAAAACTTCGGGAGGGTCCGGGGAGCGATCGACGGGGTGACGGTGTTCCTGACCCGTGAGGTGACCGACGGGTTCCTGGCCGCTCCCGAGCTGACGGCCGGCGGGTGGGGCTCGGGTCGTCCGTCCGGGTCAGCGCGGCGCGAGGGGTTCGGTGGCGGGGCCTTCGAGCAGGGTGCCGTCCGCGGCGAAACGTGAGCCGTGCACCGGGCAGTCCCAGGACTGCTCCTGGTCGTTCCACCGCACGACGCCGCCGAGATGGGGGCACACGCGCGACACCCGCCGGGCCCCGGCCCGCTGTCCTGTGGGGCGGGTCGCCGCGCACGCCCACCCGTGGCTCCAGCGCCCGGGCCCACTCCACGGGGTCGCCGATGATGCGTCCCGCGAGCGCCAGCCCGGCCGCGGCGGCGTTGGTGAGTCCCCACTTGGCGTAGCCGGTGGTGACGAGGACTCGTTCGTCGCCGGGTACGGCGGGTCCGACGAGCGGCAGTCCGGTGTCGCTGCTGTGGTCCTGGGCGGCCCAGGCGTGGACGGGTGCTCCGACGGGCAGGTGGTCGAGGGCCCAGGCGTCGAGTGCGGCGAGTCGTCGTTGCGGGTCGGGTTCGCGGCCGACGGCGTAGCCTTCCCCGCCGACGAGGAGCAGCCGGCCGGCCATGCGCAGCGAGCGCACGGGCGGGCCGGCCGTGATCGACATGGTGTCGGTGAGGCCGGGTGGCAGGGTGACGGGGTCGGGGATCTCCCAGGTGGTGAGCAGGCTGCGTCCGGCCTCGAGGCGCAGGAACAGGCCGCCGAGTCGTCCGGGCGGAGTGCCGGTGGCGAGCACGACCTGGTCGGCGAGCACGGTGCCGCCGGCGGTGCGGAGTGCGACGCCGGTGCGGCCGGCGGATCTGGCGGGCGCGGACGCCGTCGTACAGGGGGACGCCGCGGGCGCGCAGGCTGGCGCGGAGTGCGGAGAGCATGCGCAGCGGGTCGGTCTGCCCCTGGCCGGGGAGGCGTACGGCGCCGAAGGTGCGGCCGGGGAACGGCGGGTTCTCCTCCCAGCGTGCGGCGACGTCGTGCCGTGCGCAGGCGAGGAGTACGGCGTCGACGTCGCTCACCTGTTCGGGTGTGGTGGCGACGGTCAGGTCGTCGCGGTTCTCGACGGGGACGTCCAGGTCGGCGAGGACGCGCCGGAGTCAGCCGAGGCCGGCGAAGTTAGCGGCGAGGTAGTGGCGCAGCACCTCGTCGCCGTGTCGTGCGACGTGTGTGATGCGGGTGCCCTGCAGGACGGACAGTTTGCCGGTGGAGCGGGCGTGGTGGTGCGGGCGGTCCGGGCGTCGAGCACAACGACGTTCACTCCGGCGTCGGCGAGCAGGCTTGCTGTGGCGACGCCGGTGAGGCCGGCGCCGACGACGGATACGTCGGTGCGCAGCGGGCCGGGGGCGACGACACCAGGGGTGCCTGTGCCGCGGGGTTCCGGGGCTCGGCGGCGGGGATCCTCGCTCGTGGTGTGCCTCCTGCGCGCGGGTGGTTCCGGGGCCGGCTTCTCGAGGTGACGCGTCCTCAGATCTCGGTGATCGCGCCCGACGCAGACTCCAGGTGGGCGCGGACGAACCAGTGGAACTGCTCGAGGTCGTGGAGGTGGCCGATGAGCAGATCGTTCGTGACGTCGTCGACGCCCGCGGTCTCGTCCGCGGCCCTGCGGTGGGACGTGATCACCCCGCCGTAGACGTGGTCCAGGGCGCTCAGGTGCTCGATCGCCTGGGCGCGTCCGAGTTCGTAGTCCTCCCAGCTGCGGGCGGCGACGAGGGCGCCGGGGGTGCCGATCGGGGCGGCTCCCAGGGTCGCGATGCGCTCGGCGATCTGGTCGACCATCGCGCGGACGGCGTCGACCTGGGGGTCGAGCATCTCGTGGACGCCGATGAAGTGCGGTCCCACGACGTTCCAGTGCACGTGCTTGAGCGTGAGGTGCAGGTCGTTGAGCGCGTGCAACCGCGCCTGGAGGATCTCGGCGACCTGGGCGCCCTGCTCGGGCGTGAGGGACGGAACGGTGTAGCGGGGCAGTTTCGGGGACATTGCGGGTCCTCTTCTCCGGCCATCTCGGCGGACCGAGCGAGGCGGTCCTGGGCAGTTCCGTTCCATCGTCGTCCGCGGATCGTCCGGTCGCCACCGCGCCGCGCGCGACGCCCGCCCCGGGGAGGAGCGGCACAGGTCACATCCTTATCGATGCGAAGTTCGGGCCTCGTTCGTGCTATGTTTTTTCCCGCACCGGAACGGCGCCGAGAGGCCCGTGAAGGATCACCTGTCCGGGTGGCGGAATTGGTAGACGCGCTAGCTTGAGGTGCTAGTGCCCGTATTAGGGCGTAGGGGTTCAAGTCCCCTCTCGGACACTCGACCGCGAGACCGCCGTGGCCTGTCGGCCACGGCGGTCTCGTTGTTTCCGGGTCGCCCGTCACAGCTCACGCCAGTTCGACACGGTCGGCCTGCGGCCCCCGGTCACTCTGACGCACCTTGAAGCGGACCCGGTCGCCTTCCTCCAGGACCTCGGCGCCCTGCACGACCGACATGTGCACGAACAGGTCCGCGCCCCCGGCGTCGGGGGTGATGAAGCCGAAGCCGCGCTCCGCGTCGTAGCGCGCGACGGTGCCCTCGCCTGCGCGGACAGGCCCGCCCGATGCCGCGGGACGGCGCGACCCGCCGCGGTCCGTGGCCGCGCGCACACTCCCGTGGCCGCGCGCCAGCTGCACGTTGCGGGCATTCGGCCCCCTGTCGCCGTCGACGACGTCATACGTCACGCGTGCACCCTCGGAGAGCTCGGTCAGACCCGGGCCGAGCGCACGGACGTGGACGAAGACGTCCTCGCCACCCGAGTCGGGAGCGACGAACCCGAAGCCCTTGGTGTCGTCGTACCAGGACACCGTGCCGTCTGCGCCGTCTGAGGGCACAGCATGCCGGGCTGCCTGCGCCCCGAGCGGTAGCAGGTGGTCCGCCTGCGGCCCCTTCTCCCCGTCGACGACGAGGAACGCCACCCGCTGCCCCTCCGAGATCACACCGCCGGTGACGATGGCCGAGCTGTGCACGAAGATTTCGACGCGACCGTCGTCGGGCGTGACGAAGCCGTATCCCTTGGCCGGCTCGTACCAGGTGACGGTGCCGAGCACGCCCACGGGCGCGTCGGCGGCCCGGTCGCCCGTGACACGGACACGGCGCGCCTGCGGGCCACGGTCACCCTCGCCCACCTCGAACTCGACGGCCTGCCCCTCGCGGAGAAGCTTCGGTCCGTCGTCGCCGACGATCTCGGACGCATGCACGAACAGGTCCTCGGTCTCGTTCCCGAGGTCGATGAAGCCGAACCCTCGGTCGGCGTCGAACCATCGGACAGTTCCCTGGGGCACCTAGGACTCCTCGTCTCGGCAGACATTGCTCTCGTCCAGTGTCCCTGACAGAACCCCAGGGTCTGTACGTCGATTCGGAGCGCACGGTGGCGCCGTGCACGCGATGCAGGCGACGCAGTTCCCAGACCGCGATGAGGACGCCGATGGTGATGCTCGCGGCGCTTCCGGAGGGCTGGGCGGCTGGGGTCGCTGCTCATCGGGCCTTGGGGAGTAGGATAGCCGTGAGGATGGTGGCCGGGTCCCCTCTCGGACACTCGACCGTGAGACCGCTGTGGCCTGTCGGCCTTGGCGGTCTCGTTGGTTTCCCGTGGGGGCGGAGCCCCCACGCCCCGCTCCGGGGGCGCGCCGCCGGACCCCGTGCCGGGGCTTCGCCCCTTTCCCCGCCGTGGTGGCCTCGGGAGGGGGGAGTGGCCGCTTCTGCGGGCGCCTGGTCGCGCGGGTGTGTCCAGTAGACGGTGTCTCTGGAGCCGCTGCCGCCGGGCCTGCGCGGGCCCGGATCGTCGGTTGCGCGGTGCTGGACGCGGGGGCGTGGCACGGCGCGCAGTGCCGTGGTCGCGGTTGCGGCCGCGGTACGGAGGCATCGAAGGAGGAGATGTGGCATCACCAGGCCGACGCCGGTCCGGTAGGGCTCGGACCGGTTCCGGGGCCCAGCGCCGCCGCGCCCCGCGGCCCGCCGAGCGAGGGATCATCCCGGTGCTCGCGGACGTCGCCCGCGAGGTCGACGGCGCCGTGCGGCGACCACCGACGCACGGGGCGGTGCGCACGAAGTTCCAGGTCGTCGCGCTGCTCATGCGCGAGGAGCGGGCCCGGGTCCGGGCCGACGGCGCCCTGAGCGAGTCCCAGCGGACCCAGCAGCTCAAGCGGCTCGACGGCGTCGCGACGCTGCTCGCGACGATCGCTGCCCGGGACACCTCGCTGCTCGAACTGCTCGCCGAGGACGCCCGGGTCTCCGACGCGGCGCGCGCCTTCAAGGCGACCATGATGCGCGCCGGCGGACTGGAGCCGCCCGCGGAGCCCACGCCGGATCCGCCGGCGGCGCCGATGCCCGGCGCCGAGAAGCAGGTGGTGCCCCGCTCGGTGATCTCACACCGGCTCGCGAACCCGTTCCTCGCCCCGGACTTCGAGGCCGCGGCCGAACGGGTGGCCCCGCGGGCCCACCGGCTGGCCGGCTGGGAACTGCTCGAACCGCTCTTCCGGTCCTTCGAGTACGGCGACCCCGGCGCACCCGCCTGCATGCCGCTGCCCGAGGCCCGCCCGGTGTCCGCTCCCGAGGGCCGGAAGCTGATGCCGCACCAGGCCCAGGTCGTCCAGGCCACGGCCCGCGGGCATCGCACCTTCCTGCTCGCCGACGAGCCCGGGCTCGGCAAGACCGCCCAGGCACTGCTCGCCGCCCAGGCGGCCGACGCCTACCCGCTGCTCGTCGTGGCACCCAACGTGGTGAAGACGAACTGGGCGCACGAGGTCGGCATGTGGACGCCGGGGCGCCGGGCGACGGTCGTCCACGGCGACGGCGAGCGGGTCGACGCGTTCGCGGACGTCGTGATCGTCAACTACGAGCTCCTGGACCGGCACGTCGGCTGGCTCGGCGGACTCGGCTTCCGCGGCATGGTCGTCGACGAGGCGCACTTCATCAAGAACAAGGGCTCCCAGCGCTCCCAGCACGTGCTGGCCGTCTCCGAGCAGATCCGCGCCCGGACCGCCCGGCCGCTCCTCATGGCGCTCACCGGCACCCCGCTGATCAACGACGTCAAGGACTTCCGGGCGATCTGGCAGTTCCTCGGCTGGATCGACGACACGGTGCCGCTCGCCCGGCTGCTGTCCGCCCTGGAGGGCAACGGGCTCACCCCGGCCGACCCGGGGTTCTACGCCGCCGCCCGGGGCAGCGTGATCGACATGGGCATCGTGCGCCGCCGCAAGGCCGACGTGGTCGCCGACATCCCCGCCCGCCGGGTGGCGGACCTGCCGGTCGAGCTCGACGGCGCGGCGGGCCGCTCCATCCGTGCCGCCGAGGCCGCGCTCGCCCGCCGGCTGGTCGACCGCTACCGCTCCGCCGTGCAGGCACGCTCCGCCGACGACGGCGTGGGCGACGTCGACCTCGGCCTCGCCCGCCGGGTGGCGGCGGCGGAGCTGAAGGACTCGAACTCGCGGGCCGGCGGCGAGAACGTGTTCACCGTGGTCCGCCGGATCGGCCAGGCCAAGGCCGCACTGGCCGCCGACTACGCCGCGCAACTGGCCCGCAACGTCGGCAAGGTGGTGTTCTTCGCCAAGCACGTCGACGTGATGGATCAGGCCGAGCAGACCTTCGCCGGCCGCGGCATCGGCTACGCCTCGATCCGCGGCGACCAGACCCCCAAGGCACGCGAGAAGAACATCGCCGCGTTCACGGGCGACCCCGACGTGTCGATCGCCGTGTGCTCCCTGACGGCCGCCGGAGTGGGGCTCAACCTCCAGGTGGCCTCCAACCTGGTGCTGGCCGAACTGTCCTGGACCTACGCCGAGCAGACCCAGGCCATCGACCGGATCCACCGGATCGGCCAGGCCGAGCCCGTCACCGCGTGGCGGATCATCGCCGCCCAGACCATCGACCCCACGATCGCCGGACTGATCGACAGCAAGGCCGGGCTGGCCGCCAGAGCACTCGACGGGGCAGGTGACGAGGACGCCGCATCCTCCGCGGACGTCCAGCTCGAAGCGCTCGTCGCACTGCTCACCGACGCGCTCACCGCCGAGGACACCGCCTGAGCCGCCCGGGCCTGCCGCCACCACGCCCGTGCGGCACACTGTCGTAGTGACGTCGCAGAACACCGCCGACCCGGCCGCCGGCGACCCGGTCCCCGGCTGGCTGCGCACCGGGGCGGGCTGGTCCTGGCGGCTCATCGTGCTGCTGGCCGCCGTCGCCGCCGTGTTCTGGCTGACCTGGCAGGTGCAGCTCGTGTTCATCGCGCTCTTCCTCGCCATGGTCTTCACCGCCGTGCTCAACCCGGTCACCGACCTCTACGAACGCGCCATGCCCCGGCCGCTCGCCACCGGCCTCGCGATGCTCAGCGGCGTCGTCGTCGTCGGCGGCCTGCTCACCTACGTGATCGCGTCGGTGGCGGGACAGTGGGAGCGGCTCGCGCTCCAGTTCAGCAGCGGCATCGACCAGCTCGTCGCACTCATCGAGTCCCTCCCCGGCCCGTTCGAGTTCGAGGTCACACAGCCCAGCCAGTGGCTCGGCAACCTGTCCGGCTGGGTCCGCGAGAACAGCGAGGAACTCGCCGCCCGCGCCGCCGAGGGCGCCGGCTCCGTCGTCGAGGCGTTCGCCGCGCTCGCCCTCGCGATCTTCTGCACCGTCTTCTTCCTCGCGTCCGGCGCCTCGATGTGGCGCTGGTTCCTCGGCCAGATCCCCGCCGTCCACCGCCGGCGCTGGCGCGAGTCCGCCGCCGCCGGCTGGTACACCTTCTCCGGCTACACCCGCGGCACCGTCATCGTCGCCGTCACCAACGGCATCCTCGCCGGGATCTTCCTCGCGATCCTCGGCGTGCCGCTGTCCGCGCCGCTCGCCGTGCTCGTGTTCATCGGCACGTTCATCCCGATCATCGGTGCACCGCTCGCGATGATCATCGCCGCCGTCGTCGCCCTCGCCGCCGAGGGACCCCTCACGGCCCTCTTCGTCATCCTCGGGATCGCGGGCATCGGCCAGCTCGAGGGGCACGTGCTCCAGCCCCTCATCATGGGCCGGCAGGTCTCCCTGCACCCGGTCGTGGTGGCGCTCGCGGTCACGTGCGGGACGCTGATCAGCGGCGTGCTGGGCGCGGTCGTGGCGGTACCGCTGGTCTCGGTCGCGTGGGCGGTCTTCTCCGCGCTGCGGCGCGGGCCGGAGGGGGACGACGACGGCGACGCCGCCCCCGAGGACGCGCCAGGGCCGCCGCCGGACACCGAGCGAGTGCATACCGAGACATGAACGGGCAGGTCAGTGCGCCTGTCTATGGCAGGGTAGGCGCGTGGAACCCTTTGTCCTCGCCAACGAGACCGTCCGGTTGTCCGTCCCCACCGAGGACGACATCGACACGATCATGGTCGCCTGCCAGGACCCGGACATCTCGGACTGGACCGTCGTGCCGTCGCCCTACCTGCGGGCGGACGCCGAACTCTTCGTGAGACGGTTCGTGCCCGACGGCTGGGCCCGCGGCAGCGAGTACAACTGGGCCGTGCGCGAGCCCGGCGACACCGACGGGCCGCTGCTCGGCATGGTCGGCCTGCACTTCGAGGGCCGCGCGGGCGCGCCCGACGAGGAGAGGTCGGCGGAGATCGGCTTCTGGACGGCCCCCGGCGCGCGCGGCAAGGGACTCGCGACGGAGGCGGCCCGGCTCGTCGTGGACTGGGGCTTCGACCCGGAAGGGCTGGGGCTGGCGGTGATCACCTGGGTGGCGTACGTCGGGAACTGGGGGTCGCGCCGGGTCGCCTGGAACCTCGGGTTCCGGGTCGAGGGCACGCTCCGCCGGTACGGCCTGCAGCGCGGCAGGCGGCGGGACGCCTGGATGGGCACGCTGCTGCCGGAGGACCCGCGGGAGCCCGCCGAGGAGTGGGCGGGCCCGGACCTGGAACCGCTCAGGCGAGTGCCCGGTCGATGACCGGCTTCGCGGCCACCGCCCGGTCCTGGAAGCCGGTCCGCCCGGCGAGCAGTTCCTCGCCGGCCTGGATCAGGCCCGCGTAGGCGGCCCAGGCGAACGTCCCGCCCACCGAGAGGCGTGCGACGCCGGCCTCCGCGAGCTCGGCGGGCGCGGGGCCGCCGGGGCGCAGCAGCACGTTGACGGGACGGTCCACCGCGCCCACCAGCGTGGCGATGTCCTCGATCGCGCTGAGGCCGGGGGCGTAGAGCACGTCGGCGCCCGCCTCCTGGTAGGCCTGCAGCCGGGCGACGGTGTCCGCCAGGTCCGGCCGGCCGTGCAGGTAGTTCTCGCAGCGGCCGGTCAGGACGAGGTCGCCGGACGCCTCGGCCGCGGCGGCGATCCGCTCGGCGGCGAGCCCGGCGTCGTAGACCGGGTCGTCGGCACGGCCCGTGCTGTCCTCGATCGAGAAGCCGGCCAGGCCCGCGTCGCGGGCAGCCCCGGCGGTGCGGGCGACGTCGTCGGCCGTGTCGCCGAAGCCGTTCTCGAGGTCCGCGCTCACCGGGACGTCCACGGCCGCCGCCAGCGCGGCGGCGTGCTCCAGGGCCTCGGTGCGCGAGACGCTGCTGTCGGGCCGGCCGAGGGTGGCGGCGAACCCGCTGCTCGTGGTCGCGATCGCGGCGTACCCGAGCTCGGCGAGGATGCGGGCCGAGCCGACGTCCCAGGCGTTGGCCAGGAGCAGCGGCTCGCCGGGACGGTGCAGGTCGCGGAACGTCGTCGTCATGCTCGAAAGCTAGCACCGGTGCCCGGCGAGGCGGCTCCTACCAGATCCCCGTCGGGCCCCGCTCGCCCGTCAGGCCGGGGGAGCGACGGCGTCGAGCCGCGCGAGCTCGTCGCCGGTGAGGGTGAGCGCCCCGGCGGCGAGGTTCTCCTCCAGGTGGGCGAGGTCGCCGGTGCCGGGGATGGCCAGGACGTGCTCCCCGCGGTGCAGGGTCCAGGCGAGCCGGACCTGCGCCGGCGTGACACCGTGAGCCGCGGCGACCGCGGCGACGGCCGACTCGTCGGTCACGGCGGCGCTGCCCGGCACCGCACCGGGGACGCCCGCGCCCAGGGAGAAGAACGGCACGAACGCGATGCCGTGCTCGCCGGTCAGCGCGACCAGGTCGTCGTCGGCGCGCTCCGTGATTCCGTACCGGTTCTGCACCTCGACGACGGGCGTGATCGCCATCGCCTCCGTGAGCTGCGCCGCGTCGACGTTGGAGACGCCGATGTGGGCCAGGAGGCCGGCGTCACGCAGCTCGGTCAGCGCACCGACGTGCTCCGCGACCGAGCCCGCCTCCTTGCCCATGCCCGAGCCCCAGCGCAGGTTGACCACCTCCAGATGATCGACGCCGAGCTGGCGGATGTTCTCCTCCACCTGGGCGCGCAGCTCCCCGGGCCGCGCGTAGGGAGCGAACGCGAGACCCTCCGCCCCGTCCCGGACGGGGCCGACCTTGGTGGCGATCACCAGGTCGTCCCGGTACGGGTAGAGAGCGGTGCCGATGATCTCGTTGGCCGAGCGGGTGGGCAGGAAGTAGAACGCGGCCGTGTCGACGTGGTTCACGCCGAGCTCGACCGCGCGCCGCAGGACGGCGATCGACGCGTCCCGGTCGCGCGGCCTCTCGTCCCAGGGCATGCCGGTCAGGCGCATCGCACCGAAACCGATGCGGTTGACCTCGCGGTCGCCGAGCCGGAACGTGCCGGCCGCAGCGGCGGTGGGCGTGGTGGGGGTCGCGGTGGTCGTGGTGTCGTTCGTCGTCATGCCACCAGCGTGGGACGCCGGCCGCCGGAATCGCCGGCCATGGCAGGTTGTTGCCACGGCTGGACCGGTCGCGCGGGCGCGCGGGAGGGTGGAGGACATGTCGAGCACATCCAGGACCACCGACGGCGGCGTCACCGTGGTGCGCGGAGAGGAAGAGGTCTTCCGCCGCACCGCACACCTGTTCGCGAACGCGGCGAGCATCACCTGCGCCGCGAACACGCTCGCGTCGTGGGGATGGACGCACGGCCCGCGCGAGGCCGCGGGCGAGCCGTCGATCGCGCCCCGGCGCCGCGACGCCCGGATCCGCAAGGTCTACCGCTCGGGCATGCTCCTCGACCCCGCCTGGTCGCACCGGATGGCCGCCGTGCTGGACCACCCGGGCGTCGAGGTGCGCGTCGCCGCCGACGAGGTGAACGAGACCGTCATCATCGACGGCCGGCTCGCGATCCTGGCCGGCGACCTGCGCTCCGGCGAGCGCACCTACAGCCTCATCACCCGGCGCGAGACCGTCCAGGGCGTGAACTCGCTGTTCGAGGCGGCCTGGCGGTCCGCCACCGACCTGGACGTGTACGACGCCGGAGCCGCCGAGATCCGCCGGCTGGCGCCCCAGGTCCTCGACCTGCTCGGCAGGGGCGTCAAGGACGAGACCGCCGCCCGGGAACTCGGGCTGGGCGTGCGCACCTACCGGCGCCGGGTGGCGGAACTCATGGCCGCGCTCGGCGCGGACTCACGGTTCCAGGCGGGCGTGCGCGCCAGGGAGCTGGGCCTGGTCTGACACGGCGGTCACCGCGGCCAGCCGCGACACCGCCTCCCGCAGGCGGTCCGGAGCCGCCGCGGCGTAGCCGATCACGAGCCCCGGCGGCCCCGTGCCCTCGCGATGCGACGACAGCGGATGCACCGTGACCCCGGCCTCCTCCGCACGGGCGGCCAGCGCCGCGTCGTCGACGTCGCCCGGCAGCGTGACGAGCAGATGCAGGCCCGCCGCCACACCATGCACGGCCGCTCCCGGCAGGTGCGTCGCGAGCGCGGTCAGCAGCGCGTCGCGGCGCTCGCGGTGACGCCGCCGGACCTGGCGCAGGTGCCGGTCGAACGCGCCCGACGTGATGAAGTGCGCCAGCGCGAGCTGCGGCAGCGCGGGACTCGCGAGGTCGGTCCAGTAGCGGGCCTCGGTCAGCTCCGGGCGCATCGGCGCGGGCGCCAGCATCCAGCCGAGCCGGATGCCGGGCGCGAGCGACTTGGACACGCTGCCCAGGTGCACGACGCGGTCCGGGGCCATGGCGTGCAGCGCGGGCACCGGCGGCCGGTCGTAGCGGTGCTCGGCGTCGTAGTCGTCCTCGACCACCAGGCGTTCGGGGAACGCGTCCGGTGCCGGCGACACTCCCTCCGGCGGCGCCGCCCGGGACCACGCGACCAGCGCGCGGCGCCGCCCGGGGGCGAGCGCGACGCCGGTGGGGAACTGGTGCGCGGGCGTGACCACCACGGCGTCGAGGCCCAGGGCATCGAGGGCGGCGACGTCGAGACCGTCGTCGTCCACCGGTACCGAGACGGGTTCGAGGTCCGACCGGCGCAGGTGCTCGCGCGCGCCGCGCGAGCCGGGGTCCTCGAACCCGATCCGGGTGACCCCGTGGGCGCGGAGCACCGTCGCGAGCAGCAGGAGTCCCTGCGACACCCCGTTGACGACGAGGATCTCGTCGGGGTGCGCGCGCAGTCCGCGGGTGCGGGCGAGCCATCCGGCGAGGGCCTCGCGGAGCGCGGGCAGGCCGCGAGGGTCGCCGTAGCCGAGATCCCGGGACGCGAGGCCGCTGAGCGCGGCGCGCTCGGCGCGCGCCCAGGCGGCGCGAGGAAACGCGGACAGGTCCGGCAGGCCGGGGGAGAGGTCGATCCGCGGTGGATCCGCCGGGTGCGGTGTGTCCGACACCACGACGCCGCGCCCCGCCCGCGCCGGCGTCGCGGGCACCCCGAGCCAGTCGGCGCGTACCGTCGTCCCGCCGCCGCGTCGGCCGGACAGCAGGCCCTCGTCCGTGAGCCGCCGGTAGGCGTCGACGACGACGCCCCGCGAGCATCCGAGCTGGTCGGCCAGCACCCGCGTGGCGGGCAGGCGGTCGCCGGCGCTGAGCCGCCCGTCGCGGACCGCGGCGCGCAGCGCGTCGGTCAGCCACAGGGTGAGCCCGCCGGCCGGGGCGTGCGCGGGATCGAGCTGGAGGAAATCGGCTCCGGGCATCTTGGTCCTCTCGACTGAGATCATCTTGGCACTGTTCGGGATACCAATGTGTCACACAGGCTGGCGGCATGACAGGGACGGGGACAGGGACAGCGACGACGGTAGGAGGACCGGCGGCGGGCGCCGCGCCGGACGCGGTGGTCGGGACGGCCGGGGGCGCGCTGTACGCGGCGGTCGCGATGTCCCTGGTGGGCAGCCTGGTCGCGGTGTCGGGAACCCTCGAGGACGCGCCCTTCTTCACCGTCCAGGCGCTGCGCTACGTGCTGGCCGCCGCCGCCCTAGCCCTGGCGCTGCGAGCAGCGAGGAAGGGCGTACGCCGCCCCCGCGGACGCGAGTGGGCGTGGCTCGCGGGCGTGGCGCTGAGCGGACTGGTGCTGTTCAACGTCGCGATCGTGCGCGGCGTCGAGCACGCCGAACCGGCGGTGATCGGGGTGGCCGTCGCCGCCGTGCCCGTGCTCCTGGCGCTCGTCGGCCCCCTCCTGGCACGATCGCGGCCCGCGCCGGCCGTGGTGGTCGGCGCCGTGGTGGTGACCGCCGGAGCGGCCCTGGTGACCGGGGGCGGGCGGACCGACGCCGCGGGCGTGGGCTACGCGCTGCTGACCCTCGCGTGCGAGGCCGGGTTCACGCTCCTGGCCGTGCCCGTGCTGCGCCGCCTGGGTCCGCACGGCGTCTCCCTGCACACCACGTGGATCGCGGCGGCCGGCTTCGTCGTGCTGGGCCTCGCGACGGAAGGGCCGGCGGCGGTCCTGACCCTCGGCCCGGACGAGCTGCTCGCGACGGCGTACCTGGGGGTCCTCGTCACGGTGGCGGGATTCCTGCTCTGGTACACGGCCGTCGGCCGCCTGGGTCCGGGGCGCGCCGGGTTGTTCACCGGCATCGTGCCGGTCGCGGCGGCGGTGGGCGGAGTGCTGCTCGGGGAGCCGGTCCCCGGCCCGGCGGTGTGGCTCGGGATCGCGGTCGTGGGGGCGGGGGTCGCGGTCGGGATGCGGGCCGGGCGCTCGCCGTCGTCGTGACGAGCCGTCGCCGCCGGATCCGGCGGGAGTCCGGCCTGCCTCAGGACCTGTCGTCCGACCGCAGGATTCCCCGCACCCGCTCCAGCCGCTCGGAGACCTGGCGCTCGAACCCGCGGTCGCTGGGGGAGTAGTACTCCGTGCCCGCGAGCGAGTCGGGGAGGTACTGCTGCGGCGCCACCGCGTGCGGCCAGTCGTGGGCGTACCGGTAGTCCTTGCCGTGCCCGAGCCCCTCCGCGCCCGCGTAGTGGGCGTCGCGCAGGTGCGCCGGGACCGTGCCGGCCTTGCCCGCCCGCACGTCGGCCAGCGCCGCGTCCCCCGCGAGGTAGGCCGCGTTCGACTTGGGCGCGGTCGCCAGGTGCACCACGGCCTCCGCCAGCACGATGCGCCCCTCCGGCATGCCGATCATCTGCACGGCCTGCGCGGCGGCGACCGCCGTCTGGAGGGCGGACGGGTCGGCGACGCCGACGTCCTCCGCGGCGGAGATGATGAGCCGCCGCGCGATGAAGCGCGGATCCTCCCCGGCGGCGACCATCCGCGCGAGGTAGTGCAGCGCGGCATCGACGTCGGACCCGCGGATCGACTTGATGAACGCGCTGATGACGTCGTAGTGCTGGTCCCCGTCGCGGTCGTAGCGCACGGCGGCGACGTCGACGGCGCGCTCGACGCCGGCCAGGGTGATCTCCGGCGCCGTGCCGGGGGTCGGGGGAACGCCGTCGTGGCCGTCGCCGGACAGCACCGCGCCTGCCGCGGCCTCGAGGACGGTGAGCGCCTTGCGGGCGTCGCCTCCGGCGAGGCGGACGAGGTGCTCGGCGGCGTCGTCGGCGAGGGTGACGGAGCCGTCGAGGCCGCGCGGGTCGGTGACGGCCCGTTCGACGAGGTCGCGCACGTGCTCGGACGTGAGCGGCCTGAGGGTGAGCAGCAGCGAGCGGGACAGCAGCGGCGAGTTCACGGAGAACGACGGGTTCTCCGTCGTGGCGGCCACGAGCGTGACCCAGCGGTTCTCGACGGACGGCAGCAGCGCGTCCTGCTGGGTCTTGGAGAAGCGGTGCACCTCGTCGACGAACAGCACGGTCTCGGACCCGCCCGTGGCCAGCCGGCGCCGGGCGTCCTCGATGACCTGCCGCACGTCCTTGACCCCGGCGGTCACCGCCGACAGCTCCACGAACCGGCGGCCCGAGACCGTGGCGATGAGGTAGGCGAGCGTGGTCTTCCCGGTGCCGGGCGGGCCCCACAGGATGACCGACGACGGCGCCGACCGGGTGGAGCCCGTGCTCTGCTCGGGTTCGATGAGCCGCCGCAGCGGGGACCCGGGCTCCAGCAGGTGTCCCTGCCCGGCGATCTCCGCGACCGACGCCGGGCGCATGCGCACCGCGAGCGGCGCGGCGTCGCCCACCTCGGGGGTGCCGCGCCCGGTGGTCGTCACCGCGGAGAACAGATCCATGCCGCAACCCTATGCGGGGTGACCGACACCGACGGCGGCGCCGGGCGGTGACCGGGGGCGGGCGTGCGGGCGGACGGGGGCCGACGAGCCGGCAGACACGGGGTTGCCATGCTCGCGAATGCGGTCTGAGCAGGGACTTCGCGACTTGACAAAGCACTTGCCGTTTCGTTGGGCGGGCCCGTGGCCCGGAGACAGACTCCTGTCGACCCCGCTCGAGAGAAAGGTCAACGATCCGATGAGCGCTTCCAGCGCGACCGAAGCCGTCCGGCCTCCCGGTACCGGCCCCCTGGTGCCCCGTCCGTCCGGGCACCGTCCACCCGAGCGCCCGGGCTGGGCGCCGGACCAGCGTGTCCGTGCCCTTGATCCGTTGCCCGCACCGGGTGAGGTGCTCGCCGAGATGCCGCTGGGTACCGGGCGTGGTGATCTGGTGGCGACGTCGCGGCGGGAGGTGCGTGATGTGCTGACGGGTGAGGATGATCGTCTGCTGGTGATCGTGGGGCCGTGCAGTGTGCACGACCCGGCCGCGGCGCTGGAGTACGCGGGCCGGCTGTCGACCGTGGTGCGGGAGCTGGCGGATGATCTGGTGGTGGTGATGCGGGTGTACTTCGAGAAGCCGCGCACCACGGTGGGGTGGAAGGGCCTGATCAACGATCCGCATCTGGACGGCAGTCATGACGTGCATCACGGGTTGCGGTTGGCCCGGGAGGTGTTGCTGGGGGTGCTGGACGCGGGGGTGCCGGCGGCGTGCGAGTTCCTGGAGCCGACCAGTCCGCAGTACATCGCCGATGCGGTCACGTGGGGTGCGATCGGGGCGCGCAACGCGGAGTCGCAGGTGCATCGTCAGCTGGCGTCGGGGTTGTCGATGCCGGTGGGGTTCAAGAACGCCACGGACGGGGATGTGCAGATCGCGGTGGACGGGTGCGTCACCGCGGCCAGTTCGCACACGTTCTTCGGGACGGACGGGGCCGGGCGGGCCGCGGCGGTGCAGACCGCGGGCAATCCGGACTGTCACGTGATCCTGCGCGGGGGGCGGGGCGGCCCGAACCACCACCGGGCGGATGTGGCCGCGTCGCTGGAGGTGGCGCGCGCCTCACACCTGGACGGGGCGGTCACCACCGGGCTGATCGTGGACGCGAGCCACGGCAACTCCGGCAAGGACCATGTCCGCCAGGCCGAGGTGGTCCGCGAGATCGCCACCCGCCTCGCGGCGGGCGAGCCGGGCATCACCGGCCTCATGCTGGAGTCCTTCCTGGAGGCCGGCGCCCAGAAGCCCGGCCCCCTGGACACCCTGACCTACGGCCGGTCCGTCACCGACAAGTGCATGGACTGGAACACCACCGACGACCTCCTCCACACCCTGGCCAGAGCCGCGCGAGGACGCCGCGCCGGCGCCTCGGCAGCGCTCGCCGTAAACGGCTGACCTGCGCTTTCGCTACCTGACAAACTATCGCCCCTTTCGTTTGGGGCGGGCGTGCCCGCAGTACAGACTCCACCCGGACCTCACCACGACCTCATACAGGAGCAGCCATGACAAGCACCGGCAAGGTCGCACTCGTCACCGGCGCCGCCGGAGGGATCGGCGGTGCCGTCGCCCGGCGGCTCGCCGAGCAGGGAGCGAAGGTCGCCGCGGTGGACCGGGACGGCGACCGCCTGCGCGACGTGACCGCCAAGCTCGCCGCCGACGGCATCGACGTGAGCCCGTTCACCGCCGACGTCAGCCGCCGGGACGCCGTCGCCCGCCTCGTGGACACCGTCGAGACGCGGTTCGGCGCCGTCGAGTACCTGGTGAACGCCGCCGGCGTGCTCCGCCCGGGCACGGTGCGGGACATCGGTCCCGCCGACGTCCGGGAGACGCTGGCCGTCAACACGGAGGGCGTCCTGTACCTCTCGCAGGACGTGGCGGCCCGGATGGCGGGCCGCCGCCGGGGTGCGATCGTCACCGTCGCCTCCAACGCCGCGGAGACCCCGCGGGTCGGGATGGGGATCTACGGCGCGTCGAAGGCGGCGGCCGCGATGATCACCAAGAGCCTCGGCCTCGAGGTCGCCCGGCACGGGGTGCGCTGCAACGTCGTCGCCCCCGGATCGACCGACACCCCGATGCTGCGCGCGCTGTGGGACGACGACGAGTCCGGCCCCGAGCGCACCGTCGCCGGGGACCCGGGCAGCTACAAGCTCGGCATCCCGGCGGGCCGCGTCGCGCAGCCCGAGAACATCGCCGACGCCGTCGTGTTCCTCCTGTCGGACCAGGCGTCCCACATCGTCCTGCACACCCTCACCGTCGACGGCGGCGCGACCCTCGGCCGCTGACCCGCGCACCTGCACCCGATTCCCGACCGGAGAAGGGCCATGGCTGGCATACCTCAGATCGCCGACTACCCCCTGCCCGACGCCGCAGACCTCCCCGCGAACACCGTGGGCTGGAGCGTCCGCGCCGATCGCGCCGTTCTGCTCGTCCACGACATGCAGCGATATTTCCTCGACCACCTGCCCCCCGCCGTCCGGAGCCGGCTCGTCGCGAACACCGTGTCGCTGCGCGACCGCGCCGCCGCGGCCGGAGTGCCGGTCGCGTTCACCGCCCAGCCGGGGGACATGACCGAGCAGGAGCGCGGACTGCTCAAGGACTTCTGGGGGCCCGGCATGCGCCGTACCCCCGCCGAGCGCGCCGTCGTCGACGAGCTCGCGCCCGCCGACGGCGACTGGATGCTCACCAAGTGGCGGTACAGCGCGTTCTTCAACACCGACCTGCTGGCCCGGATGCGTGCCGCCGGGCGGGACCAGCTCGTCGTGTGCGGCGTGTACGCCCACGTCGGGATCCTCGCCACCGCGATCGAGTCCTTCTCCCACGACATCGAGACGTTCGTCGTCGGCGACGCCACGGCGGACTTCTCCGCCGCCGAGCACCACCAGGCCCTCGCCTATGCCGCGGCCCGCTGCGCCGTGGTCCTGTCCGCGAAGGAGGTGCTGGCGTGACCTCCGGCAGCGTTCCTGACCTGCTCGACCGCGTGCTCGGGCCGGCTCCCGGCCCGTTCGCCCTGCTGCACCGTCCCGGCACCGGGGGGCGGCATGTCGTCGACGTGCTCACCGGCGACGTCTCCTACCCCGGCCGGCTGGCCGACGTCGGTCTCCCGGAGGCGACGGCGGGCGCGGGCGCCCACGACGTCCTCCTGCTGCTGCCGTACCGGCAGCTCGCCGAGCGCGGGTTCGACGCCCCCGACGACGGCACGCCGCTGGTCGCCCTCACCGTGACCGACAGCCTCCGGGTGCCGTTCGACGAGGTGATCGAGCGGATCCCCGATCGCCCGGTGACGCTGTCGGGCGAGTCGGTCGAACCCGACGACGCGGGCTACGCCGAGCGCGTGCGGCGCGTCGTCGAGGAGGAGATCACCGGCGGGCAGGGCGCGAACTTCGTGCTCCGCAGGACGTTCACCGCCGACCTCGGCGCCGAGCCCGCCACCGGCGCGATCACGGTCTTCCGCCGCCTGCTCGAGCGGGAGCAGGGTGCCCACTGGACGTTCGTGGTGTTCACGGGCGAGCGCGTCCTGGTCGGGGCGAGCCCCGAGCGGCACGTCAGCCTGAGCGACGGCGTGGCCGTCATGAACCCGATCAGCGGCACCTACCGGTATCCGTCCGGCGGGGCGGACCTGCCCGGGGTCATGGAGTTCCTCGCCGACCGCAAGGAGTCCGGGGAGCTGGCCATGGTCCTGGACGAGGAGCTCAAGATGATGGCGCGCGTGTGCGACGGGGGCGGCCGGGTCACCGGCCCGTACCTGAAGGAGATGGCCGCCGTCGCGCACACGGAGTACTTCATCTCCGGCCGCACCACGCGCGACCCGCGCGACATCCTGCGCGAGACCCTCCTCGCCCCGACGGTGACGGGCAGCCCGCTGGAGAGCGCCTGCCGGGTCATCGCGCGGTACGAGCCGGAGGGCCGGGGGTACTACAGCGGCGTCGCCGCGCTGATCGGCCGGGACGACGCCGGACGGCGCACCATGGACTCCGCGATCCTGATCCGCACGGCGGACATCGACGGCTCGGGCCGGCTGCGCCTGGCGGTCGGCGCCACGATCGTGCGCGACTCCGACCCGGCGGGCGAGGTGGCGGAGACGCACGCCAAGGCCGAGGGCATGCTCTCCGCGCTCCGGGCGCCCGTGCGCCGCGGCTTCGCCGGGCATCCCGAGGTCCGCTCCGCGCTGGACGGCCGCAACGAGCATCTCTCCGGCTTCTGGCTGGACTCCCCGGCGGATGAGGGACTGCTGCCGGAGCTCGTCGGGCGCAGCGTGCTGGTCGTGGACGCGGAGGACACGTTCACCGCCATGATGGTGCACCAGCTCGCCACGACGGGCGCGGCCGTGACCGTCCGCCGGTTCGACGAGCCCTACGACGCCGCGGACCACGACCTCGTGGTGCTCGGTCCAGGGCCGGGCGACCCGGGGGACCTCGCCTCGGCCAAGATGCGCCACCTGCGGGCCGAGGTCCGGCGCTTCCTCGCCGTGCGCCGCCCCTTCCTGGCGGTGTGCCTGAGTCATCAGGTCCTCAGCCGGGAGCTGGGGCTGCGGGTCGCGCGCCGTGAGCGCCCCCACCAGGGCGTGCAGCGGACGATCGACCTCTTCGGGCGGGTGGAGCGTGTCGGGTTCTACAACTCGTTCACCGCGGTGGCGGGCGCGGACGAGATCGAGTCGCCGGGCGCCGGGCGCGTGGAGGTGTGCCGGGATCCGGGGAGCGGGGAGGTGCACGCGCTGCGCGGGGCCACGTTCACCTCGGCGCAGTTCCACGCGGAGTCCGTGCTGACGATCGGCGGGGACCGGATCCTGGCCCGGCTGGCGGCGGACGCGCTCCGTTCGGCTCTCGAACCCGCGGGGGCGTGACCGTGATATCGCGTAGATGCGTGACGCACTCCGACACTCCGGAGCCGCACACTCTTCGTGCGGGGGCAAAACACGGTGATATCCGAATTATCGGGACAGCGGACGTGATTCCGCATCCCGGGAGTTCGGCGGTCTCCCGTCACGGAAGGCACACCATGCCCGAGCTCGTGCTGCGCCCGGCCCCTCTCACGGCTCCCGAGTACCCGATCGCCGGCCCCACCCCGCAGGAGGTGATTCTGGGGGAGCTGGGACCCACGTTGTTCGCCTCCCTCACCCGCAACGACCAGCGCCGCAAGGCGATGCAGTACGTTCACGCCCTGCTGGTGACGCGCGGACGCAAGTCCATCCGGAGCATCTCGCGGGCCATCGGCGGGTCGGCCGCCGCCCAGCGGCTGCACCACTTCGTGAGCAGCTCGCCGTGGGACTGGCAGCCGGTCCGCCGCGCCACCGCCCACCACCTCGTGCGGACGATGCCGCCCCGGGCGTGGGTGGTCCACCGGTCGGTGTTCCCCAAGGCGGGCACGAGCTCGGTGGGCGTGGAGCGCACCTTCGAGCCGGCGGAGGGCAGGACGCTCAACGCGCAGCGTGCCGTCGACGTGTGGGCCGTGTCGAGCGCGGGGTGCAGCCCGGTCGACTGGCAGCTGCGCCTGCCGAAGACGTGGCTGGACGACGTCGGCTACCGCCGCAGCGCGCAGATCCCGGACACGGTGCGGGAGCGGAGCCTGGTGGACATCATCGTGAGCACCTGCGCGAGCATGACGGACGACTGGGGCCTGCCCCGGCGGCCGGTGGTCATGGACGCGCGGGACGTGGACGTGGCCGACGTCGTCTCGCAGCTGCGGACGCACCGGCTCCCGTTCCTGTTCCGGGTGGACCGGTCGCTGCGGCTGGTCCCGGCCGACGCGGCGTCCGGCACGGGCCCGGCACGGGCGCGGCGCATCCTGGAGGCGAACGGCCGGATGCGGCGTCCGGTCATGCCGGTGACGAGCGGGCTCCCGGTCTTCGCCGCGACGGTCCCCGTCCACCTGGCGGCCGACGCCGGGCGGGTACGGGGGAGCGAACCGCTCGCCCTGGTGGGGCTGGGCGGTCTGGCCGAGCCGTGGCCGGCCGGCGCGTGGCTCACCAACGTCACGACGGCGCCCCCGGCGGCGCTGCACGACCTCACGCGGCTGCTCGACCAGGTGGAGCGCGCGTTCGTGTCGGCGTGCGCGACGGCCGGGCTGCGCGACTTCGCCGGCCGCTCCTACGGCGGCTGGCATCGCCATCTCACGCTCGCGTCGGCCGCCCACGCGATCGACGCTCTCGCGCGGCTGGAAACGGCGGCCGTGTGAACTCCCCGAACGAATCGACTCCGAACCGAACCCTGAGTGAGGTGCCCATGCTGTCGAACTACCCCTTCGGCCGGAACCTGCGGATGCTCCGTCTGGGACATATGAGCCGGCGGTTCTTCGTGGTCCCGCTGGATCATTCCGTGACCAGCGGCTCGATCGCCCGCTCGACCACCCTCGACAGCCTGGTGGGACGGCTGGCGGGCGCCGGCGTCGATGCCGTGGTGCTGCACAAGGGCCGCGTCCGCGAGATCGACCCGTCGAGATTCACCCGGATGTCGCTGATCGTCCATCTCAGTGCGAGCACCCGGCACGCGCCCGACCCGGACGCCAAGCGGCTGGTCGCCAGCGTCGCCGAGGCCGTCCGGCTCGGCGCGGACGCCGTCAGCATCCACGTCAACCTCGGCTCGCGGCACGAGGCGGAGCAGCTGGCCGACTTCGCCGCCGTGGCCGAGGCGTGCGACCGGTGGAACCTCCCGCTGCTCGCGATGGTCTACCCCCGGGGCCCCGGGCTCGAGCGCCCGAACCGTCCGGAGCTGGTCGACCACGCGATCGCCGTCGGCGTCGACCTCGGCGCCGACATCGTCAAGACCGTCGCCACCGACTCGCTCGAGGACATGCGCGCGATCGTGGCGCGTTCCCCGGTCCCGGTGCTGGCCGCGGGCGGGCCGAAGGTCGAGGAGCCGGAGCTCGTCGACCACGTGGCCGAGCTCCTGCGCGCCGGGACGGCCGGCGTGGCGATGGGGCGCAACATCTTCGAGTCCCCGGACCCGGGAGCCCTGGCCCGCCGGATCGCCGACCTGATCCACATCGACGTCCCCGAACCCCGGCTGGCCGGCCTGCAGACCACCTCCTGACGCGCGCCACCGACCGGACCCGCTACGACGACCCACCACGAAAGGGCATACGAGCATGAGGCTTTGCTGGATCGACATCCGCGACACGGGCGACCTGACCGAGGCCGTCACGACCGAGGCCATCCACCAGCGCGTCAGCGGGGTGATCGCCGCCGAGCCGGCCGTCCTCGCGGACCTGCCGCCGACCGTCACGCGGGTCCTGATCCCCCGCGGGGCCGTACCGGAGGACCTGACCGGCGTCGACGTCCTCCTCGTCGACGTCGAGCGGCACGGCGACACCCGGACGGTGGCGAGCAGGCACCCGGACGTCGAGGTCGGCCGCTACGTCGACGTCGTGGACGCGCCGACCCTGGAGGAGGCGTGCTCCTCCGCCCGCGAGGAGTCGTGGACGTACCTCGTCTTCCGCGACCCGACGAAGATCCCGCTGGAGATCGTGCTCGCCGCCGCCGGCGCCGGGCGCGGCGAGCACAAGGGACGCACGATCACGCAGGTGGCGGACGTCACCGAGGCCGAGGTCGTCTTCACGGTCCTGGAGCACGGGTCCGACGGCGTCGCCATGGCCCCGCGCGCCGTCGGCGAGGTGACCGCCCTCCAGGCCGCGGCCACGTCCCAGCCGGCGCCCGTGGACCTCGTCGAGCTCACCGTCACCGGCACCGCGCACATCGGGATCGGCGAGCGCGCCTGCGTGGACACGACGGCCTACTTCGGCAAGGACGAGGGCATCCTCGTCGGCTCCCACTCGAAGGGCATGATCCTGTGCGTCAGCGAGACGCACCCGCTGCCCTACATGCCGACCCGGCCCTTCCGGGTCAACGCCGGGGCGATCCACTCCTACACGATGTCGGCCGACGGCCGCACGAACTACCTCAGCGAGCTGCACGCGGGCAGCAAGGTCCTGGCCGTCGACGTGAAGGGCCGGACCCGCCTGGTGACCGTCGGGCGGGTCAAGATCGAGTCGCGGCCGCTGATCTCCGTCGACGCCGTCGGCCCCCAGGGCGAGGAGGTCAACCTCATCCTGCAGGACGACTGGCACGTGCGGGTGCTGGGGCCGGGCGACACCGGCACCGACGGCACCGACGGCACGGACGGCTACCGGGTGCTCAACAGCACCGAGCTGAGAAACGGCGACCGGGTCTGGGGCTACCTGCCCCGCGAGGACCGGCACGTCGGGTACGCCATCAACGAGTTCTCGCTGGAGCGGTAAGGGCGGGAGGGCTCGGCCTGGTCCGCGCCGCCCGGCGCGGGCTAGGCCGTGTTTGGAGCTTGGTGGGCGGGTGTCGGTGTGTCGTACTAGTGTTCGTGTCATGTCTAGGCACGCTACGTTCCGTTTCTGTCTCGATCCGTCGGTCGAGCAGCGGGTGGTGCTTGCCCGGCATGTGGGTGCGGCGCGGTTCGCGTTCAACAAGGCTCTTGAGTTGCACCTGGCCGCACGTGACCGGTCTGCCCGCGGCGGGGTGTCTGAGGACGTGCCGTGGTCGGGATTCTCGCTGATCAATGCGTTCAACAGGTGGAAGAGGTCTGCGGCGGCAGGGCGCCGGTTCGTCGTCGGGCTGGATGGTGCGACGTCGGTTGTGGTGACGGGGCTGGCCTGGCGGAGCCAGGTCGTTGCGCAGGTGCTGGAGGAGGCCGTGGTCGACGTGGGCCGGGCCTTGAAGGCGTGGACTCACTCCCGTGCGGGCAAGCGTGCCGGGCGCCGGGTCGGGCACCCGCGGTTCAAGAAGAAGGCCGCGACGGCGGGCTCGTTCCGGGTCCGGAACAAGATGTCCGCCACGGGCCGTGCCTCGATCCAGGTCGGCGGTGCGGAGCCCCGGTCGGTGACACTGCCGAAGATCGGGACCCTGCCCGTCCACGATGACACCCGGCGTCTGCGCCGGATGATCGCCAAGGGCCGGGCCCGGATCCTGTTCGCGACGATCTCGCGGGGTGCGGGCGGACGGTGGTGGATCAGCCTGACCGTGCAGGCCGCTGACCTCCACCCGGCGCACCGGCACACGCCACGCCCCCAGACCGACGCATCGGGATGGGTGGGGGTAGACCGCGGGCTGAAGGCCGCGGTGGTCGCCGCGGACGCCGATGGCATCGAGGTCCTTCGCATCGAGGACGCACCGCGGGCGCTGCGCAACGGGCTACCCCGGCTGCGACGGCTGGCGCGGGCCGTGTCGCGCAAGAAGCGTGGCTCGGCCAATCAGGCGAAGGCTCGGGCGCGGCTGGCGCGGGAGCACGAGCGCATCCGCGCCCAGCGAGCTCATTTCGTGCATCAGGTGTCCAACAAGCTGGTCAAGACCCACGACCGGCTGGTACTGGAGGACCTGAACATCACCGGCATGCTCAAGAACAAGCGGCTGGCCCGCGCGATCGGAGATGCCGGATGGGGCGAGCTGGCCCGGCAGATCGGGTACAAGCAGGCCTGGCGCGACGGACACGTCATGGTCGCGGACCGCTGGTTCCCCTCGTCCAAGACCTGCTCCACCTGCCAGGCCAGGAAGACCACGTTGACCCTCACCGACCGCACCTTCGAGTGCGAAGCGTGCGGAGCATGCCTGGATCGCGATCTGAACGCCGCGATCAATCTCGCCGCCTGGGCCAAGACCCACCAATCCGGTGATACCGCCCGAGCCGGGGACCGTCAGACAGCCGGCCCCGTCATCAACGCCCGCCGACAGGACCACCCGGCACCGCACACTCGTGCCCGCCGGATCGTCCTGGCTGAAGCAGGAACCAGCACCCAGACCGCACCCGCAGTCTGACCACTGGACGCCCGAGAAGGGCGGTGTGCGGGAATCAACTCCCAAACACGCCGTAGGTTGAGCCCATGACCCAGGCCCTGAGCTACGAGCAGGCCGCAGCACTGAACCAGGCGATCCGGCAGGTCGGCATCCGCCACCGGGCGCTGGCCGCCTCGATGCTCGCCCGCCTCGGGCTGCACCCGGGGCAGGAGGTGATCCTCCTGCAGCTCGACGAGCACGGGCCCCGCACACAGGTCCAGCTCGCCGCCGGCGCCGGCTGCGAGCCGCCGAGCGTGACGCTCATGGTCCGCAAGCTGGAGGCCGCGGGCCTGATCACCCGCGCGCCGTCGCCCGACGACCGCCGCTCCGTCACGGTCTCCCTGACGGACCGCGGCCGCGCGCTGGTGCCCGAGCTGCGCGCCGTCTGGCAGGAACTGGCGGACACCACCGTCTCCGGGCTCGACGCCACCGGCGTCCCCGCGCTCATCGCCGCGCTCGGCGACCTCGCCGCCGGCCTCGGCGCGAGGCACTGAGCGCCCCGCGCCCAGGACCCCTCACAGGTCGCGCGGCACGAGCCCCGCGAGCTCGGTGCGCGAGCCGACGTCGAGCTTCCGGAACATCTGCCGCAGGTGGTAGTTCACCGTGTGCGGCGACAGGAACACCCGCGAACCGATCTCCCGGTTCGTCAGCCCGCGGCGCACGAGCCGCGCGATGGCGCGCTCACGGTCGGTCAGATGGTTCAGCACCGCGGGCAAGCCGGGCGCCGGTGCCTCCACGGCCTCGGGCTCGGGCTCGGGCGCCGCGGCCGGCACCGGAGCGCGGTCCGCCCCGCCGATCACGTCGAGCACCTCGTCCCACGCCGCCTCGTCCCGCGCCGCCGTGGCGTCGCCCCGCCAGGCCACGTGCTGGTCCGGGCGCACCAGCACCAGGTCGCTCTCCCACGCCCGGCGCACGGCGTCGTCGTCGATCGCCAGGTGCGTCATCGGGATCCGCCGCGCCACGGCCCGCTCCACCAGCGGCGCCCCCGCGCGCGACCCCGTGAGGTCGACCAGGGTGAGCCCCGGCCCGAACCGCCCGTACAACGCCGTCCCGTCGGCGAGCCGCAGACTCGGCGCCCGCCCGCCCGGCCACGTCGTCGGGACGATCTCGCGCCAGTGCCACGGCGGCGCCTCACCGTCCTCGTGCCGGACCACCGGCGAGCTCTCGTACCGGTAGCCGCAATGGATGCCGATGTTGTCGATCTGGTAGGCGTCCTGCGCGAGGAACCCCGTCAGGTGCGCCCGGGAGGCACCCTCGGCCGCCAGCGCCGGGAATCGCTGCCACACCTCCAGGAGGTTGTGGCACATCTGCCGGTTGAACAGCGCCACCGGGCGCCGCTCGGCCTCGTAGCTGTCCAGCAGCGCCGGGCCGCCCCAGCCGTCCAGACAGGCAGCCAGCTTCCAGCCCAGATCGACCGCGTCGCCGATGCCGGTGTTCGCGCCGTGACCGCCGGTCGGGAAGAACTGGTGCGCGGCGTCCCCGGCCAGGAAGACCTGCCCGCGCCGGTACTCGTCGGCCACCGACAGCCGCCCCTGCCACTGCGTGACGTCCAGCACCTCGTCGATGGCGAAGTCCACGCCCATCCGCTCCTTGAGCGCGCCGACCGGATCCGTGCGTACCCGCTCGTCGCCGAGCACCGGCAGGGCCGCCGTCCAGGTCACGTCCTCGTCCCGCGACACCAGCGTGACGCCCGTTCCCACGATCGACAGGAAGTACCGGCCGTGACGCCGCAGCACCGGATCCCGGCTGGTGAAGTAGATGTCGCAGTGGTCGGCGCTCGGCCCGGAGTCGCTCAGCCCGATGCCGAGCCGGCGCCGCACGGAGCTGCCCGCGCCGTCGCACCCGACGACGTACGTCGCCGAGACCTCGTGGCGCTCGCCGTCGGGGCCCACGACGACGGCGCCCGGCGCGTCCGGTTCCAGCTCGGTGACGCGCCACCCCTCGCGCAGGTCGATCAGGGGGTGCGCGCGGGCATGCTCGCGCAGGACGTCCTCGAGGATCGACCCGGGGAGTCGCTGGTACGGCTCGGCCGGACGGCTGCCGTCGTTGTGCTCGGCGATGGACTCCCGTACGGCGTCGACCGACGGGTAGCGCCACGTGGCGACCGGCGGCTCGGCGAACGTGCGGGACCAGTGGAAGATGAACTCGTGCCCGGGCGGCACGCCCCGGGCACGGATGTCCCCGGCGACGCCGAGCCGGGCGAACAGCTCCATGCTCCGGGCGTTGACGAAGTCCATCTTGGGATGCCGGGAGGGCGTGGCGGACCGCTCGGCCACCAGGCTGGACACACCGTGCCGCGCGAGCTCGAGCGCGAGGGTCGCGCCCACCGGGCCGGCCCCGACGATCAGGACGGGCGTGCTGATCGTGGCCGTCATCGGACCGCTCCGTGCAGGGTGTCGACGATGGACCGCAGCGTGCCCGCGAAGTACTGGCGCGTCCCGGCCTCGAACCCGGCGCCGCGGGCCACGCCCTCGGCGCTGAGGTCGACGTGCAGGGTCAGCCACAGCTGCCCGCCGTCCTCGCTGATCTCGTTCACGATCCGGGTCAGCAGCGGGTCCGTGACCTGCTCGAACTCGATGCGGCCCGGCGGGGCGAACACGACGCGCTCGCGCTCCCGCCGCCCGTCCTCGAGGACGATCTCGCGCAGGAGTCCGTCCGGATCGCGCTCCAGCACCGTGCACCCGACGACGGCCGGGATGAACGGGACCGGGTTCTCCGCCTTGCGCAGCAGCTCCTGCCACAGCCGCGTACGGTCCAGGCGGACCGGGAGCGTGGCGGACAGCCGCGTCCCGGAGGTGCCGGACGCCGGGTCGGGCGCCACGGGTGCCTCGGGCATTGCGGGGCTCGCGGGATTCTCGGGCTGGCTGGATCTCATGGATCGCGGAACCTCTCCATCGACGCGCAGGGCCGGTGTGCAGGTCCGAGTCTGAGTGCGCCGGGCGTGCGGCGACATCACGTGTTCTCGTGACCCGGAAGGCGGCACACATTCCTTGACGCGGCCAGTCGTGATGCGCATAACATTTACGCGCATAACGATCCGAGAGGGGCTGCTCGTGACCATGCAAGGGAAGACGGCGATCGTGACCGGAGGCTCCGGGGGGATGGGCCGGGCGATCGCGGAACGGCTCGCCCGGGAAGGCGCGGACGTCGTCGTGCACTACCACCGGAACAAGGAAGGCGCCGAGGCCACCGCCGAGGCGATCGGGAAGGGTGGCGGGACCGGGCGTGTCCTGACCGTCCCGGGCGACCTCGCCGTCGAGGACGACGTCCGGGCGCTGTACGACGCCGCCATGGCCGAGTTCGGCCGGGTGGACGCCGTGGTGAACAACGCCGGCGTGGCCACCGGCGGGCCGATCGAGGCCATGACGGCCGACGAGTTCGACCGGGTCGTGTCGGTCAACCTGCGCGGCACGTTCCTGTCCTGCCGCGAGGCCGCGCGGCGACTCTCGGACGGCGGGCGCGTCGTGAACGTCTCGGCGCGGATCCCCGCCGGGGCCGCTCCGATGCTCGGCGTCTACGCCGCCGCGAAGGCCGGCGTGGAGGCCCTCACCCGCTCCCTGGCGCATCAGCTCGGGCCGCGCGGCATCACCGCGAACGCCGTCGCGCCCGGCCCGACCGACACCCCGATGCTCGACGCGGGCGCGCGGGCGAACGCCGAGGCGATCGCCGGCCAGACGCCGCTGCGGCGGCTGGGCCGGCCGGAAGACACCGCCTCGGTGGTGGCGTTCCTCGCCGGGCCCGACGGCGCCTGGGTCACCGGGCAGACGCTCCACGCCGACGGCGGCCTCACGTGAGCCGCCCGCGGGCGGGCCGCGGCGTGTCCGCGTTCAGCCGCCGCGCGTTCGTGACCGGTCTCGCGGCCACGGGGGCCGCGGGCGGCGCCGCCCTGCTGGGCGGACCGTCGCCGGCCTCCGCTGTCACCGCCGCCGGCCGGCCGGGCGCGCCGACCACGGTCCTGCCATCCGACCGGCAGTACGCCGACCTGGTGCGCGGCGCCAACCTCCGGTTCACCGGGAACCCCGACCACGTCCGCCTCGTCACGTCCCCCTGGCAGGTGGCCCGCGCCCTGCAGGAGGCGCTCGACACCGGCAAGCGGGTCGCGGTCCGCAGCGGCGGGCACTGCTACGAGGACTTCGTGGCAGCCCCGGACATCGCCGTCGTGATCGACCTCGCCGGCATGAACCGCGTCTACCACGACCGCTCGACGGGGGCGTTCGCGGTCGAGGCGGGCGCGACGCTGGAGCACGTGTACAACACCCTGTTCCGGGGCTGGGGCGTCACCATCCCCGGGGGATCGTGCCCGTCGGTGGGCGCCGGCGGGCACATCGCGGGCGGCGGCTACGGCGTGCTGTCCCGCGGCCTGGGCCTCACCGTCGACCACCTGCACGCGGTCGAGGTGGTCGTCGCCGGCGCGGACGGCGTCGCCCGGACCGTCGTGGCCACCAGAGGCGGGGAGCACCACGACCTCTGGTGGGCGCACACCGGTGGCGGCGGCGGCAACTTCGGCATCGTGACGCGGTACTGGTTCCGCACGCCCGGGGCGTCCGGGGAGCCGGGCTCGCTGCTCCCCGCAGGACCGCGCGAGACCCTCGTGACCGACCTGCTCTGGCAGTGGGGCGACCTGACCGACGCCGGCTTCGCGCGCCTGATGCGCAACTACGGCGACTGGCTCACCCGCCACAGCTCGCCGGGGGACCCGGCGAACGCACTGTTCTGCCAGCTCAAGCCGCAGCACAGGGTCGCGGGATCGTTCGGCATGACCGTCGAGGTGGACGCGAGCCAGGGCGACCCGGACGGCCTGCTCGACGACTTCCTCGCCGAGATGGCCGCCGGCGTCGGCGCGCGGCCGATCACCCTGGAACGCCGCCGGCTGCCGTGGCTGCACGCCGTCGAGTGGCCGGGCTTCACCGGCGGCCGGAACCCCAACTGGCGGTTCAAGATCAAGTCCGCCTACCTGCGCCAGGGGTTCACCGACGAGCAGATCGCCGCGATCCACCACCACCTCACGCGCACCGACTACCAGCACCCCGGCGCCCTGCTGCTGCTCACCTCCTACGGAGGCCGGATCAACGCCGTCGCGCCGCACGAGACCGCGGCCCCGCAGCGCGACTCCGTCCTCAAGCCGCAGTTCCTGGTGTCCTGGACCGAGCCCGGCGCCGACGAGATGCACCTGAACTGGGTGCGCGAGCTGTACCGCGACGTCTTCTCGGCCACCGGCGGCGTACCCGTGCCCGGACCGCAGACCGACGGCTGCTACATCAACTACGCCGACGCCGACCTCGCCGACCCCGCCTGGAACACGTCGGGCGTCGAATGGACCGAGCTGTACTACAAGGACGGCTACCGGCGCCTCCAGCACGTCAAGCGGCGGTGGGACCCGCACGACGTCTTCCGCCACGCGCAGTCGGTACGCCTGTGACACGGCCTCCGCAGCCACTGGTCGGCCGCGACGACACGCTGCGCGCGGTCGACCGGCGGCTGCGGGCGGCCACCGAGGGCGCCGGCGCGTGCGTGGTCATCGAGGGCCCCGCCGGGATGGGCAAGACCCGCCTGGTCACCACCATCACCCGCCGCGCCGAGCAGCAGGACTTCACCGTCGCCCCCGGACGCGCCACCGAGCTCGACCGCGCGGCCCCCCTGAGCACCCTGCGCACCGCACTACGGCACAGCACGCGGCCCCTGCCCGGCGGCGCGGCCCTCGACGTCGCCCCCGACGCCGAGCGAGGCGGCTACCGGCTCATCGACCGCCTCGGCGAAGCCGTCGAGGAACTCGCCCGGGACCGCCCCGTCGCCGTCGTGCTCGACGACTTCCACTGGGCCGACGAACTGTCCGCGCTCGCCCTGCGGATCCTCGTCCCGACCCTCCGGTCGGCCGCCGTCCTGTGGGTGCTCGCCCAGCGCCCCGGCGGGCACGGCCCCGCCCTCGCGGACATCGGCGGCGCCGACGTGACCGTGCTACCGCTGGAACCGTTCGACGACGCCACCCTCGCCGAGTTCTGCACCCACGTCCTGGGCGCCCGGCCGGACGCCGGCGTCCTCCGGCTCGCGGCGGGCACCGGCGGCAACCCGTTCCTCCTCGAGGAACTGCTCGTCACGCTGCGCTCCGAGGGCCGCATCGAGATCCGCGACGGCGCCGCCGTCCCCGTCTCCGACGGACTGCCGACCGGGTTCGTGGCCGCCGTGCAGCGCCGCCTCGGGGAACTGTCGGCGGACGCGGGAAGCCTCATCGAGGCGGGAGCGGTGCTGGCCGGCCCGTTCACGGTGCACGCCGCGGCCGGGGTGCTCGGCCGGCCCGCCGCCACGACGCTCGACGCCACCCGGGAAGCGGTCACCGCCGGATTCCTCGTCGACGACGGCGCCCGGCTGGCCTTCCGGCACGACCTCATCCGCGAGGCCGTCTACGCGCACCTGCCCGGCACCGTACGCCAGGCACTGCACCGCGAGGCCGTGCCCGTGCTGCGCCGCGAGGGAAGCTCCGCCGCCGAGGTCACCGAGCACTTCCTGCGCGGGGCCCAGCGCGCCGACGACTCGACACTGGCGATGTTCCGCGACGCGCTCGCGGACATCGCGCCGGCCGCGCCGTCGGCCGCGGCCGACCTCATCCTGCGCCTGCTGGACCTGCAGGGAAGCCAGCGGCCGGGGCACTTCCCGCTCCTCGCCGACGCCGTCCGGTTCCTCGCCTCGGCGGGGCGCCTGGCCGAGGCGCGCGCGCTCGCGGAGCGGGCGCTGGCCCACGGCATGCCGCCGGCCGCGGAGTCGGCGGTCCTGCTCGGCCTGGCGGAGGCCCTCAAGCACGCCGGCCAGGACCGGGACGCGGTCGAGTTCGCCGGGCGGGCCCTGGCCGGCGCCGGCGGCGAGACCGGCGAGCGGGCGCACCTGCTCGCGGTCCAGGCGCACGCCCTCCTGCAGCTCGACGACCTGTCCTCCGCGCGGACCGCCGCGTACAGCGCCGTCGAGCTCGGCCGGTCCGCGGGCGCGGACGTGGCCGTCGTCGTGGGCAGGTGCGCCACGAGCATGGTCGCGTTCGCCGAGGGGGACGTCGAGGGGGCGATCGGGCAGGCCCGTGAGGGGGTCGCGGCGGCCGAGACGTCCGGCGGCGAGTCCCGGCACCGGCACCCGCGGTTGTGGCTGGCGCGGGCGCTCGGCGCCGCCGACAGGTTCCCGGAGGCCGAGGCGATGTACGCCGCCGACAAGCTCGCGGCCGACGAGCTGGGCACGGTCTGGTCGCAGCCGATGAGCCACCAGTTCCACGCCGAGCTGAAGTTCGCCGCGGGCAAGCTGGAGGACGCGCGGGCCGAGGCCGAGGCGGGCCTGCGGGTGGCCGAGCAGCTGAACGCGGTGGCGCTCACTCCGACCCTGCTGGCCACCCTGGCGCACCTGGCGGTGCTGCGGGGCGAGCCGCAGGCGGCCGGCCACCTGCTCGCACGGGCCGACGGCTACCTCGACCAGGGCATCTGCGCGCTGACCGAGGAACGGCACTGGGAGCGGACGGTGTGCTACGCGGCGATGGGGGAGCGGGAGGCCGCCGCGCGGTCCTTCCGCGCGCTCGTCGGCGTCCTCGCGCAGCGCCCGTACCTGCTGGTGCAGGAGCCGCTGGCGGGACCGTGGCTGGTGCGGTTCGCGCTGGCGGCCGGCGACCGTGCCGCCGGCGGGACGATCGCCGCCGCCGCCCGCGAGGCCGCCGGCCACAACCCGCGCGTCGTCTCCCTGCAGGGGGCGGCGGACCACGCGGAGGGCCTGCTGCGCCAGGACCGGGGCCTCCTGCACGCGGCGGTCGCGGCGCACCGGGCCGGGCCGCGGCCCCTGTGCCTGGCCGCCGCGCTGGAGGACGCGGCCGGGGCCGAGCGCCGCGCGGGCGAGCAGGACGCGGCGATCACCCTGGCGAAGCAGGCCGTCGACGCCTATTCGGAGTGCGGGTCGCACGACGACGTGAGCCGGGTCCGGCGCCTGCTGCGCTCGCTCGGCGTGCGCGGCCCCGCGGCGTCCCGGACCGGCCGGCGCCGGACGGGCTGGGCCGGCCTGACCAGCTCCGAGCTGCGCGTCGTGCGGCTGGTCGCCGAAGGACGGACGAACCGGGAGGTGGCGGCGCAGCTGTTCCTGTCGCCGCACACCGTGGACAGCCACATCCGGCACGCCTTCGTGAAGCTCGACGTCTCGAACCGGGTGGAACTGGCCCGGATCGTGCTCGCCCACGACGATCCGCACGGGCCTCTCAGCTCCCGGGCTGCTGCCGGCCCCCCATGATCAGCCGCGTCAGCAGCGCGCCGGCCAGGGCGACCCCGACGGCGCACCAGAGGGCCGCGGTGTAGCCGGCCATCAGCGCGTCGGGGCTCGAACCGCCCCGGGTCGCGGTGTCCGCCACCACGGCCAGCGCGGCGAGGCCGAGAGCGCCGCCGCCCTGGTACGACGTCGTGGCCATGCCGGACGCCGCGCCCGCGATGGGTCCGTCCAGGCCCATCGTGCACACGACGAACGAGGACACGATGGACATGCCCAGGCCGAAGGCCCACACGGTGGCGGGGACGTGGAAGGAGAGCAGGATCGGCCCGGTCTCGCTCATGGCCAGCGCCCAGCCGGCCAGCGCGATCGCCTGGATCACCAGCCCGGCGCCCAGCACGTTGTGCGGCCCGAACCGCAGGACCCGCGGCGCCACCTGCGTGCCCGCGAACATGCCCAGGGGCACCGGCAGGTAGAGCAGCGCCGCCTGGAGGGCGTCGTACTCCCGCACCTGCTGCAGGTACAGGGTGATGAAGAAGAAGGTGGAGATGAGGATCGTCCCGACGAGCGCGAAGACGATGTTGCCGAACGTGATGTTGCGCATCGAGAGCAGCATCGTCGGGATGAGCGGCGCGGAGGCGGTCCGCTGCCGGACGACGAACGCGACCAGCAGCGCGACGGCGACGCCGAGCTCGAGAAGGGTGAGCGCGGACGTCCAGCCCTGCGCGCCGCCTCGCACGAGCGCGAGGATCAGCATGATCAGCCCGCCGGTGAAGGTCACTGCGCCGATCACGTCCATGCGGCCCTGCACGTCCGGCCGCGGCGACGGCAGCAGGACGAAGCCCGCCACCAGCACGGCCACGCCGATGGGGATGTTGATCAGGAAGATCCACTCCCACGACACCGTGGTGAGCAGCCCGCCGAGCACGAGGCCGACCGGCGCGGCGATACCGGCCATCCCGCTGAAGAGGCCCATCGCCTTCCCGCGGCTGGGACCCTCCGGGAAGATGTCGGTGATCAGTGCCAGGGCGGCGGGGAAGACCAGCGCGGCCCCGAGTCCCTGCAGCACGCGGGCGACCACGAGGTGCCACGGCTCGACCGCGACCGCGCAGGCCAGCGAGAAGACCGTGAAGACGACCACGCCCGCCAGGAAGAGCCGGCGGCGGCCGACGAAGTCGGTGGCGCGGCCGGCGAGCAGCAGGAAGCCGGCGAATCCCACGAGGTAGCCGTCCACCACCCAGGCGATCGTCGTCGGGGAGAAGCCGAGGCCGTCGCGGATGGACGGCAGGGCGATGTTGACCACCGACGCGTCCATCACGGTGATGAACTCGATCAGCGCCAGAACGCCGAACACCACCCATGGATTGCGCGCCGCGCCCGGCCGTCCGGCCGGTGCCGGCTGCCCGGCCTGCGCGGACCGGCCGGCGGTCGTACCGGTCGAGGAACTCTCGACGTCGCTGCTCATCGGACTGGATCACTCCTTGTGGATCGAGGCGGATCGAGCCGGTCGGCGTGGACCGGTCCCGATCGAACGGGTGGACGCACGAGCGCGCGGCCGAACCTGACACGGCGCGCGGATCGTTCTTGACATCCGTGTCGATCGTCGCGAGCGGCGGGCCGGGAGTGCATCACGTGAACGCGTGATCCGGGCCGGGCGCCACGAGCGCCGCGGAAAGATCCCGCGAACGCGGGATGCCCGGCCCGCCGGCCGGCAGAAGAGTTGAGCCCGTCCGGTGACGCACCCGTCGGGGAAAGGCAGCTCAGTCATGGTGATGTTCCAGCACACGGTCGTGGTCAACGACGAAGAACAGGAGTATCCGCTCCTCGAGGCGGACCGGCTGTGGGAGATCCTGGTCCACAAGGCGGCGAATCCCGTGTCCTACGTCCCGTCCATCACGGCGGCCACGGTCCTCGAGCGCTTCGACGACGGCTTCACCCGCGAGATCGAGCTGCGCGGGTCCGTGACGGTCCGCGAGCGCGTCGAGCTCGAGCCGCGCAGGCGCATCGTGTTCACCCAGCTGGACAACCCCGACCTGACGACGATCACCAACGAGATCGGCGAGGACGCCGAGGGGCGTCTGACGTTCACGTTCACCGCGACGCTGTCGGCCGCGGGAATCGAGCGCAGCCGGCGCGAGAGCGGGTTCGTCGCCGAGAACGACCTGCTCTTCTACGACACCGCGCGGGCGACGGTGAACACCGCGCGGCTCTACGCGGCGGCGCACGACGCCGTGGCGTCCTGACCGGTCACCGTGGTCAGGAACGACAACCCGAGAGGAAAGGCACCACCTATGAGCGGACGCGTCATGCACTTCGAGCTGCCCACCGACGATCTCGGCAGGGCGAGCACGTTCTACGGGGAGATCTTCGGCTGGACGGTGATGCCGCAGGGCGAGGACTCGGCGATGGTCGGCACCACGCCGTCCGACCAGAACGGCCAGCCGACCGAGCCCGGTGGCATCAACGGCGGTCTCGCGGCCCGGGGAGGGGCGATCACCGCGCCGCTCGTCACCGTGCACGTCGCCGACATCGAGGAGTCGTTGCAGCAGATCGAGCAGGCGGGCGGCAAGCGGGTGCAGGAGAAGGAGCCCGTGGGCGACTTCGGCTTCGTCGCGTACTTCGCGGACCCCGAGGGCAACACCGTCGGCCTCTGGCAGTTCGCCTGACGGATCGGTCCGGCCCGGTCGCGCTGCCGCGCGGCCGGGCCGTTCCCGGTCTCCGGGGGCCGGCTCGGGCCTCTGCGGCTCAGGCGTCCGGGCCGACGGCGCGGGTCGCGTCGTAGCCGTAGAGCCATTCCTGCTCGGCGAGCCGCTGCGAGCGGCTCAGCTGCGCGTCCCGGTCCCGCTGCGCCGAGCCGTCGTCGACGTGCAGGGCGCGGGAGTTCCGCCGGGAGATCTCCTGGACCTTCTCGGCGCGGTCGCGTCGCGCGGCCGCGTAGCGGGCGAGGGCGGGGGCCACGTCCCTGGTGCCGCCGGCGAGCGACAGGGAGGCCGCGAGGACGCACGCGTCCTCGACGGCCTGGTTCGCGCCCTGGGCGAAGAACGGGAGCATCGGATGGGCGGCGTCGCCGAGCAGGGCGATGCGGCCGGTGGTCCAGTCCGGGATCGGGTCCCGGTCGTGCAGCGCCCACAGGGTCACCTGCTCCGCGGCCTCCACGACGGCGCGGACGGCCGGATGCCAGTCCGCGTAGGCGGATCGCAGGTCGCCGGGCGAGGCGGGGGCGGTCCACGACTCTGGCTGCCACTCGACCACGGGTGTCGTCGCGGCGACGCTGACCTGCTTGCCGGCCGAGATCGGGTAGCACACCAGGTGCTGGCGCGGCCCGAGCCAGAGCACGACCTTGGGCTCGTCGCGCATCGCGGGCAGGGCCTCGACGGGCACCACCGAGCGGTAGATGCCCTGGCCGGAGTACCGCGGCCGGTCGGCGCTGAGCTCCTTGCGGACGGTCGAGTGGATCCCGTCGGCCCCGACCAGCACCTCGGCCGCCACGGGCGCGCCGTGGGCGAACCCGATCCGGACGCCGTCGGCCGTCTCGCTCACCGACTCGTACCGCCGGTCCAGCTCGATCACGTCCGTGCCGACCGTCTCGACGAGCGCGCCGTGCAGGTCGGCCCGGTGGACGGTGTAGTACGGGGCCGAGTAGCGGTCCTCGCACTCGGCACCGAGCGTGGTGCGGGCGATCACCCGGTTGTCGTCCCAGCGCCGTAGTTCGATGGCTTCCGGCCGGACGGCGACGTCGCGCAGCACGTCCGCGAGGCCGAGCCGGTGCAGCAGGCGCACGGCGTTCGGCGCCAGCTGGATCCCCGCTCCCACCTCGCCGAGGCGGGGCGCCTGCTCGAAGACGCGGCAGGTGATGCCGGCGCGCCCCAGCTCCGCGGCGAGCGCGAGCCCGGCGATACCCGCGCCGACCACCGCGACCCTGCCCGTGTGCCGTGCCTGGACCTCCACGATGACTCCCCTCGGTCGCCGGACGGTGCGGAAGTCCCGCGCCGTCCGGTGGTAGCGGTGCGGTGGTGGAGCCGCTCAGTAGTAGAGCAGCGCCTTGCTCCAGTCCTCGTCGGGGCCGAAGAGGCTCCGCGGCTTGACCACGTCCTGGGTGGCGGTGAGGACGTCGTGCGGTACCAGCGTCCCGGGCTCGACGCCGCGCACCTCGCACGGCGCGCCGAGCCGTTCGCGGATCGCGTGGGAGAGCTCGGCGGTGGCCGCGGCCCGGTGCTCCGGGGCCACCTCGATCTCGACGGTGAGCCGCTCGGGGTCCGCCTTGGCGCGCCAGAACAGCACCCCGTACGCGGCGGGAAGGGAGAACACGAGCGTCTCGACCTGATGCTGCGCCACCCGCGCGCGTCCCACCGGGTGGCCGAACGCGGCGCGGCCGAGGACCCGGATCGTGGGCAGTTGCCAGCCGCAGGCGCAGTCGGCCCAGGAGAGCTCGACGTCGTCCTCGAGGTTGTAGCGCAGCAGCGGCATCGCCTCCCGGAACAGGGGAGTCACCACGAGCTGGCCGCTGCCCTCGGCGGTGACGTCGCCGCTGTCCGGGTGGTACACCTCGCCGATGGCGCGGTCCGCCCAGAAGTGCAGGACGCCCTCCGGGCACTCGCCGGCGAGGCTGCCCGTCTCGGTGGACCCGTACTCCTCGACCACGGGTACGCCCCACAGCCCGCTGATCCGCGCCCGCCGCTCGTCGGTCATCGGCTCGCCGCCGACGAAGAGCGCCCGCAGCGCGGGGAAGTCGTCGCCGGGCCGCAGGCCGGCCGCGTCCGCCGCGGCGGCCCACAGCAGCGTCTCGGTCGGCATGGACCACGACAGGGTGACCTCGAGCTTGTGCAGCACGCGCACCACCCGGGCGTAGGGCATCGCCGCCGAGCGGTTGTCGCCGGGGACGACGGTCGCGCCGCGGCTCCGCGCCGCGGCGTGGGCGAGGTGCCCGGTGATCATCAGCGCGTACGGGGTGCGCACCAGGAACACGTCGTCGGGCCCGATCTCCACCCGCTTGCGCGCGTAGCGCTCGGCGAGGTCGATCCAGTCCTCGGCGGTGTAGTAGGACGCGGTGGGCTGCCCCGCCGTGCCGCTCGACTCGTGATAAGTGGCCAGTTCCCGGCCCGGGACCGCGAGCATGCCGAACGGGTACGCGTCGCGCAGGTCCTGCTTCGACGTGAGCGGCAGGTCGGTGAGCACGTCGCGGGCCGACGACGGCGTCGCCGGGCCGATCCGGTCACGGTAGAACGGGGACTCGGCCGCGCGGGCGAGCAGCCGGGGCAGCCGGCGGTCCTGCAGCTCGGTCAGGCCGGCGAGGCTGTCCCACTGCCCGATCTGCGGCAACGAGGTCAGGGTCGGGGTCATGAAAGTTCCTCCAGTCCGAGAACACGGTGCGCGTTGCGCCTGCCGACGAGTTCCCACGCGTCGGGGGTGATCCCGACGGCGCGGAACTTGGCCAGTTCGACCTGTGGATGCTGCAAGGGGTACTCCGAGCCGAACAGCAGCCGCTCCGGCCCGAGCCGGCGCAGCGCCGCGGACAGCACGCTCGTGTATCCGCCCGAGGTCTCGACCAGCACGTTCGGCACGTCGGCGACCAGCTCCAGGGCGTGCAGGTCGATGTTCCCGGTGCCCGCGTGGCCCAGGACGAACGTGGCGTCCGGGTGCGCCCGCGCGAGCGCGACCAGGTCCGCCACCCCGCAGCCCGGGCGGATCAGGCACACCACGTAGACCGGGTGCCGCGCCCGGGCGGCGACGCGGACCAGGGCCGCGACGCGCGGATCGGTGAGCGGGACGCCGTGCACCGCGGGGGAGATCTCGCATCCCCGGAACTCCGCCGCGCGGCGGGCGTACTCCCCGGGCGGCCGGTGGGGATTGGCGAAGTAGAACGGCACGAACCGCTCCGCGCTGCGGCGGCAGAACGCCAGCACCTCGTCGTTGTCCGGATCGGTGGTGACATGCCCGCCCTCGACGAGCTGCCGGGACAGCGTCGGCAGGTCCACGACGCCGCCCGCGGAGACCGCGGCGCGTCCGATGCCGCTCGCGGCGAGCGTCTCCGTCAGCTTCTCGGCGGCGCCCGGGCGGGGCGCCAGCCGCACCTTGAAGTCGAAGAGGGCGTGCACGGATCCGCTCACCGGACACCGGCCGGATGCGCCGACGGCTCGCCCGCGAGCTCGAACTCGTCGTGCAGGGCGGCCACCGCCGCGGGCACCCGGTCCCGCGGGACGGTGACGGAGGTGCGCAGCTGCGTGGTGGAGAGCCAGCTGGTGGGGATCCCCGCGCGGGCGAGGGTGGCGAGCGCGCGGGCGGCGAGCTCGGGGCGGCTGAGCAGTCCGGTGCCGACCAGGGACACCTTGCCGACGTCGTCGTTGACGTGCAGGTGCCCGCCGTGGCTCCGGACGGTCTCGCGCAGGGCCGCCGAGGCCCGCTCCAGCTGCGCGGACGGGATGGTGAACCCCATCCGGAACTGCGGTTCGTGCTGGCCCGAGCGGGCGACCACGTCGACCGGCGTGCCGTGCTCGGCGAGCACCTGGAACACCTCTGCGGCCAGATCCCGCTCGGCCTCCAGCAGCACCCGGGCCACGCCGCGGTCGTGCGTCACCGCGAGGACCGCGCCCCGGCTCTCCAGCCCGTCGTCGGCGGGCCGGGCGACGATCGTCGTGCCGTCGCCGGTCCCGCGGGAGCTGCGCACCTGCAGGTCCACGTCCCGCAGCGCGGCGAGCTCGACCGCGCGCGAGTGCATCACCCGGGCTCCCGCGAACGACATCTCGGCCATGACGGGGCCGGGAACGTCGGGCAGCCGCCGGGCGTCCGGGACCAGTCGCGGGTCGGCGGTGAAGATGCCCGCCACGTCCGTGTAGATCTCGCACCGCTGGGCGCCGAGCGCCGCCGCGAGGGCGACGGCGGTCGTGTCCGAGCCGCCCCGGCCGAGGGTGACGACGTCGCCGGCGTCGCCGGCCCCCTGGAAGCCGGCGATCACCGGGACCGTCCCGGCGGTGAGCAGGTCACGCAGCCGCGTCGTGTCGATCGACTCGACGGTCCCCGCGCCGGGGAGGCCGGTGACGGCGATGCCGGCCTGCGCGCCGGTCAGCGACACGGCGGGGACCCCGGCGGCGTGCAGCGCGATGGCGAGCTGCGCGGCGGAGGCGATCTCCCCGGTGGACAGGAGCTGGTCGATCTCGCGGGGCGGGGCGGCCGTCCCCGCGCCGACGGCGTCGGCGGCGGCGAGGAGCTCGTCGGTCGTGTCGCCGCGGGCCGACACGACGACGGCCACGGCGGTGCCGTTCGCGTGCTCGGCGGCAACCGTCCCGGCGGCGGCGCGCACCTGGTCGGCGGACGCCAGCGAGCTGCCTCCGAACTTCTTCACCACGGTCTCGGTCACGTCATGGGACGCTAGCCAATTTGTCCGGTTCCGGTCACTACCTGATCGAGTAGTTCACCGCCCGGGCAGCTTTGCTCGTCCGAGCAGTGGTCCCCGGGACGGTGCGCGGCGAATACTCTCCGGCGAGAGGAGCCCCAGATGCCGAAGATCGATCGACGCCAGTTGCTGTCCGCCGCTCCCGTCGCGGGCGCGGCCCTGCTCACCGGCGCGCCGCCGGCGGCGGCCGGGCCGGCGACCCCGCCCGCGCCCGGGCCGGTGGTGGTCCGTCCGGGCGATCCCCGCTACGAGGAGCTGACCGTCGGGAACAACCAGCGCTGGGTCTCCCGTCCCGACCACGTCGTCCTCGCCCTGACGCCCGACGACGCCGCCGGCGCGGTCCGGCAGGCCGTCCGTACCGGCAGGCGGCTGACCGTGCGCAGCGGGGGCCACTGCTACGAGGACTTCGTGCACAACGAGGACACCGACGTCGTGCTCGACCTGTCCGAGCTGCGCGAGGTGGGCTTCGACGCCACGGAGTCCGCGTTCTCCGTGCAGCCGGGCGCGACCCTGCAGCAGGTCTACGAGTCGCTCTACCGGCGCTGGGGCGTGACCATCCCCGGCGGGTCGTGCTACTCGGTCGGCGCGGGAGGCCACATCATGGGCGGCGGCTACGGGCTGCTGTCGCGCCGTCACGGCCTGACCGTCGATCATCTCCACGGCGTGGACGTGGTCGTGGTGGGGGCCGACGGCGCGGTCCGGCAGGTGCGGGCCACGCGGTCGCGGAACCGCGACCTGTGGTGGGCCCACACCGGCGGGGGCGGCGGGAACTTCGGGGTCGTGACCCGCTACCTGCTGCGGTCCCCGGACGCGCGGCTGCCGGGCGAGCCCGGCGGCCTGCTGCCGCGGCCGCCGTCGACCGTGCTGATCCGGGCCGCCGCGGTGGACTGGGCGGGCCTGGACCAGGACCGGTTCGTCCGGCTGGTGCGCAACTACGGCCGGTGGCACGAGGCGAACAGCGCCCCCGGCAGCGCGGCCACCGGGCTCTCGGCGATCCTCGCGCTGAACCACCGCAGCGCCGGCGCCGTCGCGCTGCTCGCGCAGGCGGACGGGGACCAGGCGGGCGCGCAGGCGCTGCTCGACGACTTCTTCGCCGAGGTGCTCGACGGCGTCGGGCTCACCGCCGGTCCCGTCACCCGGCCCGCGCTGGAGGTCGGCGCGGTCCCCGAGCTCGCCACGGCCCGGCGCCTGCCCTGGCTGCACGCCGTGCGGCTGCTCGGGACCAACACCCCGGCGCTGACGGATCCCACGCGACGCGCGGACCACAAGGCCGCCTACTTCCGCCGCGGGCTGACCACCCGGCAGGCCGGCGTCCTGTACCGGCACCTGAGCGCCGCCGGGTTCGCCAACCCGGACGCGGGCGTGGTCCTGTTCGGCTACGGCGGCCGGATCAACGCCACCGGCCCGTCCGCCACCGCCGTCGCCCAGCGCGACAGCGTGCTCAAGCTGCTCGCGCAGTCGTTCTGGACCGCGCCGGGCGACGACGACGAGAACGTGCGCTGGACCCGCGAGCTGTACCAGGACCTGTTCGCCGACACCGGCGGCGTGCCCGTGCCCGGGGACGTGACGGACGGCTGCTACATCAACTACCCCGACACGGACCTCGGCGACGAACGCTGGAACACCTCGGGCGTGCCGTGGACCGAGCTGTACTACAAGCAGAACTACGCACGCCTGCAACGGGTCAAGCAGCGCTGGGACCCGGCGAACACGTTCCGCCACGCCCAGTCCGTCGCCCTGCCCTGACGCACGGCGCTCCGGGGTCCGGCGCGGGCCTCAGGTGCCCGGGTCGCGCAGCATGAGCGCCCTGGCCATCTCCGTCCGGCTCCGGACCCCGAGCTTCACGAAGGCGCGCCGCAGGTGCGTGTCGATGGTGTGGGGGGAGAGGTGCAGCTCCCGCGCCACCGACTTGTTCGTCATGCCCGTCGCGACGAGGCGGGCCACCTTGAGCTCCGCCGGGGTCAGACCGGCCGGGGCCGGTCCCGCCGGGGCCGGTCCGGCGCCCGGCGGTGCCGCCGCCCGCACCGCGTTGTCGAGCGAGCACCGGCGATACTCCGAGAGGCTGCGGTGGACCGACTCGCGGACCAGCCCGCTGCGGAACCGGAGGTCTTTCCCCGCGCCGGTCAGGACACCGGCGGCCACGGCCTCCTCGACCGAGCGAGCCGCGCCGACCGGGGACTGGCCGGCGAGCTCGGCCAGCAGGCACATGTCGATCGTGCCGGGGAACGCGCAGGCGCTGCGGACCACCGTCCGCGCCTCGGGCGACAGTCCCGTCAGCCAGCGGCCGGCGACGGCGGAGACGATCTGGTCCGGGATGCGGAGCCCCTGGTCGGTCCGGTCGGTCCGGTCGGTCCGGTCGGTCCGGTCGGTCCGGTCGGCCGGCCGCACCGACGGGCCGAGCCCGATCAGCGTCTCGATGAGATAGGGGTTGCCGTCGCACTCGTCGCGGATCCGCCGGCCGGCCTCCGCGGGCAGCCGCTCGATCCGGTCTCCGTAGAGACGTTCGATCTCCGGCGGACCGAGCGGGCGCAGGCGCAGGCGCGCGACCGGGAGGTCTTCGAACAGGGCGAAGTTGTCCGGGCCCTGGTCGGCGCGGATCCTCGGACGGCCGGCGAGCAGCCACAGGACCGGCACCTGGCGAAGCTCGGACACCAGGTGATGGATCGCCGCCGCGGTCGCCCGGTCGGCGAGATGGAAGTCGTCGACCATGATCACCGTCGTCGTCCTGCCGGCGATGTCGGCCAGCAGGTCACGCACGCGCTGCAGCAGGTCGAGGCGCTCGCCGGCCGCGGCGTCGACCCACCGGATCCGCGCGAGCGTGTCACCGGCGACGTGCGCCAGGCCGTGGTGGTGGAGCACCCGGAACAGCGTCCGCAGCGGGATGTCGGGGTCGGACAGGAGCGCCGTGGTGACGGAGGCCGGGATCCCGGCGCCGGCCGCAGCGGCACGCACCGCCGCGAGCGTCATGCTCTTGCCCGTGCCCACCCAGCCGGTGACGACGTGACAGTTCACGTCCAGGGGGCGGCCGTGGCCGATCCGCCGGACGGTGCGGCCCAGGTCCTCGAGCGCCTCACCGGCGCCGAGGGTACGCGGCCCGGGCACGGTGGCGGCAGAACGTGTGGTGTGCAACAGCTCTCCATCGAGGTCTCGCGGGCCCGTGCGCGGGCCGCGGCTTCACGGTGTCAGGACTCTTGCGTTCTTGCCGGTCAGCGTGACTCGCGGGGACTGCGACCGCAAGACGGCGTCCTGTGGGGAACGTCACGGGCGCCCGGGGGGCCCGCACGGGTGCGGATCCCCGCACGGCGGGGCCCGTGGTCGCGCGCCTCACGCGGCCGGCGCGAAGGCGGGTGGGATAAGATGTTGCGGTTGCCTGACGGGCCCCCGGTCCGGACGGCAGCTCCCTGGGACCTCGGCCCCGCGACGTGCGTGCGGTTCGTCCGTACGACACGTCCGTCGGCTGGTCCCGCACCCGGCAGGTGTCGTCCCCGGACGACGCCGGTCCCGGGTGTGACCTACTCACCCACGAAGGACAGGAATCCCGTGACCTCAGTCACCCGTTCGCGGCGTCAGGTTCGCCTGAGCCGCAAGCTCGGCCTCGCGCTCACGCCGAAGGCCGTCAAGCACTTCGAGAAGCGCCCGTACCCGCCCGGTGAGCACGGGCGTGCCCGTCGTCGCACCGAGTCGGACTACGCGGTGCGCCTGCGCGAGAAGCAGCGCCTGCGTGCCCAGTACATGCTCCGGGAGAAGCAGCTCCTCAAGGTGTACGAGAACGCCCGCAAGCAGCCCGGCCTGACCGGTGAGGTCATGGTCGAGGACCTCGAGACCCGTCTCGACTCGCTCGTGCTGCGCGCCGGCTTCGGCCGCACCATCCTGCAGGCCCGCCAGATCGTGACCCACCGTCACATCCTGGTGGACGGCAAGATCGTGGACCGTCCGTCCTTCCGCGTGAAGGAGGGCCAGACCATCCAGGTGAAGCCGAAGAGCCAGGCCACCACGCCGTTCCAGGTCGCCGCCGCCGGCGCGCACCGTGACGTGCTGCCGAACCTGCCCGGCTACCTCGACGTGCAGCTGGAGAAGCTGTCCGCGACGCTGACCCGTCGTCCGAAGCGCACCGAGGTCCCCGTGACCTGCGACGTGCAGATGGTCGTCGAGTACTACGCCCGCTGACGCATTTCCTAAACGCCCAGGTCAGGGGCTAAATCCTGGCCCGGCTCTAGCCGGTGGTAACGCGACGCGGTAACGTGCGACGCGATACCACCGGCTTTCGTCGTCCGCGGAAGGGCGTAACACGACATGGCGAGCATCCAGGAACGCACCTCCAAGTCCGGCGTGACGACTTACCGTGTCGGCTACCGATACCAGGGCAAGCTCTGCTGGACCCACGCCCTGGACACGCCCGAGGCGGCCGTCGAGGTCAAGGAGCTCTTCGAGAGCCGGGGCGTCGAGCTCGCCCGCGCCACGCTCGCCGCGGTGGCCGGTCGGGGGCCCACGACAGCGCCGCGGCTGTCGGAGATGCTCGAGAAGCACCTGCGCGTGGTCGCCAGCTACGCCTCGTCGGGGACCGTCGACGGGTACCGGCGCATGGCCGCCCGGACGTGGCTCCCACGGCTGGGAGACTTCCCCGTGGACGCGGTCGAACGAGAGCACGTCACCGACTGGATCAAGCACCAGCGAACCGTTGAGACCAAGCGCTCCATGGTCGCGCGGCGCCAGGCCCGCAAGGAGGGTCGCCCCGAGCCCGAGCCGAAGTACTACGCCCCGAGCTCGATCCAGGACGCGCAGTCGTTCCTCTCTGACGTGTTCGACGCTGCGGTCGAGGGCGGCCACATCACGAAGAACGTGGCCGCCGGGGTGAAGCTCCCGAGTGACCACGCGAAGCCTGAGATGGTGTTCCTCACCACGGCGGAGTACGCCCGGTTGCTGGACAAGGTCGACCCATGGTGGCAGCCATTCGTCTCGTTCCTGGTCGGTACCGGCTGCCGGTGGGGCGAAGCCACCGCGCTGTACGCGCACGACTTCACCCTCGACAGCGCGTTCCCAGCGGTCCATATCTCCCGCGCGTGGAAGAAGGGGCCGTCGGGCACGCGCTACCTCGGGTCGCCGAAGTCGGCCAAGGCCATCCGAACGATCAGGCTGCCCAGGTCGCTGGTCGACCGGCTGCGCCCCGTCATCGAGGAGACGCCGGAGGGCAAGTTCGTCTTCCGGGGCAAGCGCGGGGGAGTGGCGCTCAATACGAACTTCCATGCCAACTACTGGAAGCGCGCGGTCACCGCAGCAGACCTCGGCAAGAGGCCGCGCGTGCACGACCTGCGGCACACGCACGTGTCCTGGCTGATCGAGGCCGGCGTGCCCCTGCCGGTCATCCAGCGCCGCCTGGGGCACGAGAATATCGCCACGACCGTCGACACGTACGGGCACCTGACGCCCGACGCGCACTGGGGCGCTGCCGAGGCCGCCGACGCAGCGCTGTCGGAGGCGCTACCCCAGATCGAGGGTTGACCGGCAGTGTTCCGGTCCGGGAGCATTGCGGAGCACGTTTCCCCGTTTCCGAGCAAGGATGAGGTTGGAAGATGCGCGCTACGTTCCTCGGCAAGGACCCTGAGTCCGGCGACGAAGACTCGCCGACGCTGTTCGCCACCGACCGGACCGACCGGAAGACCTACATCGCGCAGGGCTGGAAGGTGACCGACCCGGCCGTGCTGGCCGACGTCGGCGAGGTGCCCGACCACGAGACGATCATCGAGATCCCGGAGGACGTCATCAAGATGTGGGCTCGCCGCTACCAGGAGGAGGAAGGATCCTGACACGCCTGACGCCGCCCGGGCCCGAGTTCGCCGAGCTGTTCCGCACCTTCGAGCACACGGCGTTCCGCCTCGAGCTCCGGGACACGTACAACTCGCCCAGCGAGCAGGAGCCGCTGCGGCGGTTCCGTGAGACCGGGGTCGTAGACCAGTCGAACCGGAGTGCATGGTTGGGGCTTGTGGCGGAGTCCACGCGTGCCGGCCGGACCTGGCGCCGGGTCCGTGTGGTCACGCTGCCGCTGACCGAGTACAGCGACTGGGGTCTGCGGCTGGCAGAGGCGACCGTCGCTGCTGGTGACGACATCCGCTACCTCGAACGCGATGACGCTGTGGGCCTGCCGGACTTCGACTACTGGCTGTTCGACTCGCGCAAGGTCGCCAAGATGCACTTCGACGAGGGCGATGGCCGGTTCATCGGCTTCGAGATCATCGAGGACCCGTCGGTCGTGGTCGAGCTGAACTACCAGCGCGACGCCGCCTGGCATCACGCGATCACGAGAGACGACTTTGCCGCGGAACATCTCGACTAGTACCGACATCCAGGCGGCGCGCAAGGCGCTAGCCGACCGGATGCGGGAGCTCCGGCGAGCTGCTGGCCTGACCGGCAAGCAGCTCGCCGACTCGCTCTCCTGGCAGGCATCGAAGGTCTCCAAGATCGAGCACGCCAAGCAGCCGCCGTCGGACCAGGACGTGCGCGACTGGTGTCGCGTCACGGGAGCCGAGCGCGAGACCGACAAGCTCCTGGTTGACCTACACACCATGGAGGAGCGCTACCGGGAGTTCCGGCGCGAGTTCCGGGGCGAGTTCCGGGGCGGCATCGCACAGCACCAGGACGGGATCAGGCGCCGCGAATCCGAGACCCGGCTCCTGCGCGTCTTCGAGCCCGTCTACGTGCCGGGCCTCTTGCAGACCCCTGACTACGCCCGCGCCCGCTTCGTTGAGTCGGCTCGCAAGTACGGGCACCAGCAGGAGATCGACGACGCCGTCGCCGCCCGGATGCGCCGGCAGGAGATCCTGCACCTTTCGGACCGGAGATTCCACTTCATCATCACCGAGGCCGTGCTGCATTACACGATGTGCCCGCCCGAGGCGATGCTCGGACAGGTCTATCGGATGATGGAGCTGTCCACACTCCCCAACGTCAGCCTCGGGGTCATCCCCTTCGAGACCAACTACGTGATCGCACCCAAGCACGGGTTCTGGCTCCACGACACCGCGCTGGTAAAGGTCGAGACGTTCACTATTGCGCTCAGTCTCACCCAGGCCGAAGAGGTCGAGGCCTACGAGAAGTTCTTCGAGTCGTTCGCCCTCGCCGCGGTCCATGACCGCAAGGCGCGGGCACTGCTGACCGACGCCGCAGAACGGTATGTCGCCCGGGTCGGGCGCGACTCGGAACGCCGCACCGAGCAATCTTGAGCAAGTTCCTCGCGTTGCTGGAGTTTCGGTCCTAATTTTCAGGGCATGACCCCACCGCCAGAACAGGTCGGCACCGAACCCCCGATCCGCCACCTGAGCGAGACCCGCTGCTACGCCCCCGACTGCGACGGCATCGCCGAGCTGGGCGAGGCGTACTGCTGGCAGCACGTCGGCGTCGACGACTGGGTCGAGCGCCTCCGCAGGGGCGAGCGATGACGGCGGCGGCAGAGACGGACGGGGCGCGGGTCCGGGTGCAGATCACGTCTGGCCGGTTCGCTGGACGCACGGGGCTCCTCGTGGGGGCCGGGGAGGATCGCGCGACGGTGGACCTGGGTGTGCCGATCGACGGCGGGAGCGGGGTCGTGGTCGTGCCGGCCTCGGCAGTCCGGGAGAGCGAGCGGTGAGCACCGTCGAGGGCGAGGAGGATTTCGCCGCGGAGTCGCGCATCACGCTGCCCGTCTGGCAGGTCGGCGACCGCGTGCGGATTGTGGGCGGGTCGCCGCAACTCTTGGGCGCGGTCGGGGCGGTCGTCGAGGTGGGGCTGCCGGGTCGGTGGTCGGTGCGGGTGGCGGTCGAGGGGCGGCGCGGATTCGGGCGGGTGCTCCGGGCCGCCAGCGAGCTCGCGCCCGAGGACGAGGCGGCGTCGTGACATGACGACGAGCCCCGCCCGACCGGAGTCGAACGGGGCTCAGGGTGTCCGCCCCCAGGCGGACGGCGCGGCCTCGGGTGGAGAACGGGTCCCGGGGCGCGCTTCTCACGCTACGGCCGTCGCGGGCGGGCGCCTACGGCGGGGCGGGTGAGATCGCGGGTGAAGTCGGGTCACCCCCTTCTACTCCACCTTGCTAAATGGCAAGGTCACTGATAGTCTTTACTTGTCAACACGATGGAGGGGGGTGGAAGATGAACAAGGATCTGCGGAAGATCGTCAAGGCACTGGAGGCCCAGGGCTTCGAGGTCGACGTCACGGCGCGCGGCCACATCGTGGTTTCGCGGAACGGGCAGTTGATCGCGACATTCTCGGGGACGGCCAGCGACTGGCGGTCGATCCGTAACAGCCTGGCCCCGCTCAAGCGGGCCGGGTTCCGGTGGCCGCCCAGGCGGTAGCCGGAACGCCGGGCCGGAGATATCCCACATAACTCCGGCCCGGCGCCGATCCTTCATTCTCCCACCACCCTCATCCTCACCACCACACCCTCACCCACCGCGGCAGGAGCACCCATGCAGTACAACGCGAGAATCGAATACGACGAGCGCGACCCGGTCGACGAGCAGCTGCTCGACGCCCTGGCCGACTACCACCCCGTCACCTCACGCAGCCCGCTCGGGCGCGTGGAGGTCATCATCACTGTGCCGGCCGAGACCCTGCGGCAGGCAACGCTCACCGCCTTGTCCGTGGCCGGCGACGCGCATACCGCGCCGGTAGTCGCCTTCGAGGTCATGCCGACCGCCGAGTTCGACGAGCGGCTCGGACTGACCCGCCTGCCCGAGCTGGTCTCCGTGACCGAGGCCGCGGCGAAGCTCGGCGTCACCCGTCAGGCCGTGCTGCAGCGCCTGGAGTCCGGATCCCTGCCTGGCCAGAAGGTCGGCAACAACTGGGTCGTGGAGTACAACTCCCTGATGACACCCGAGGAACGCCTCGCCAGCTTCAAGGAAAGCGTCGCCGCGAACATGGCCGCGATCCCCGAAATCGAGAAGCAGCGCAAGTCAATGGGTCGCTGACCCGGGTACGACGAAAACCGCCCCGCCCACCGTTGAGGTGAGCGGGGCGGTTCTGTGCAGACGCCGTCGGTGCGTCGTCCAGGCTACTCCCGGTTCGGCACGATACCCACGGACACGGCGCCGAGTGCGGCGAGCAGGATCAGCAGCCAGCCGGACGAGGTGATGGTGCCCTCGGTCGCGATGGGGATGGCGGCCTGGAGCCCGGTGCCGACGACGGCGACCATCAGCTTGAGGTAGCGCGCCGGCCCCGCCTCCAGGTTCGGCACGAGGTAGACCATCACGGCCGTGAGGATGGCGACTGCGACGCCGAGCGCCTCGACGACGGTCACGACGTCGTCGGACAGTGCGGTCACGAGAACGCCGAGCGCGGCCGTGAGGATGGCGACGATCGCCTTCGCGTAGCGCG
>NZ_BAAGRL010000054.1:0-51866 GCF_054782975.1 Myceligenerans halotolerans
CACCATCACCGCCCAGCGGCGGAATCCGTCCACAGCACAACCGGTCCCTCATACCGTCTGATACGCCGAACGGTCATCCGTCCGCCGAACCGCAAGCCAGACCAGGCTGGGCCTGCTGCCGAACCGCAGCCCAGTGCCGCAAGGTGCCGTCGAACCGCAGGGTGAATCGTTCGAATTTGAGTTTTGAACGATTCACCCTGCGGTTCGGCAGCGATCTGCGACGGCATCCTGCGGTTCGGCGTCAGCTCCGTTCCGGCTTTTGTTCCGCCGGGCCGCGGCGAACGCCCGGCCGCCAGGAACGCCCGAAACGCCGCCCCCGCCCGTCAGGCGTTCTGGATCAGGAGCGCCACGTTGTGGCCGCCGAAGCCGAACGAGTTGTTGATCGCCGCGATGTCGCCGCCCTGCAGCTTCACCGGCTCGTCCCGCACCAGCGGGACCTGCAGCTCGGGGTCGGGGTTGGCGACGTTGATGGTCGGCGGGGCGAGGCGCTCCGCCACAGCCTTCACCGTGAACACCGTCTCGAGCGCGCCGGCCCCGCCGAGCAGGTGACCGGTCATCGACTTCGTCGCCGACAGCTGCACGTGGTCCGCGTCGCTCCCGAACAGGTTCCGGATCGACGCCGTCTCGGTCAGGTCGCCCACCTTCGTGGACGTGGCGTGGGCGTTGACGTGCACGACGTCGGCCCCGGTCACCCCGGCGTCCTCGAGGGCTCCGCGCATCGCCGCGACCTGCCCCGTCCCGTCCGGGTCGGGAGAGGTGATGTGGTACGCGTCGGACGACAGCCCGACGCCGCCGATCTTCGCGTACACGCGCGCGCCCCGGGCGGCGGCGTGCTCGGCGCTCTCCAGCACCACCACGGCCGAGCCCTCGCCGACGACGAAGCCGTCCCGGTCGATGTCGTACGGGCGGGAGGCGCCCTCGGGGTCGTCGTTGCGCAGCGACAGCGTGCGCGACGCGGCGAACGCCGCGATCGGCATCGGGTGGATGGTGGCCTCGGTGCCGCCGGCGACGACGACGTCGGCGCGGCCCGTGCGGATCATCTCGACGCCGTACCCGATGGCCTCGGCTCCCGAGGCGCACGCGGACACGAGCGCGTGGGCGCCGGCCTTGGCGCCCAGGTCGAGCGACACGAACGCGACGGGAGAGTTCGGCATGAGCATCGGCACGGTCATGGGCAGCAGGCGGCGGGCGCCGCGCTCGCGCAGCGTGTCCCAGCCGTCGAGCAGAGTCCAGACCCCGCCGATGCCGGAGGACACGACTGCCCCCAGTCGCTCGCCCTCGACCTCGGGCTCCCCGGCGTCCTTCCAGGCCTCGCGCGCGGCGATGATGGCGTACTGCGCGGACGGGTCCATGCGCTTGAGCTCGGGACGCTTGAGCACCTCCTCCGGCTTGACCTTGATGGTCGCAGCGAAGGACACGGGGATCTCGTAGCGCTCGGCCCAGTCGTTGTCCATGGTGCGCGCACCGGACTTCCCGGCGAGTGCGGCGTCCCAGGTGGAGGGCACGTCGCCGCCGAGCGGGGTGGTGGCGCCGAGGCCGGTGACGACGACGTCGCGTGCGGAGGTCATGGGTCTGGCTCCAGGGTAGGTGGTGCGGTGGAAGATCGTGCCCGACGACGGCCCGGCGGGCTTTCGCAGGGAAAGACGGGCGGCGGACCGCCGTCGGACAGGGCGGGCGGAGGGATGACGACGAGGCGTCAGCCCGCGCCCGTCAAGACGTGAGCCCGGGGATCGTCAGTCCTGGGCGGTCTTGATGTAGCTCACGGCGTCGCCGACGGTCGCGAGGTTCTTGACCTCTTCGTCCGGGATGCGGACACCGAACTTGTCCTCGGCGTGCGTGACGATGGTCATCATCGACAGCGAGTCGATGTCGAGGTCATCGGTGAACGACTTCTCCAGCGCGACGTCGGCGGTGTCAAGGCCGGTCTCCTCGGCGACGATCTCGGCGAGACCCGCGAGGATCTCCTGCTCGGTGTTGGCCATGGGGCTTCCTTTTCTTCTCGGTGGGAGTCGAGGCTCCCGGGGGACTTGCCGTGACTGCACCTGTCCCGGGTTACGCCGGGGTGAGCAGTACGAAGCGAAGGTTACGGCAGGACGATGACCTGTGCGGCGTACACGAGTCCGGCGCCGAAGCCGATCTGCAGGGCGACGTCACCGGATTTCGCCTGGCCTTCCGCGAGCAGACGGGCGGTGGCGAGCGGGATCGAGGCGGCCGAGGTGTTGCCGGTGTCGGCGATGTCACGCGCGACCACGACCGAGTCGGGCAGCTTGAGCTGCTTGACGAGCTGGTCGATGATCCGCATGTTCGCCTGGTGCGGCACGAACACCTGGATGTCCTCGGGGGTGACGCCGGCGTCGGCCATCGCCTTCGCCGCGATCGGCGCCATCTGGAAGGACGCCCACTTGAACACTGTGGGGCCGTCCTGGCGGAGCGTGGGCCAGCCGAGCGAGGAATCCTCGCGCCACTCCTGCCACGAGTGGGTCTGCCGGATGGCGGTGTACTTGGAACCGTCCGATCCCCACACGGTGGGGCCGATGCCGGGCGTGTCGGACGGCCCGACGATCGCGGCGCCGGCGCCGTCGCCCAGGAGGAACGAGATGGAGCGGTCGGTCGGGTCGATGATCTCCGACAGCTTCTCGGCGCCGATCACGAGCACGTTCCGGGCGAGGCCGGCGCGCACGAGGCCGTCCGCCTGGCCGATGCCGTAGGTGTACCCGGCGCACGCGGCCGAGATGTCGAACGCGGCGGCCGGCGTGGCACCGAGCCGGTCGGCGAGGATCGAGGCCGCCGACGGCGTCATGTGCATGTGCGTGATCGTCGAGATGATCACGGCGTCGATGTCCGAGCCGGTGAGGCCGGCGGCGTCGAGCGCCTTGCGGGCGGCGGCCTCGGACATGTCGAGCACGTCACGGCCGGCCCCAGCGCGGCGGCGGGTCACGATGCCGGTGCGCTGCTGGATCCACTCGTCGGAGGAGTCGATGGGCCCGGCGATGTCGTCGTTGGTGACGACGTCCTCGCCGCGCTCCGCGCCGATGGCGAGGATGCGGGAGTACCGGGTGGGCTGGGCCTGCTGCAGGAGGGTCACTGTGCTGCTCCGGGGGTGGTGACGGGCGCGGCGCCGGAGGTGGCGCTGTGGCGGGCGATGAGGTCGCGGGCGGCGTCGACGTCGTCGGGCGACTTCACCGCGAGGGTTTCCACGCCCTTGAGGCCGCGCTTGGCGAGGCCTGTCAGGACGCCGCCGGGGGCGAGTTCCAGCAGGGCGGTCACGCCGCGGGCGGCGAGCGTCTCCATGACCAGGTCCCACCGGACCGGCGCGGTCACCTGCCCGGCGAGGTGGGACAGCACGTCGGCGGCGGTGCCGTGGCCGTGCGTGCCGCCCGTGTAGGCGGCGCCGTCGAGGTCGGCCAGGAGGGGGAGCACCGGGTCGGCCGCGCCCTCGAAGCCGGTCGCGACCGGCTCGAACTCGGCGCGGGCGGAGTCCATGAACGGCGTGTGGAACGCGCCGGCGACCTGCAGCGGGATCACGCGCGCGCGCTCGGGCGGATTGTCGGCCAGCTTCGCGAGGTCGTCGAGGGCGCCCGCGGCGACCACCTGCCCCCCGCCGTTGACGTTCGCCGGCCACAGCCCCGCCGCCTCGATCGCGGCGAGCACGTCCTCGGGCTTGCCGCCCACCACCGCGCTCATACCCGACGGCGCCGCCGCGGCGGCCTTCGCCATCGCGCGGGCACGCACCGAGACCAGCCCGGCCGCTCCGGCGTCGGACACGACACCCGCCACCGCGGCGGCGGCGAGCTCACCGACGGAGTGCCCCGCGGTGACGTCCACGACGTCGGCCGCATCCCGGCCGTCCAGGATCACGCTCAGCGCGAGGAGCGACGACGCGACGATCAGCGGCTGCGCGACAGCGGTGTCGCGGATCGTGTCCGCGTCCGACGTCGTGCCGTGGGCGGCGAGGTCGGTCTCCGCGGCCTCCGAGGCGGCGGAGAGCAGGTCGGAAGCTCCGGGCAGCTCCAGCCAGGGGCTGAGCATCCCGGGGGTCTGAGAGCCCTGTCCAGGGCAGACGACGGCGAGCACTCGTCCACTCTGCCAAGGCGAGGTCAAACCGGGGCGTCGCGACGCGTACCAAGGTTCTCCGGGGCGGTTGTGGGATGTCTACAAGGTCTGGCGCCGGAAGAGGGCGTCAGCGCTCGCCGAGCTGGCCCAGCGCGAGCGCCACCTGCAGCACGAACGACTCGCGCGCGTCGAGCGGATCCCAGCCGGTGATCTCCGAGACCTTGCGCAGCCGGTACCGCACCGTGTTCGGGTGGACGTACAGGCGGCGGGCCGCCGCCTCCAGGGACCGCCCGGTCCCCAGGTACGCCGACAGCGTCTCCAGCACCGAGCCGCCCGCCTCCGCCAGCGGCGTGTACGCCTGGCTCACCAGTGTGCGCCGGGCCGAGGCGTCGCCGGTCAGGACGCGCTCGGGAAGCAGGTCGTCGGCCATGACCGGGCGCGGGGCCTGCGGCCACGCCGGCGCGGCCGCCATCCCGGCCAGGGCGGATCGCGCGGAGCGTGCGGCGTCGTCCAGGCCCGACACCGCGGACCCGATCACGACCGGCCCCGGCCCGAACCGGCCGAGCAGGCCGGTCGCGGCCTCCACCAGGTCGCCCTCGCCGCCGAGCACCAGCACGAGGCGGTCGCCGTGGATCCCGACCAGGGCGTCGCCGGCGCTGCGCCGTGCCGCCCGGCGCAGCTCGGCGGCCCGGACGTCGTCGAGCCCGGGGTTCGTGGTGCCGACCACGACGAGCGTGCCGCCCTTGCCGCTCCAGCCCAGGGCCGACATCCTGCTGCGCAGCGCGTCGTTGCCGTCCCCCCGCACCAGCGCGTCCACGACCAGCGCCTCCAGCCGGGCGTCCCACGCACCCCGCACCTCGGCGGCGCGGGCGTAGATCTCCGCCGCCGAGAACGCGACCTCGCGCGAGTACCGCAGCACGGCCTCACGCAGCTCCCGCTCACCGCCCGGGGCGGCGATCTCGTCCGACATCGCCTCCACCACGTCGACACCGCAGCGCACGAGCTGCAACGTCTGCTGCAACGAGATGGTGCGCGTCAGCTCCGGGGGAGCGGCCGAGAACATCTTGTCCACGCCGTGCGGCGGGCGATGCGGGTCGGCGAACCACGTGATGAAGGCGTTGACGCCGGCCTGCGCGACCAGGCCCACGTAGGACCGGTCCTCCGCGGGCAGGTCGCGGTACCAGGACAGCTGCTCGTCCAGGCGCCGCAGCGTCGCCGACGTCAGTTTGCCGCTCGCGTCACGGACCCGCTGCAGGTTCTCCCCGCTGACCGTCCCGGCCACGGGCGCGGCCGTCGAACTCGTCTTGCGGCGGGGCGCGGGGCCGGTCGATGCGGTCTTGGGCGAAGCAGGCACGGAGCGAGAATACGGGCCCGATTGTACGGAGTCCACAAACGGACTAATCGCTCACGGTCCCCGACGGTCCGGGTCACCACTCTTTCAGCGGACGGGCAAGGCCGTCCCCTGTAGGGTCGAGGGTATGGCCCTGATGCAACGGCTCCGCCGCCTCATCCACAGGCCTACCTCTGCATCCAGTGTCGGCGCCCGCCACCCGTCGCCGTCGGCCCCACGTCGAGGAGACACCATCCACGAGGACGCGCTGCGAGCACAGCTCGCCGACGACCCCAACAACATCGAGGCCTTCACCGCACTCGCGGACATGGTCAGACGACACGCTGCTGAGGCCCACGGCGAGCTCGACCCCCTGCGCGACACCGAGGACGAGCTGACCGCGGCCGAACTGCGCAGCCAGGCCGCGGACCTCGCGGTCTGGGCGCTCGCGGAGGAGATCGGCGGCAACCCGCGCGGCTGGTACCCGCTGGTGGAACTGGGACGGCTCTCGCTGGCCGAGGACCCGGAGGGCGCGGTACGGCGCTTCACGACGGCGGCCGAGCGCGACCCCGAGGGCCGGGCGCTGGCCGAGGGCCTGGCGATCCTGCGTGCCGCGGGGATGCCCGTGGAGGCGCTGGGGCTCGGCGTCGGGCACTGGCGGGTGCGGGACCACACGCCCGAGGTGGGGCAGCACCTGGTGCGCGCCGCGCTCGAGGCGGACCGGCCCTTCGAGGCCAAGCAGCACCTGCGGGCGCTGGACCTGCACCCCGACGGTGACGCCGTGGCGAAGCTCAGGGCCGAGCTGGAGCAGGAGATCGCGGCGAGCGAGCGGGGCGCGGCCAGTACCTGACCGCCCCCGCCCGCCGCGCGGGTGTGGGAGCGCTTGCGGGCCGGTGACCGGCGGCAGCATCCGGGCCCGCTGCCGCCGGCCGGCCGGTCAGTCCTCCGCCTCCATGACGAGCAGGTCGTCGAACGCCCAGCCCGACGCCGTCGACCCGCCCGTGTAGAGGGAGATGCCCACCGATCCCGGGGCCTGCAGCGACGCGGTCGTGTCGGTGGAGACCACCTGCCACGTCGTCGGCTCCGGGCTGCCCTCGGCCCACACCCGCGTCCGGATCGTCGCCGGCGACGTGTCGGTCACCTGGACGCGCACGAGCAGCGGATCGCCGGGTGCGAACGCCAGCCCCGCGACGGTCCCGCCCGCCAGGGGCGTACCGTTCCGCACCGTGTGCAGGTCGACGCGCCCGTCGGGGTACAGCTTGAGCCGCCCGCCCAGGTGCTCGCCCCCGACACGACGCCCCTGCACCGTCAGGTAGGAGTTGCCCGACGGCGACTGGTCGGCCCACGTACGCACCGTGACGTCGGCGGCAGTGGTGGAGACGTCGCCGAGCTGGGCGGACAGCGTCAGCCCGCCCGCCATCGAGAACATCCCGGCGCCGCCGTCGACAGAGAAGCGGGACGCCGCGCCCCCGAGAGACCACGCGCCGCCCGTGTCGGCGGTTCCCCAGCCGTCCGTGACGGTGCGGTCGAACGTGTCGCGCGCGAGCGCCGGGTCGGGCGGCGGCGGGTCGGTCGCCGTGACGTCAGCGGTGTGGGTGTCCTCGGCGCCGTCGTCGTCGGTGACCGTGAGGGTCACCTCGTACGTCCCGGCCTCGGCGTAGGTGTGCTCGGCGACCGGTCCGGTGGCGGTGCTGCCGTCCCCGAGGTCCCAGGCGTAGGACACGATCTCGCCGTCGGTGTCGGCGCTCGCGCTCGCGTCGGCGGTGAGGGTGAGGTCCTGCACGGTGAGCGTGGCGTCCGCGACGGGCGGCTCGTTCGGGCCCTCACCGGTCAGCCCGACGAGGTGGTGCAGCGAGACCTGCTCGGGTGTGAGCACGTGCTCGTAGACGGCGACCTCGTCGATGTCCCCGGTGAAGTCGCGGGTCGGGGACGACGGGGACCATCCGTTGAGGTTGTCCCCGCCGACGCGCCAGTAGCCGTTGTAGGACTGGGCGCTCGTGGCGTCGGTGTCGGTGGCCACGAGCTCGCCGTCGAGGTAGAGGCGCAGCCCGTCGGTGCCGAGCGTCCCGGCGGCGTGGTGCCACTCGCCGTCGGTCACCGCGGTGGGCGAGACGATCGTGCGGACGGCGCCGGGGTAGACGCCGAGGACGAGCTTGCCGGTGGAGTCGAGGTACAGGTGCCGGTCGTAGCTGCTCGACGTCGACCGGCTCCCGCTGTTGCCGAAGCCTACGAGCTTGCCGCCCGGGGTGGTGGTGCGGAACCACGTCTCGACGCTGAACGTCTGCGGGCCGGGCCGGGCCGTGTCGCTGGTCCAGGAGCGGGAGTCGATGGTGCCGTCGGTGGTGACGGCGGTGTCGGAACTGTCGGTGAGCGCGCCGGCCGTGCCGAACACGACGTCGTCCCCGGCGGTGAGATCGTCCACGCCGGCGAGGTCGGTGACCGGGCCGGAGGAGCCGCCCATGCGCCAGTAGTGGGTGGCGCCGTCGAGCAGCACGTCCTCGGCGTACTTGCCGAGCGGCTCGCCGTCGGCCACGGTGATCTCCACCCAGTCGGACCAGGCCGCGTTGCCCCACGGGTCGCGCGCGACGACGGCGTAGCGGTGCGTCGCACCCGGCGTGGCGTCCACGTCGAGGGTCGCGAGGGGCTCCGTCTCCCAGAAGCTCGCGGTGGCCTCCAGCTCGGCGACGGGAGGGGCCGACGACGTGTCGCGGTACACGGTGTAGGACAGGGTCTTGTCGTCGCGGTCGTGGTTGCCCGGCCAGGTCAGGCGCACGACGCCGCTCCAAGGTGACGAGGCTGTCAGCTGGAACGACGTGCCACCGAGGCGCGGGCCGTCGTCGTTCGGCGCCACCTCCCGCACCGCGAACCGCACGAGACCCTGCTGAGGCTGGTTGTTCACGCGGAGGAACTCACCGCCGAACACCACGTGGTCACCGCCCGCCGTCACGTGCCACGGGCCCTGGTCCAGACCCGTGTACGTGCCGACCGTGAAGTCCGGGTACCAGTTGAGGAACTCGGGCCGCGGCGTGCCGGGGTGGTCCGGGTAGCCGTAGATGTCGGCCGTGTTCGTGCCCTCGACCGTGAGCGTGGTCGCCGTCCCGTGCTGGTAGGTCCACGGGTTCGTCTGCGGGAAACCGCCGCTGTTGCCGCAGTAGTGCTTGTGGCTCGCCTGGTAGGCGACCCCCTCGAAGGGAGCGACGGAGTAGGTGTCGCCGTGGCAGTCCTCGATCCAGACCAGGTCGCCGGTGTCCCAGGACGCCGCGAACGACCCCTCCATGTTGCCGGCACCGCCGAAGTGGTAGCCGGTGCCGTAGAAACGCTCGGCATCCGCGGACAGGGAGAGGACCGCCGACCGGTCGCCGGCGTTGCGGACCTCGGTGTTGACGGGCAGCGGCAGGAGATCGCCGGTGGCGGCGTCCAGCCGGGCCAGGCCGTAGCCGGGGTCGGAGGACCCGTCCACCGACGTGAAGTTGCCGCCGATCACCACGGAGCCACCGTCGGGCGCGGCGGCGAGCGCCTGGACCGAGTGGTCGTCGACGGACGCCGCGAAGGGGCGCGTCGTCGCTCCGGTCGCCGCGTCCACCGCGGCGACGCGGGAGCGACCGGTGTTGTTCACGCTGGAGAAGGCGCCCCCCAGGAACACGTCGTCGCCCGACGCCGCCACGGCGTACACCGGGCCGTTGACGGCCGGGCGGAACGAGGTGAGCGCGCCCGTGGCGGTGTCGAACGCGGCGGAACGGTACCGGGTGGTGCCGTCGATCGACGTGAACGAGCCGACCGCGTACAACACACTCCCGTCCGGGGAGACGGCCAGGCCCTTCACCTGCGCGTTCGCCATCGGGGACCAGGAGGTGTCGAGCTCACCCGTGTCCAGGTCGTAGGCGAGGAGGTTGCCGCGCGGTACCTCGTCGGTGCCCGGCGGAGCCCCGGCCGGGCGCGCGGAACTGAACTCCCCGCCCACGTACACCGTGTCGCCGACGACCACCTGGGTCCAGGCGACACCGTCGATCTGGACGGTGGGAAGGGGGTCGCTGCTCACGGTCGCGGGCAGGTCGGCGGACGTCGTCGTCTCCGCGGCCGTCACGGACGCGGCCACGTCGCCGCGGGCCGCCGGGGCCGCCGACGCCGGGACGGCCGCCAGGCTCGCCGCCAGTACCGCGGCGGTCGCGGCGGCCGCCACGACGGCCGCAGGACGGCGGTGCGACCTGACAGTGGGGGAATCGGATGGAGGGACGCGCATGTTCGTACTCCGCCTTCGAGAGCCGTTACCGGGCTCACCACACCCGTGTCGGGGACCCCACCGCCCGCGAGTGGGATCACTCCGAGGCTACGACCGGGCATGGGAGGGAAAAAGCCGAAAGAGGGTGAAGTGGCGGGTGAAATCGGACCGATGCGTCAGATCGTTTACCTAGGATCGGTCACATGCCCTTCGCCGTACCCCTGTCCGACGACGTCGTCCTGCGCGACGTCACCATCGCCGACACCGGGGCGCTCGCCGACGCCTACACCCGCAACCGTGCGCACCTGGAGCAGTGGGAGCCGGCCCGGCCGGACGACTTCTTCACCGAGGAGGCGCAGAAGCGCGTCGTCGACCTCCAGCTGGAGCAGGCGGCCGCGGGGCGAGGCGTGTTCCTCGTCCTGGCATCCGGCGACGACGTGCTGGGCAGGCTCAACCTCGCCGACATCGTGCGCGGTGCGTTCCAGAACGGGAACCTCGGCTACTGGATCGACGCGCGTCTCGCGGGGCGCGGCCTCATGACGCGTGCCGTGGTGTCGCTCGTGGACCACGCCCGCGACGAACTGGGTCTGCACAGGCTCCAGGCGGGGACCCTCCCGCACAACAGGGCGTCGCAGAAGGTCCTGGCGCGGGCCGGGTTCGAGCGGTTCGGCTACGCGCCGCGCTACATGCGCATCGCCGGGGAGTGGCGGGACCACGTGCTGTACCAGCGCATCCTGGACGACTGACGGCGACCGGCGGCGACTGACGGCGACCGGACGGCAGTCGCCGGGCGTCACCGGGGCGGCTCGGACCAGGCGGTGCTCGTAGGCGAACGCGGCGTGCGCAAGCGCCGAGTGCCGGTGCTCATCGGGCCGGATGGCGCTCCCCTGCGGTTCCGAACGGCGGCACGGCGGTCACGGGCGCGGGGATCAACTCGGTCTGAAGTTCGCGGATCGTCGTGGCGAGAACGCCGGAAGCAAGGAGTCCCGATCCCAGGGGTCCGGATGAGTCCTCGCCGAGGGCGGGGAGGCGTCGGAGCGCGGCGCGGACATCCGCTGTCATGTGCTCGACCTGCCAGTGGACCTCGTTCTCCCGGGCATCCGTCCGATCGGGTGCGGCCAGTCCGGCGGCCTTCGCGGCGTACGCTGCCGCGCCCAGGGCGTGTGCGCCCATGTGCGCGACGCCTGACGCCTGACCGGCGGAGCGGGCGGCCGCCACCGCGGCGGGGCCGGTGACCGACTGGGCTGCCCGACCCGCGACGAAGCGGCGACGGATCTCCCCGGCGGCGCTGAGTTCACCACGACCGAACGCCCGGGCACGAGCTATGCCGTCTCGTGCGCGGTCGTCGGTCGGTGCCTCGGCCTCGAACAGGGCAAGAACGCGCTCCGCGCAGTCCGCTGCCCACAGGGCCACGAGCCGACGATCAGCCTCACTGAGTGCCTGCGGGGATGCCATCCCGACACTCTCGCACATACCTGGCACTGGCCTGCGACGCGTCGCGACAGCGGGGAGCAGATGCCGAACCTGCTGACGTCGCGGGTTCGAACATCCAGCCTCGGGACCTTGCCGAGCGATTCTCAAACATCCGTCCGGCGTTGGCAACGCTTGTTCGCCGTGCTCTTCGAGGGAGTGAGGGGAGGTGGGACCGTTCGACAACTTGTAACACCAAGTCACACGTTCGTATTCCGAATGAAACCAAACGGTAAAAACTGGCCTCTTCACTGAGGTCATGACGCCGACCGACCAGCTCTCCACCCGAGTGAGCATCGCGCTCCTCGGGGTGCGCAGCGACGCTCCGGTCCGCCGTACCGGCGGTGCGGGGCCGAGCGACGACGGACATTTCGTCATTGGCGGTGCAGGCGCCGCGATCCCGATCGACCCCGACAGCCCGTACGTCATCTCGCAAGGTCGCCTGACCCTGGACGGCGCAGATCTCGGGATGGACGTGGAACCCGTCACCCGACCGCGATTCTACGACCTGACCACAGCCGACGGGACCCCGTACGACAAGATCGCCAAGCTGCACGGCAAGGACGTGCTGGCCACCACCGTGGTCCAGACGTGCGTCCGCTACGACGAGAGCGAGCGCTGCCGGTTCTGCGCCATCGAGTCGTCGCTGCGCTCGGGAACGACGATCGCCGTCAAGACCCCGGCGATGCTCGCCGAGGTGGCGGAGGCCGCCCGCGAACTGGACGGCGTCTCGCAGATGGTCATGACCACGGGTACCTCGAACGGTTGGGACCGGGGTGCCAAGCACCTGGCGCGCTGCGTCCTCGCGGTCAAGAAGGCCGTCCCGGAGCTGCAGGTCCAGGTGCAGTGCGAACCGCCGTCGGACCTGCGGGCCATCACTGATCTGTACGAGGCGGGCGCCCGCTCCATCGGCATCCACGTCGAGTCGATGGACGACGACGTGCGGCGTCGCTGGATGCCGGGCAAGGCGACCGTGTCGCTGGACGAGTACCGCGCGGCCTGGCGCGAGGCGGTGCGCGTGTTCGGGCGCAACCAGGTCTCCACCTACCTGCTGGTCGGCCTGGGCGAGGACCCGGACGAGATGGTCGAGGCCGCGGGCGAGCTCATCGACATGGGCGTCTACCCGTTCGTGGTCCCGTTCCGACCGCTGGCCGGCACGCTCGCGACCGACGTCGACCACGTCCCGGCACCGCACCGCGCGGTGGTCGCCGACGTCACCCGGCGGGTCGGCGCGCTCCTCGCGGCCGCTGGGATGCGCGGGTCGGACCAGGCCGCGGGGTGTGCGGCGTGCGGCGCCTGCAGCGCTCTCGCGGCAGTGGGAGGCTGACATGCTGGACGTCCCCACGCTGACCGGCAGGCAGCTCGCGCCGGCCGCGCCCTGGGCGGTCCGGGAGGCCGAACCTCGGCACGTGGCCGCCTACCGGGCGCTGCGCCGCGAGGTGTTCGTCGCCGAGCAGGGCCTGTTCTCCGGGCACGATCTGGACCGGATCGACGAGGACGAGCGCACACAGGTGCTGGTCGCCGTCGATGCCGAGGACCGGGTGCTGGGCGGCGTGCGCATCGCCCCGGATCCCGGCGCGCTCGACGCCGCAGGCAGGGACATCGGGTGGTGGGCCGGCAGCCGGCTCGTCGTGGCGCGCGGGGCGCGCGGGGCTACCGGGATCGGGGCGGCGCTGGTCCGGTCCGCCTGTGCTCGCGTGACGGAGCTCGGCGTGCTGCGCTTCGAGGCCACCGTCCAGGTCCGTAACCGGCCGCTGTTCGAGCGCCTCGGCTGGCAGGCCTGGGGTACCCGGGACGTCCAGGGCCGGCCGCACGACCTGATGCGCTGGCCGGTGACCCGGGTCGCGGACCTGGTGGGCTCCACCAAGTCCGCCCTCGCCGACCTGATCGGTCCGTTGCGCGAGCACACGGGCCCCGCCACGCTGGGCGGCGCGGGATTCGTGGGCGACGACGGAGCACCTGTGCCGGGCAGCGACGTCGTCGCCGCGTGCGACGCGATCCTGCCGGCGATGCTCGAGCGCGACCCCGAGTGGGCCGGCTGGTGCGCGGTGCTGGTCAACGTCAACGACCTCACGGCGATGGGCGCCGACCCCACCGGGCTGATGGACGCGCTCGGTGCGCCGACCGCGTCGTTCGCGCGTCGTGTGCTGGGCGGCCTGCACAGCGCGTCCCAGGCGTGGGGCGTGCCTGTGCTCGGCGGGCACACCCAGCTCGGCGTGCCGGCCTCGCTGGCGGTCACCGCGCTCGGCCGTACGGAGCACCCGGTCCCGGGTGGCGGCGGCCGGCCGGGGCACGCTCTGTCCCTGACCGCCGACCTCTCCGGCCGCTGGCGGCGCGGGTTCGAGGGCCGGCAGTGGGACTCCACCTCCTCGCGCTCGGCAGCTGAGCTGCGGCACCTGGCCGGCACCGTCGGCGCGGCCCGCCCGCACGCCGCCAAGGACGTGAGCATGGCCGGCGTCCTCGGCACGACGGCGATGCTCGCCGAGGCCTCGGGCACGGGCGCCACGGTCGACGTCGCCGCCGTGCCGATGCCGGACGGTGCCGCGCCGGGCGACTGGTTCACCTGTTTTCCCGGCTTCGCGATCCTCACGGCGGACCCACGGGGCGCCGGGCGCATGTCCTCGCCGCTGGCGGACACCGCCGAGTGCGGGGAGCTGACCAGCGAACCCGGCGTCCGCCTGCGCTGGCCTGACGGGGAGACCACCGTGGCCGTCCCCGGCGCCGCGACCGGCCTCGGCCGCGCCTGACCGCGCCCGGCCGCACACCGATTCGGCGGCGCTGCCGGCCACCCCACGAGCTGCACCACTCGCACCACCCAGCACGACCGCACCATCCACCACCGAAGGAGCATCAACCATGGCGTTCGACGAGCAGATCCAGGCCAACATCGACGTGTCACTCGCGGAGATCCCGCACCCGTCGCTGCCGAAGGGCAGCAACCTGTACGGCTCGACCAAGATCTTCCCCGACTACCAGGCGGAGCCGGGCCAGGCGTACTTCACGCTGGTGCACGGCGTCGCGCACGAGTCGTCGGTGAGCTTCGTCGCGATCCTGCAGGCCACCCGTGCGCTGCGGAAGGGCTTCGAGTCGGCCCTCTACTTCTACGGCCCCGGCGCGATCAACGCCCTGGACACTCGCGGGTTCCCCACCACCGGCGACAGCGCGTTCCCGGGCGAGCAGAACATCAACGACGCCCTCAAGACGTTCATCGCCGAGGGCGGCACGGTGTTCTGCTGCCGGTTCGGCCTGTCGCTGCACGGCGCGCGCGAGGAGGACCTCATCGCCGGTGTCATTCCGGCCCACCCGCTGGACGTGCAGGACGCGGTGATCCACTACGCGCGCAAGGGCGCGATCATCAACTCCACCTACAACCTCTAGCCCGCACCGCAGCCTGGCAGACCCCCGTTGTACGACCCCGGAGGAGCAACTTCCGTGAGCCTCACCGTCGCCGCCGTGTCGGCGAACTTCACCCGCGACCTCGAGCAGAACTACGCACTCGTAGAGCAGCTCCTGGACGAGGCACGCGCCCAGGGCGCACGGCTCGTCGTCTTCCCCGAGGCGTCGATCGGGGGCTACCTGTCCACACTCGGCAACCACGGGGACACCGTGCGCACCACCAAGCGGTCATTGCCGCCCGCGATCCGCCTGGACGGGCCGGAGATCCGGCGCGTCCAGGCGCTCGCGGGGGAGACCGTGGTCTGCATCGGCTTCTGCGAGCTCGACGACGACGGCGAGACACGCTACAACGCGGCCGTCTGCCTCGACGGAAGCCAGGTGTACGGCTCCTACCGCAAGGTGCACCAGCCCCTGGGCGAGGCGATGTCGTACGCCCCGGGCACCTCCTACCGGGCGTTCGACACACCCGTCGGCCGGATCGGCCTGCAGATCTGCTACGACAAGGCCTTCCCGGAGGCAGCCCGGGCGCTGGCCCTGGACGGCGCGGAGATCGTCGTGAGCATGTCGGCGTGGCCGGCGGCCCGCACCGCGACCGCCGAAGACCTGCAGCAGGACCGGTGGACCTACCGGTTCAACCTGTTCGACGCCGCCCGCGCGCTGGACAACCAGGTGTTCTGGATCGCGTCCAACCAGTCCGGCACGTTCGGGTCGCTGCGCTACGTCGGCAACGCGAAGGTGGTCGACCCCGGCGGGAACGTGCTGGCCACGACCCAGCTGGACGCCGGGCTCGCCGTCGCCGAGATCGACGTCGAGGGCACCTTCCGCGCGATGCGCGGCGGCATGTTCCACCTGCGCGACCGCCGCCCCGACGTCTACGCGGCGCTCACCGCACCGGACGCCCCCGAGTCCACCGGATGGAAGGACCTGGCCCATGCCTGAGATGACGTTCGACGTGCGCTGGCCCGACGGATCCACGGCGAGCTGCTACTCGCCCAGCCTCGTGATGCACGACCACCTCGAGGTCGGGGCCAGCTATCCCGTGGCCGAGTTCGTGAACCGCACGTCCCGCGCACTACGCGAGGCAAGTGAACGGGTGCGAGCCCGCTACGGCATGGCATGCACGTCGGCCATGCAACAGGAGGCAGAGATCCGGCAGACCGCCACGTCGTTCCGCACAGGTGAGGTCGAGGTCCTGCGCATGGAACCGCCTCTACCCGGGACGGACGTGCAGGAGACCGCCGGACAGGCCGTTACCGCGCCGGCGACCGCCGTGCCGGGAGGTGGCGCATGAGGGCGGCACGCGTCGTCGACGGCGCCCACCACGAGGTGGTGGTCGTGGGTGGCGGGCAGGCCGGCCTGTCGCTGAGCCACCATCTGGTCGGCTCCGGCATTGACCACCTCGTGCTCGAGCGAGACACCGTGGCACACGAATGGCGCGACGGGCGCTGGGACGCGTTCACCCTGGTCACGCCCAACTGGCACTGCCGGCTGCCCGGCTACCCCTACGACGGCCCGGACCCGGACGGCTTCATGCGCCGCGACGAGGTCCACGCCTGGGTGCGCCGGTACGCGGACACGTTCGACGCGCCGGTCGCCGAGGGCGTCGCCGCCACGCGGCTCGCATCACGGCCGGGCGGCGGATTCGTGGTCTCGACCTCCCACGGCACGGTCACAGCCGACGCGGTGACGGCGGCCGTGGGCGGCTACCACCGGCCGGTGGTACCGCCCTGGGCGGCGGCACTGCCCGAGCGGCTGGCACAGGTGCACTCGCACGAATACCGCAACCCCGGTCTGCTTCCCGAGGGCCCGGTACTCGTGGTCGGCACCGGCCAGTCCGGTACCCAGATCGCCGAGGACCTGCTTCTCGCCGGGCGCGAGGTACACCTGGCCGCCGGGCGGGCGCCACGCGTGGCCCGCCGCTACCGGGGCAAGGACTGCATGACGTGGCTGGCGGAGATGGGCGTGTACGACGTGCCCGTGGCCGCGCGAGGCCTGGCCAAGCGGGAATCGACCAACCACTACGTGACCGGCCGGGACGGGGGCCGCGACATCGACCTCCGCGATTTCGCACGCCGGGGCATGCACCTGTACGGCCGGGCCACCGGTGTGAGCGACGGCGCGCTGACCTTCGCCCCCACGCTGCAGAGCGACCTCGACCATGCCGACGCGGTGGCGGAGTCCATCAAGGACGACATCGACCGGTGGATCCGGACCGAGAGCATCGACGCACCCACCGAGGACCGGTACGTCCCGGTCTGGCGACCCGAGGCCGAACCGGAACGGCTCGACCTCGACGGGATCGCCGCGGTGGTCTGGTCGGTCGGCTTCCGAGCCGACTGGTCCTGGCTCGACTCGCTGGCGCCCGCAGTGCTCGACGACGAGGGGCACCCACGGCACGTGCGCGGGCTCAGCCCCGTCCCCGGGCTGTCGTTCGTCGGCCTGCCCTGGCTGTACACCTGGGGATCGGGCCGGTTCCTCGGCATCGCACAGGATGCCGAGCACGTCGCCCGGGCGGTAGGCGACTGGCGCGGCGGCGGTGCGTGGGACGGGCCCGCGCCACACGCGCTCACCGCGCAGTCGGCCAAAGCCGGATGACGAACAACCTACGCTGTGGGACATGTCCACGACGACCATGGGCGCGGTCGCAGCGCACTTCGGACGCGACATCGACCGCACCCTCGCCAAGCTTCCCGGCATCATCGACCAGGCCCGCGAGCGTGGCGTCGACCTGCTGGTGCTGCCCGACGCCACGATCGGTGGCTACCTGCACGACATGTACCACCCGGCGGACGAACCGCTGCCGCCGGCCGTGGACCTCGACGGGCCCGAGGTCGCGGCCGTGCGGCAGATGGCCGGGGACATGGTGGTGTGCTTCGGCATCGCCGAGCGAGCCCAGCAAGGTGAAAACGAAGTGCGGTACAACACCGCCGTCTGCGTGCACGGGGACGGGCTGCTGGGCGTGCACCGCAAGGTGCACCTGCCGCTCGGCGAGTCCGAGGCATACCGGCCCGGCACCGGATTCGACGCCTTCGACACCCCCGTGGGCCGCCTCGGCATGCTCATCGACTTCGACAAGACGTTTCCCGAGTCGGCTCGCTCGATCGCGCTCGACGGCGCGCAGATCATCGCGTGCCTCAGCGCCTGGCCCGCGAGCGTCACCGACCGCTCCGACCGGCTACGCAACGATCGCCAGGCCCACCTGTTCGACCTGTACGACTGTGCGCGGGCGGCCGAGAACCAGCTCTACGTGGTCTCCTCCAACCAGACGGGAGTGCTCGGCGGGCTCCGTTTCCTCGGGCAGGCCAAGGTCGTCGACCCGGCCGGAGAGATCGTGGCCAAGACCTGGGCCAAGGGCGGGCTCGCCGTCGCCACCGCCGACGTGGGGGCCGACGTCGCCCGAGCCCGCCGCACCATGAACCACCTGCGCGACCGCGTCGAGAACGCCTACACCCTCACCACGCGGGCGACGTCGAGCCGAAGTCCCGGGTGACATCCGGGCCGACCACCCTCAGGACGGAGCGCCGTGCGCATCGCTCAGATCACCTACTCGACCAAGCCGCGCGGCGGGGTGGTGCACACCCTCGCCGTCGCCGAGGCGCTCGCCGCCCGAGGCCACCAGGTGACGGTGTGGACCCTTGGCCGTGGTGGCGACGACGCGTTCTTCCGGCCGGTCGACCCGGCGGTCGAGGTGCGCGTCGTACCGTTCGTCCCCCGCGACGACGAGAGCGTCGGTGACCGTATCGAACGGTCGATCCAGACCATGGCCGCCGCCTTCGACCCCTCCGGCTACGACGTGGTGCACGCGCAGGACTGCATCTCCGCCAACGCCGTGGGTCCGTGCGTGCGCACGATCCATCACCTCGACGAGTTCACCACACCCCGCCTCGTCGAGTGCCACCTGCGGGCGATCACCGACCCGATAGCGCGGCTCTGCGTCTCGCGTGCCGTCGCGCAGGAGGTGCACGAGGGCTACGCCCTGGCCCCCACCGTGATCCCCAACGGCGTCGACGCCGACCGGTTCGCCCGCGCGGCCGGCCCCGACGGAGCCGGTTCACGCGCCCGGTGGCAGGCGGAGCTGGGGCGATACGTCCTCGCGCTCGGCGGCATCGAGCCCCGCAAGGGCAGCATCGACCTGCTGGAGGCGTTCGCGCTGCTGCGCGCCGACCACCCGGACCTGAGCCTCGTGATCGGCGGGGGAGAGACGCTCTTCGACTACCGCCCCTACCGCGACCGGTTCGACCAGCGCTGCACCGAGCTCGGCGTCGAGCCCGTGGTACTCGGCACCCTGGCCGACGGCGACGTGCCCGCACTCGTCGCTGCTGCCGCCGCGCTGGGCTTCGTCTCCACCAAGGAGGGCTTCGGCCTGGCCGCCATGGAAGCGCTCGCTGCCGGCGTACCCGTGGTGGCCCGCGACCTGCCGGTCACCCGCGAGGTATTCGGCGAAACCGTCACCTACGCCGCCGACGTGCCACAGATCGCCGCGGCGCTGGCCGCCATCCTCGACGACCCGACCCCGGCCGACGCCGGCCCCGGACGAGAGCTGGCCGGGCGCCACACCTGGGCGGCAGCCGCCGCAGCGCACGAATGCTTCTACGAGCACGTCGCACGAGAGGGAGGCGACGATGGCCAGGAGATCGATCTCACGGATCGTCAGCGGGCTCGCCGAGGCTGACCCGGACCGCGTCGTCGCTGCCGGCTTACCCGGCGCACTGCCGGGTGAACTCGGCCAGCTGGGCCGCCATCGGCTCGGGCTCCCACGAGTGCATGGCGCCCGGCATCTCCTTCTTGGTGCCGTTCGGCACCGTCGCCACGATGCTCGCCGCCGCCACGGGCATCTCCGGGAAGGTTTCCACCCCGTACATGGCGAGCACCGGGACCGTGATGTCGAGCGTGCCGTCGTCCAGCGCGTGCTGCGCCCAGGCGAGCGACTGCGCGTCCGCGCGATAGGCGGCGACGGTGCGGGCGATCATCGGCCAGGCGGGGGACGCCTCCATCCCGGCCAGCCACTCGGGAGGCATGTCCTTCATGTAGTGCCGCATCGCGTTCTCGTGGTCGCCCGCGTCGAGCAGGCGCTCGATCTCGTCGGACCACGCCTGCGCCTTCGCGGCGGGGTCGCCGAGGGGTGCCTCCCAGAGGGCGAGGCCGGCGACCGGCAGGCCGGCGTCGGCGGCCCTGATGCTGACCGAGCAGCCGGACGAGTGTCCGACCAGCACCGCGGGACCACCAGCCACCTCGATCATCGCGGCGACGACGGCGAGCTCGCGGTCCAGGTCCAGGCGGCCCTCGGCGGGACTCTCCCCGCGCCCGAGCCGGTCGAACACGACGGCGGTCAGCCCGGCGTCGGCGACGCGCTGCGCGGTCTCGGTGGTGATCGGGTCGTCGGCCCGGTCGGGTCCGGCGCCCGTCACGAAGACGACTGCAGGTCCGGTACCGCGTAGGTCGTAGGCGACGCGGTCGCCGCGAGAGGTCGTCATGAACTCGGTCATGGTCAGGCTCCTTCTTCCCTCAGAAATTAGACTCGGCAGTCTTGTTTCTCGTGAGATTAGACTGGCCGGTCTAGAAACGCAACGGTCGAGGAGGTTGGCAATGGTGGTGGAGGCTCCCAGGCCCAGCTCGCGGCGCAAGCGGGCGGCGATCCTCGAAGCGGCGGAGATGGTGTTCCTTCGCGACGGGTTCGTCGGTGCGAGCGTCGACGAGGTCGTCGCGGTGGCGGGGGTGTCGAAGCAGACGATCTACAACCACTTCGGGGGCAAGGAGCAGCTCTTCGTCGCGGTCGTCTCGGCGATGACGACGGCGGCGGGCGACGCCGTCCATCCCGACGAGCACGAGCTGCCAGGTCCCGATGAGCTCGCCGGCTACCTCGAGAGGTACCTGCTCCGTCAGGCGGCGGTCGTCCTCCGGCCGCGCATCCTGCGTCTGCGACGCCTGGTGATCGGTGAGGTCGAGCGCTTCCCGGACCTGGCGCGCACGCTGTGGGAGAACGGACCGGCTCGGGCCATCAGCGCGCTGACCGTGCTCGTCTCGCAGCTGGATGCCGCCGGGCTGGTCCGCGCCCCCGATGCACGGGTGGCGGCGTCGTCCCTGAACTGGCTCGTGATGTCCGGTCCGCTCAACGAGGCGATGCTGCTCGGGGACGGTGCCGTGCCGGACGAGGAAGCGCTACGGCGTCACACCCGTGAGGCGGTGCGTATCTTCCTGACGGCATACGCGCCGGCGTGAACTGGGTCAACGGACATGGCGAGGTGAAGTTCCAACCCGCCGACGTCGCGGGTTCGAACATCCAACCTCGGGTGGGCCCGGAGGGACTCGAACCCCCGACCATTACGGTGTAAACGTAGTGCTCTACCAGCTGAGCTACAGGCCCCGGAACAGCGCAGCCCAGAATACCCGTCCCGGCACCTGGGCTGCGCCCTTCGTCACGTCAGAACTTCCGGTACTGCCGTTCCTCGGACTCCGCTACGGGCGCGTGGCTCGTTCCTCGCTTCGCACCCTGCGCTGCGCCCTTCGTCACATCAGATCTCCGCCAGGGCCTGGAGGTAGCCCTCCAGGTCGCGGCGCTTGCCGTGCGGGCTGAGGACGCTCCAGCGCACGATCCCGTCGGCGTCGATGAGGAACGATCCGCGCAGGGCGTGCCCGGACTCGTCGTCGAACACGCCGAACGCCCGCGCTACCGCGCCGTGCGGCCAGAAGTCGCTCAGCAGGTCGAAGCCGAAGCCCTCGGCCTCCTGCCACGCCTTGAGCGCGAACACGGGGTCCGTGGAGATCGCGAGCAGGCGCACTCCGGCGGCCTCGAAGTCCTCGATGTTGTCCCGCAGCTCGCGCAGCTCGCCGGTGCAGATGCCGGAGAAAGCGAATGGGTAGAAGACGACGAGCGTGGCCTGGCCGCGCAGGTCGGCCAGGTGCACGGGGGTGCCGTGCGTGTCGGGGAGCGTGAAGTCGGGCGCCGGATCACCGGGACCGACCGTCGCCTCGGGGACGACGGCGGGCTCGGGGGCGGTCATCAGTGTCCGCGGCCGCGGAAGGACAACCTCGTGGCGGACCACTCCTCGGCAACGGCGAAGGTGTTCGTCGTCTGCAGGCCCGCGGTGTTCGCCGCTTCCTGGATCTCTCCGGGCGTCGTGTGTCCCTGGCGTCCCGCCTTCGGCGTGAAGATCCAGATGAGGCCGCCGTCGTCGAGGAGCGTGGTGACGTCGACCATGGCGTCGGTCAGGTCTCCGTCGCCATCCCGCCACCAGAGGACCACGCCGTCGGTGACGTCGCCGTAGTCCTCGTCCTCGAGCTCGTTGCCGGTGATCTTCTCGATGTCGGTGCGCACGTCGTCATCGACGTCGTCGCCCCAGCCGAACTCCTGAACCACTTGGTCGGCCTTGAATCCGAGTCGGTCCGCACCCTGGGTGTCCGCGCTCACTTTGGTTCTGCATTCCCTTCATCTCACGATCCTGGGCCGCGTGGTGACCAGGCGTCCTTCGTGGCAAAGGTAGTGCACTCGGAGGTGCCGCGCTGCACGGGGCGCGCCGGAGATACCGGACCGTTGCGTCCTGCTCCGGCGACCGTGCACCGGCGAGCGCCGGAGGCAGCGGCTCGGTACCGCCGGGCGTCGGACCGGCGTCACCACGGCCGCCGTCGTCCACGGACCGCCAAATCCGTACCCGGTATCAGTAAAGCGATACTCGGTCTCACCTTCGCGTCTCCTCCGCGGGAAGTCGGCGCGAAGTAACGCAGATCACGCATCCCGCTGAGCTTCTTGACCGTCCTATGGTGTGAGCGCACGCTTGAAGGGGTCAGAATGGCTGTGACCACCTGTGCGTGGGCGGGCGTCGCGGACCGCGACGTCGGTCGTCCCCCGGTGGCGCAGGACGAGAGAAGCACGGCCGACCGGTCGTGCCGACGACTCTGACGTGACGAAGGGCGCGGTGAAGGGAGAGGGGCCGGCGAGGCACCTGCCCGGAGCGGAGCCCGAGGAGCGTCAGCGGCAAGGGAGAGGTTGCTGGTGGCTTCGTTTGACGAGACCGGACCGCTGATCAACGGTCTGCTCAGCGCTGTGCCGGACATCGACCCGGGAGAGACCTCCGAGTGGGTCGAGTCGTTCGACGGACTGATCGACGACAAGGGCGGCCCGCGGGCCCGGTACGTCATGCTCAACCTGCTGCGGCGGGCTCGCGAGCGCAACGTGCACATCCCCGCGACGACGGCGACCCCGTACGTCAACACGATCGGTATCCACGAAGAGCCCTACTTCCCGGGCGACGAGGCGATGGAGCGGCGCTATCGCTCCTTCATCCGCTGGAACGCGGCGGTCATGGTGACCCGCGCGCAGCGCGAGGGCCTGTCCGTGGGCGGTCACATCTCCTCGTACGCGTCGGTGGCGACGCTCTACGAGGTGGGCCTGAACCACTTCTTCCGCGGCAAGGACCATCCGGGCGGCGGCGACCAGATCTACTTCCAGGGCCACGCCTCACCGGGCGTGTACGCCCGCGGCTTCCTGGAGGGGCGCCTCAGCGCCGACCAGCTCGACGGGTTCCGCCAGGAGAAGTCGCACGAGGGCGGCGGCCTGCCGTCGTACCCGCACCCGCGGCTCATGCCGGACTTCTGGGAGTACCCGACGGTGTCGATGGGTCTGGGCCCGGCGTCGGCGATCTACCAGGCGTGGACCAACAAGTACCTGCACAACCGCGGGATCAAGGACACGAGCCAGCAGGACGTGTGGGCGTTCCTCGGCGACGGCGAGATGGACGAGCCGGAGAGCCGCGGCATGATCCAGCTCGCGTCCCAGCAGCAGCTCGACAACCTCACGTTCGTGGTGAACTGCAACCTGCAGCGCCTCGACGGGCCGGTGCGCGGCAACGGCAAGATCATCCAGGAGCTCGAGGCGCAGTTCCGCGGCGCCGGCTGGAACGTCATCAAGGTCGTCTGGGGCCGCGAGTGGGACGCCCTGCTCCAGGCGGACAAGGACCGCGCCCTGGTCAACCTCATGAACGCCACGCCCGACGGCGACTACCAGACGTACCGCGCCGAGTCGGGTGCGTTCATCCGTGAGCACTTCTTCGGTCGCGACCCGCGCACCAAGGCGCTCGTGGAGAACATGACCGACGACGACATCTGGAACCTCAAGCGCGGCGGCCACGACTACCGCAAGCTCTACGCGGCCTACTCCGCGGCCCGCGCGCACACCGGCCAGCCGACGATCGTGCTGGCGCACACCGTCAAGGGCTACGGCCTGGGCTCCGGCTTCGCCGGCCGCAACGCGACGCACCAGATGAAGAAGCTCAAGACCGACGAGCTCAAGGCGCTGCGCGACTCCCTCAACATCCCGATCACGGACGAGGAACTCACCGACCCGTACGACGCGCCGTACTACCACCCGGGCATGGACTCGCCGGAGATCGAGTACATGCTCGACCGCCGGCGTCAGCTCGGCGGGTTCGTGCCGGAGCGCCGGTCGACGCCGAAGGCCCCGCTCCCGCTGCCGGAGGACAAGTCCTACGAGCTGCTGGCGAAGGGGTCGGGCACGCAGCAGGTCGCCTCGACCATGGCGTTCGTCCGGATGCTCAAGGACCTGTTCAAGGTCAAGGGCTTCGGCGAGCGGATCGTGCCGATCATTCCCGACGAGGCGCGGACGTTCGGTCTCGACTCCATCTTCCCCAGCGCGAAGATCTTCAACACGCTGGGGCAGAACTACCTCGCCGTGGACCGCGAGCTCATGCTGAGCTACAAGGAGTCCGAGTCCGGCCAGATCATGCACACCGGCATCAACGAGGCCGGTTCGGCCGCCGCGTTCCAGGCGGTGGGCACGTCGTACGCGACGCACGGCGAGCCGCTGATCCCGCTGTACATCTTCTACTCGATGTTCGGCTTCCAGCGCACCGGCGACCAGTTCTGGGCGGCGGGCGACCAGCTCACCCGCGGCTTCATCATCGGCGCGACCGCCGGCCGCACCACCCTGACCGGTGAGGGCCTGCAGCACGCCGACGGCCACAGCCCGATCATCGCCGCGACCAACCGCGCGATCGTGCAGTACGACCCGGCCTACGGCTACGAGATCCGGCACATCGTGCGCGACGGTATCGAGCGCATGTACGGCCCGGGCGAGAACGGCGTCGGCTCCGACGGCCGCGACCAGGACGTCATGTACTACCTCACGGTGTACAACGAGCCGATGGTGCAGCCCGCCGAGCCGGAGGACGTCGACGTCGAGGGCATCAAGCGCGGCATCCACCGCGTCCACGCCGCCGACGGCGGTGACGGGCCGCGCGCCCAGCTGCTCGCCTCGGGCGTGGGCGTCCCGTGGGCCCTGGAGGCGGCGGAACTGCTGCGCGAGGACTGGGGCGTGCACGCCGACGTCTGGTCCGTGACGAGCTGGACGGAGCTGCGACGCGACGCGCTGGACGCCGAGCACGCCGCCTTCGTCGACCCGGCCGCCGAGCCGCGCGTGCCCTACGTCACGCGGAAGCTCCAGGGCGCCCCGGGGCCGTTCGTCGCCACGAGCGACTACGACCACATGGTGCCCGACCAGATCCGCGCCTGGGTGCCCGGCGACTACGCCGTGCTCGGCGCGGACGGCTTCGGGTTCTCCGACACGCGCGCGGCGGCGCGGCGGTACTTCCTCATCGACGGGCCGTCGATGGTGGTCAAGACGCTGCAGGTGCTGGTGCGCCGGGGCGAGATGCCGGCCGATGTCGTCGCCAAGGCGGTGGAGAAGTACCGCCTGCTCGACGTGAACGCGGGCACCTCGGGGAGCGCGGGCGGCGAGAGCTGAGGTCCATGTGACGGCGGGGGTGGCGCGTGGGCGCCGCCCCCGCTGTTCGCTTGTACGAGTGGGTCGGCGGAGTGGCCGGGTGCCGGGTGGTCGTGGTCGGCCGGTCGCCGGGTGACCGGTCGGGTAGCTGGTCCGATGTCGAGCGGTCGGTCCGATGTCGGGAGAGGTCGGTCGGATGTCAAGAAGTCGGTCCCTCGGGCGACCGACTGCAAGGACATCTGGCCGACCGCTCGACATCCGGCCGACCGCATTCGTGGCGTCGGCGTCCGATGTCAGTGTCTCCAGGCAGACTCGTCCCGTGAGAGTGATCCTGTCCCAGGCAGGCGGCCAGCGGGCCGCCGTCGCGCGGCTGCCCGAACCGGGGGAGGCCGTGCACGACGACGGCGTCCCCGCCGCGCCACCACGCTGGACCTGGGACGACACGAACCGCTGGTACCCGAGACTCCTGGCCGACGGCGTGCGGGTCGAGCGCGCCCACGACCTGCGGCTCGTGCACGCGATCCTGCGCTCGTCGGCGCTGACCTCGGACACGGAGCTGGCCACCGCACCACGCGGCCCGTGGGACGGCCTGCCACCCGCGCCGCCACCGCAGGCGGGTGGCGCGTCCCATGAGGTCGTCCCGGACACGCTCTTCGACCTCGACACCCTGGGGGCGGCTGACACGCCGGAGCGCGGGTCGGGTACCGGCTCCGCGGGCGGGTCGGGCGCAGAGCCCGCTCGCGGCTCGGACGATCGAGCGGGTGCGGCGGGACCGCCGTCGGACACGGACAGCGGGCTGGATCCGGTCACCGAGCTGGCCGCGCAGCTCGACGCGATCGCGTCGAGCGCCGACCCGGGGCGCCTGCGACTGCTGATCGCAGCCGAGTCCGCCGGCGCGCTCGCGGCCGCCGAGATGCACCACGCGGGCCTGCCGTGGCGCGCCGACGTGCACGACGCGATCCTCACCGAGGCGCTCGGCCCGCGCCCCCGGCCCGGCGCCCGGCCGGCGAAGCTCGAGGCGCTGGTGGAGCGCATCCGCGAGGCGCTGGACGCGCCGCCCACCCTCAACCCCGACTCGCACCCCGACCTGCTGCGGGCCATGGAGTACGCGGGAGTGGGTGCGCGGAGCCTGCGCAAGTGGGAACTCGAGACGATCGACCATCCGGTGATCGCCCCGCTCCTGGAGTACAAGTCGCTCTACCGCCTGTACACGGCGAACGGCTGGACCTGGTTGGACACCTGGGCGCCGGACGGCCGGTTCCGGATGGAGTACGTGGTGGGCGGCGTCGTGACCGGCCGCTGGGCGAGCACCGGCGGCGGGGCGCTCCAGCTCCCGCACAGCGTGCGGCGTGCGGTGGTGGCGGATCCGGGGTGGACATTCGTGGTCGCCGACGCCGCCCAGCTCGAGCCCCGCGTGCTGGCCGGGCTCGCGCAGGACGAACGGATGGCGGCTGCGGGCCAGGGGCCGTCTGGGTCGGGCGGGCCCGGGGGCGGCCGCCACGGACAGGGCTTGGGTGCAGGCGGTGGTGGCGCGGCGGGGGGCAGCGCGCATGGCGGCGGCGCCGGAGGTGACGGCGCCCGTGGCGGTGGTGGAGGCGCGCATGGCGGTGGTGGAGGCGCGCGTGGCGGCGGGGTCGGCGGTAGCGGTGGGGGCGGTGGCGGTGGGGGCGCGGACGGTGGCGTGCGCGTCGAGGCCGTCGACATGTACGCCGGGATGGTGGCCGCCGGTGTCGTCGAGACGCGCCAGCAGGCGAAGCTCGGGATGCTCGGGGCGATGTACGGCGGTACGACGGGCGCGTCGGCCCAGGTGATGCCGCGGCTCGCCAAGGCGTTCCCGCGGGCGATCGACCTGGTCGAGCGCGCGGCACGGGCGGGGGAGCGGGGCGAGGTCGTGACCACGCGGCTCGGGCGCAGCTCACCGCCACCAGGCAGCGACTGGGCGGACGCTCAAGCACAGGCCTTCGCCGCCGACCCGGACAGCGCCGCCGAGGCCGGCCGCCGCGCTCGCTCGCAGACCCGTGCCTGGGGCCGGTTCACGCGGAACTTCGTGGTGCAGGGCACTGCCGCCGAGTGGGCACTGTGCTGGATCGCGTCGATCCGCCGGCGGCTGTGGGCGCTCGGCGAGGTGCCGGACGTGCGGGTCGGGTCCGGCGCGCTGGGCGCCGGTCATGGTCCCCGGGGCGAGGGGCTCGCGGGTTCTGCGGGTTCCGGGAGCCTCACTGGTTCTGGGAGTCTCCCGGGTTCGGCGGGCCCTACGAGCCTCGGTGGTCTCGCGGGTTCCGTCGGCCTCGCAGGATCCGAGGGAACCGGCGGTGCCCCCGAGCCCTTCGCCTGCCGCCCGCACCTGGTGTTCTTCCTGCACGACGAGGTCGTGGTGCACACCCCGGCCGTCCTCGCCGACGCCGTGGCGCACGAGATCCGGGCCGCGGCGGACGAGGCGGGCAGGCTCCTGTTCGGCGACTTCCCGGTCACGTTCCCGCTCAGCGTCGCCGTCGTGAACAGCTACGCCGACGCCAAGGACTGATCCGAGCCGGGGCTGCTGGCGAACTGCAGGATGACTCTGGTGTTCGTCGCCGAACCGCAGGATGGTTCCGGTGTTTGTTGGCGAACCGCAGGACGCCATCGCGGAGCGCTGCCGAACCGCAGGATGAATCGTGCCAACGCGCGAGTTGAACGATTCATCCCGCGGTTCGGCAGCGATCGGTGGTGCCACTGTGCGGTTCGGCAGCGCTCCGCGGTGTGATCCTGCGGTTCGCCAACAAACACCAGAACCATCCTGCGGTTCGGCAGCAGTCGGCGGTGCCACCGTGCGGTTCGATGCGGGTGCGGGTGCGGGTTCGGGGGGCGGTGTCGTCTTGCGGTTCAGTGGTCGGCGGCCACGTTCGCAGGGCTCTCGTGCGGATCGATCTCGCGCGCGACATGCGAGCGGGCGTGGGTGATCGCGGCGTCGAGGGCCGTGAAGAGGTGGTTCTCGTGGCGTAGTCGCTTGAGCGCGCCCACGTTGACCAGGAGTCGGCGGTGCCTGTCCTGCACGCCCTTGACCAGGACGGTCACGCCGCGCTGCTCGAGCTCGGTGATGAGTTCGGCCAAGGCGTTGGCGCCGGTGGCGTCGACCAGGTGGATCTGGGAGAGGCGCAGGATCACCACCCGCACGTCGTCGCGCCGGCTGGCATGGGTCACCTCGGCGAGGATGCGCCCGGCCGCGCCGAAGAACATGGCGCCCTCCAGCCGGTACAGCGCGATGTGTTCGTCCCCGGGCTCGGCCATGCCGGGCAGCGGGTCGCGATGCACCGACGATGCCCGGGCGACGTGACGCAGCGTGAGGAACGCCGCGACGAGCAGGCCGATCTGCACGGCCTCGATGAGGTCGAACGCGACGGTGATGACCGCGGTGACGACGAACGTGGCGGCGTCGGACCGGGTCGAGGTGAGCACGGCGCGCACGGTCGCGGCATGCACCATCCGGAACGCTGTCACCATGAGCACGCCCGCCAGCGCTGCGAGCGGGATGCGGGACACGGGCCCGGTGGCCACGTAGATCACGGCGAGGATGACCACGGCGTGCACGACGGCGGCCAGCCGGGTTCGCCCGCCGGAGCGCACGTTGACCGCGGTGCGCGCGATGGCGCCGGTGGCCGGCATGCCGCCGAACATCCCGCTCGCCACGGAGGCGAGGCCCTGGCCGACGAGTTCCCGGTCGGGCTCGTAGGGGCCGGTGCCGCCGCGATCGGTGTGCATGGTGGCGGCGACCCGCGCGGACAGCAGTGACTCGATGGCGGCCAGTGCGGCGATGGCGATCATGGCGCCGAACACGTCGCGGACGGCGCCCGGCGTGATGCCGGGCAGCTGGGGGACGGGGAGCGAGGAGGGCAGTTCGTCGATCCGGGGTGCGGGCGCCCCGGCGAGCTCGGCGGCGACCGTGACGACGACGACGGCGACGAGCGACGCCGGCAGACCGGCATGGATCCGGGGGAGAGCGATCATGATCACCGCGACGGCCGCCACGATTCCCAGGGTCCAGAGCGTGGCCGCGTCCGGCGCGTCGATGGCGTCGCCCAGCGCGCCGAGCGCGGTGACGAGCGTGTTGTGCCCGGCCTCGACCGGGACGGCCAGCGCACTCGGGACCTGCTGCAGGAAGATGATGGCTGCGATGCCGAGCGTGAAGCCCTCGACCACCGGCCACGGGATGTACGTGACCACGCGGCCGAGTCGCAGGACGCCGAGCGCGAGCACGAGAAGCCCGGCGCCGACCGTCACCAGGGCGACCGAGGCGAGACCGTACTGGGCCACGATCGGCGCCAGGATAACTGCCATCGCGCCTGTCGGCCCGCTGACCTGGACGTTCGACCCGCCGAACACGGCCGCGACGATGCCCGCGATCACCGCGGTCACCAGGCCCGCGGCCGGTCCGACGCCGGAGCTGATACCGAACGCAAGCGCCAGCGGGAGGGCGACCACGCCCACGGTGACACCCGCCACGAGGTCGGCCCGCAGCGTCCGGGGACGCAGGTCGTAGTCGGAGCGGGTGGGAAGGAGGTCCCGTAGGTCGAGCCGCGCGACGAGCTCGCGGGCGGTCATGCCCCGGCCCGGACGGTGTCGGGCGTCTGGCTGCCGGGTGTTCCGGCTGGTGCTTCCGGCGTGGTCGCCCTCGCGGCGTCCGGGCTGTCCGCGTCACGCCCGCCGGGTCCGGTGTCGCGGGGCTCGACGTAGGTGGCCGCGAGAACGGTCCGGGCGCTGGCGCCCGGCAGGGCGGGGAGGTCGCGTGCGGCGGTGAGCCGGTCGGCGGCTCCGTCGCGGCCCGTCGCGAGCGAGGACAGCAGGAAGGCGCGTGCGACGACGAGCAACTCCGCGACGAGCGGCTCGGCCAGCCGGTAGTGCACCGTGTTCCCGGACCGGACGGAGGTGACCACACCCGTGCGCTTGAGCACCGCGAGATGCTGGGAGAGCTGGGACGCCTCCGCGCGGCTCACCTCGGCGAGGCGGGAGACGGGTGCGGTGTGGTCGGGTGCGGCGGCGAGGACCTCGAGCACCTGGATGCGGGTGGGATGCCCAAGGGCTTTGAAGAGGTCTGCCTTGATCTGGTAGAGCGGCTGGGTGTCCATCGTTTGGCTATTTTAGCAATCCATCAATCCACTCGCCCACCAGCCGGCACGAGGTCACACTGTGCTACGCCCGGGCATTCCGCCGGCACCACGCCACCGGACTCCGCCACTGCTCGATCCCGAGTGGAGGCGGAACCGCGGCCCGACCGGTTGCTGGTCAGAGCCGCGTGAGCGTCGCCTCGACCACCCGGGCCGAGCGCAGCGCGGCGTCGTCAACATGGGTGAGGAACTCCGAGCCGTCCGGGGCGCAGAGGTCGGAGACGGCGCGGACCGACACGAACGGCGCGCCGTGGTTGTGGCACGCCTGCGCGATCGCGGCCGACTCCATGTCCACCGCCAGGACCTGGTCGAACGTCTCCCGCAGCGCGCGGGCGGGCTCCGCGGTGACGAACTTCTCGGACGAGCCGATGGTCCCCGTGACGACGTTCTGATCGTGCCCGACGGCGGTCTCGGTGGCCTCGAGCAGCCCGTGGTCGGCCGCGTAGACGGCGGGCATCCCGGGAAGCTGCCCGAGCCTGTACCCGAACGCGGTGGCGTCCGCACCGGTGTTCACGTATGTCCGCCCGACGACGACGTCGCCGACCACGATGGACTGCGCCAGCCCACCCGCGCTCCCTGCGCTGATCACCGGCACGATGCCGTACGTCAGGAGCGCGCCGACGGCGGCGTCCGAGGCGTTCACGAACCCGATGCCGCTGCGCACCAGCGCGATGCTGCGCCCGCCCAGCGTCAGGATCCGGTGCTCCGCGGCGCCGACCATCCGCGACCCGGGAGCGAGCGCGCCGCCGGACATGTCGAGCCCGGCGCTGCCGTCGTCCGCCACACCGGCCGCCGTCGTACCGTCGGCGGGGGTCGTGCTGGTCGGCGGGGAGACGTCGTCGGACCTGGAGTCGGACTCCTCGTCGCCGCGGGGGACGCCGGCGAGGTCCAGGAACGGCGCCGCCTCGTCGGGCATGGCGACGATGACGACCGCGTCGACCGTGACGCCGCCCGTGCCGGCCGTCACGCGAAGACCTGCGTCCACTGCGAGCGCTCGGCGAGGAACGCGCGGGCGGCGTCCTGTGCGCCGGTCAGGGTGTGGTTCGCGCCCCAGCCGCACTGCACCTCGTTGGCGGCGGGCACCTCGGTGGCGTCCGCGATGTCGGTGAGGGTCGCCTCGACCAGGTCGAGGACGTCCTCCTCGGCGGGGTCTCCGGAGAGCATCAGGTAGAAGCCGGTCTGGCAGCCCATGGGGGAGAAGTCCAGGACGCGGTCCGTGTGGTTCCGCGACTTCTCCGCGAACAGGTGCTCCAGCGAGTGCACCACCGGCATCTCCAGGTGGGCGACGTTGGGCTGGGCGAATCGGACGTCGTACTTGACGATGACATCGCCGGCGGGAAGTTCCTTGCGGTCGGCCAGGCGCACGTACGGCGCGGCGACGGCGCGATGGTCCAGGTTGAACGACTCGACGTTCATGCGGGGCTGGTGCTGCTCGGTCACGGAGTCAGCCTACGGGGCGAGACCTGTTCGGCATCTCCGTGACCGGGGACGGCGCGCCCCGGCCCACGACCGCCGGCCTCCGGGAAACGGGCCGGCGGTCGTGGAGGATCAGAAGCGGGAGCGGATGTCCGCGGTCAGCTGCCGCAGGCGAGCGATCCGGCGGACGGCGGGGAGCCGTTGCCGATGAACCCGAACCCGGCGCTCTGGCCCGCCCCGAGGTTGCCGTTCCACGACACGTTGGAGACGGTCGAACCGGACAGCGTGCCGTTCCAGATCTGGTTGACGTCGATCCCGCCGGACAGCGCCACGGACCAGCCGTTGATCGCGGACGAGCCCGCCGTCACGGTGACCTCACCCTGGTAGCCGGTGTTCCACGAGTTGACGATCGTCAGATCCGCGGAGCAGTCGCCCGGCGGAAGGGTCGTCGGGTCGTCCGTGGGGTCATCGGTGGGATCGTCCGTCGGGTCCGGCGTGCTGGTGCCGTCGTTGAGTTCGTCGAGGACGGCGTGGTAGGCCTCCTTCTTGTTGCCGTTTCCGTCGAACAGCAGGGGGGTGCCTTGTGAGCGCCAGGAGTCGGTGTCGCGCACGCCCCAGACGGTGATGCCGTCGCAGCGGGAGACGGCGAGGCAGTCTTCGACGACGCGGCGGTAGGTTTCGGCCTGCTGCTGGCCGGAGCCTTCGATGTCGAGTTCGGTGATCTGGACGTCCACGCCCAGGTCGGCGAAGCTTTGCAGGGTGGTGCGGTAGTTGTTCGGGTAGGGGCTGCCGGAGTTGAAGTGGGACTGCAGGCCGATGCAGTCGATCGGTACGCCGCGCTGTTTGAAGTCGGCGACCAGGTTGTAGGCGGCCTGGGTCTTGGCCCAGCTCCAGTTGTCGATGTTGTAGTCGTTGTAGCAGAGCTTGGCGCCGGGGTCGGCCTCGCGGGCGGCGTAGAAGGCGGCTTCGATCCAGTCGTTGCCGGTGCGTTGCAGGTTGGAGTCGCGGCGGGCGCCGGTGCCGCCGTCGGCGAAGGCTTCGTTGACCACGTCCCAGGAGTGGATCTGGCCGCGGTAGTGGGTCGCGACCTGAGTGACGTGGTTGAGCATGGCCTGGCGCAGCTGGGGGCCTTCCATGTTCTGCATCCAGCCGGGCTGCTGGGAGTGCCAGGCCAGGGTGTGGCCGCGTAGCTGCTTGCCGTTCTGGGTGGCCCAGTTCGCGATGCGGTCGCCGCGGGAGAAGTCGAACTGGCCCTGCTGCGGCTCGGTGGCGTCCAGCTTCATCGCGTTCTCGGCCGTGATCATGTTGAACTCGCGGTTCGCGATGGTCTCGTACGTCGAGTCGGTGAGCTTGGACCCGGTGATCGCCGTGCCGAAGTACAGGCCCCGATCGGCTGCCGCCTCCTGCAGCGTGTCGCCGGCCGCCTGCGCGGACGTCGACATCGCGACACCACCGGCGAGTGCTGTCGCGACCGCGACAGCTCCCGCCACCCAGGCTGCCCGGCGCCGTGGCGGCGCGGTGCGGTGATTCATCTCGTCCTCCTCGTCGAGTGACACGACCGCGTGGCGCGGCCGTACCACGAGGATGGATCGAAAACGTTATCGAAGCGAGCGCGCTAAACGGTTAGCGCGCTGAGCCGTCGTCAGGAATCCGTCGGGAACCCGACCGTCGTGATCTCGCTGGCGCCGTCGGCCCAGAGCCGCAGCACCGACAGCGACGCCGGCGGGATGCGGATGCGCGACCAGTGCGACGCCGGCGCCCCCATCGCCTGTCCCACGGCCGTCCGGATCTGGGCCGCGTGCCCGACGACGACCACCGTGCGCCCCACACCGCCGTCGACCAGCGCCTGCATCCCGTCCCACACGCGCGCGCCCACCTGCGCGTACGACTCCCCGCGCGGCGGCACGAACGTGCCGGTGCTGTGCCACAGGTGCAGCTCGCCGGGCCACCCGGCCTCGATCTGCGCGGCCGTGAGGCCCTCCCAGTCGCCGAACCGGCACTCCGCGAACTGCTTCTCCACCGTGACCGGCAACCCGAGCCGGCGCCCGACCGCACCCGCCGTCTCCTGGGTGCGGACCATCGGGGAGGCGACCAGCGCCGCCGGGCGGGGGACGTCCGGCCACAGCCCGCGGGTGTCGCCGCCGATCCGGAACACGGCGTCCGCCGCCTGCGCGGCCTGGGCCTGCCCCCTCGTGGAGAGTGCGGGGCCGGGCACGTCGGACCCCGAGTAGGCGCCGGTCTCCGTCATCGGCGTCACGCCGTGCCGCACGAGGACGACGGTGAGCGGCAGGGCGCCGTCGAACCGGCTCACCGAGCCGGGCGGGCGCACGTGGGTGTCGTAGCCGGGTGCGTGCTCCGTCGGGTCGGACGTCGTCCCCATCACGCGATCCGCACCAGGATCCGGTCGCACTCCTCGCAGGTCACGACGTGCTCGGGTGCGGCGGAGCGTGCGGCGGCGAGATCGCCGGGGTTGAGCTCGAGGCGGCAGCCCCCGCATCGCCCCTCGCTGAGCGCGGCGGCGGCCAGGCCGCCCTGGCGGGCGCGGATGCGGTCGTACATCGCGATCAGCCCGGAGTCGAGCTGTTCCGCGAGGCTGTTCCGCTCGGCGGTGACCTCCCTGGCCTCCGCGTCGATCTTGGCCCAGCCGGCGTCACGGTCGGCCTCGGCGGCGTCGCGGTCCGCGGCGAGCGCCTCGTAGGCGGCGGTGACCTTGGTCAGCGACTCCTCGTGCGCCTCGAGGCGCTCCATGACGTCGAGCTCGATCTCCTCGAGCACACCCTGGCGCGCGGCGAGCGAGGCGATCTCGTCGGTGAGCGCGACGGCGTCCTTGGCCCCGACGGATCCCGTGTCGAGCCGCTGCTGGTCACGCGCGGAGCGGGCGCGGACCTGTTCGACGTCCGCCTCCGCCTTCGTCAGTTCCCGCTTCAGGTCGGCGACCGCCGTGCGCGACTCGACCAGCGAGGCGTTCAGATCCTTGATCTGTCCCTCCAGCTCCTGGATGCGGGCCAGCGCCGGGTGCTTGCGCCGGGAGTGCGCGAGCTGCTGGAGGCGTGTGTCCAGGGCTTGAACCTCCAGGAGCTTGCGCTGGTGGTCGGGGGGAGCTGAGACCATGAGCGGGGGTCCTCTCGCAGGGTGGGGGCAGGTCATGAGGCCGCGCGGGTGGGTCGTGTCGCCGCGGCACCGCGCGGCTCGGGCTTCGCGGGGTGGCGGCGCGCCCGACCGGCGCGACCCCTGGGCAACGCTACCGCGCGACGCCGGTCCACGGGTCCGTCACGATGTCGCTGACCCGGGTCTCCACGCCCGGCAGCCCGCGCGAGGCGAGCCCCGCGGCCAGATCCTCGGCCGCGTACGCGAGCCAGGGCCACTCGCTCGCGAAGTGCGCGGTGTCCACGAGGAAGGGCGTCCCGCCGGCGTCCGGGCGCCCGGACGCCGGGGCCTCGAACCGAGCGCGTTCACGCAGCTCGGACGCCGGGTGGTGGCGCAGGTCGGAGGTGACGTAGACGTCGACGTCGGCCGCGCGGACGTCGTCGAACAGCGAGTCCCCGGAACCGCCGACGACGGCGGCCGTGCGGACCGTCGCCCCGGGGTCGCCGGAGAACCGGATGCCCTGGGCGGTCGCGGGCAGGGCGCCGGCCACGCGCCGGGCGAAGTCCCGCAGCGTGACGGGCTCGGTGAGGGTGCCCACGCGGCCGATCCCGATCTCGGTGTCCTCCGCCTTCGCGACGAGCGGCCGGCGGTCGGCGATCCCGACGAGGTCGGCGAGCGCGTCGGCGACGCCGCGCGGCGCGGAGTCGGCGTTGGTGTGCGCGACGTGGAGGGCGCACCCGGAGGTGACCAGCCGGTGCACGACGGAGCCCTTGAACGTGGTGGCGGCGACGGAGTGCGTGCCGCGCAGGAACAGCGGGTGGTGGGTGACGACGAGGTCGGCGCCCCATTCGAGGGCCTCGTCGACGACGTCGGCCACGGGATCCACAGCGAACAGCACGCGCCGCACCTCGGCCACGGGATCCCCGGCGACCAGCCCGACGGCGTCCCATCCCTCGGCGGTCCCGGGCGGGTACAGCCCGTCGAGCACGCGGACGACGTCGGTCAGGCTGGGTGCGGAACTCACGTCCGCGAGCCTACTTCGTGCGCGTGGGCGGGGCCGCGCGGCTGGTACGAGCGCGAATGGCGGGCCACTTCGTGCGCGTGGGCCGGGCGCGGCACAGGCGGAGGAACCGGCTGAGCCGTCGATCGGACCGCGTGCGGGGGTGCCGCTGCGGCTGCGCGGGGTGCAGTTCAGCCGGGCGCAGCGGTCGCTGGTCGGGGGTTGGGTGTGTGGTCGGGGGGTTGGCGTGTAGTCGGTCAAGTGATTGACCGACTACACGCAAAACCCCCGACCAGGTGGGCTTCGAGCACGGGGACCCGGTGCTGGGGTCCGCGGCTCAGCCGGGTCAGTGGAGGACCAGTTCCAGGGTTTGCGGGGAACTGGGGCGGTCCGGCGGGGTGAGGGTGGACTCGACGAGGGTCTGGGTGTTGCCCGTGGTGATCTCCGTGAGGATGATCTGGCCCTCGAGTTCGCGGGCTGCCGCGAGCACCTCGGCGGCCGACGTCGGCTCGCCCGCCCGGCGCAGCAGGTGGCCGGCCAGGACGCCGCGCGTGTGCTTGGCGTTGTGCGAGACGACGGACCGTTTGCCGTCGACCTCACGGACGGCGCGGACGGTGAGCCACTCCGCGGCGTCGGGCCCGGTCGTGGCAGGTTTCCAGGCGGCGACGTAGGTCGCGGACCGGCAGTCGACGACGACGTCGCCCGCGGCGCGCGGTCCCAGCTCCGTGGCCAGCGCGGGCTTCCACGCCCTGGCCAGCGGGCCGACGTCGGGCAGCGACGTCCCCATCGAGAGGCGGTAGGCGGGGATACGGTCGCCGGGTGCGACGGCACCCCAGAGGCCGGAGAAGATCCGCACCGTCCGGTCGGCGCGTTCGGCGGCGCCGCCGGTGAGCGTGCCGAGGCCGGCCGCGCCGTACAGCACACCGGTGTAGACGGTGGCGGCGGGGCCGGCGGGCGCGTCCTTGAGGTGCGCGTTGCAGGCCACCTCCTCGGCGAGGTTCGGGCTGACCGCGAGCACATCGACGGCGTCCGGCCGGGTGGCGACCGCGGTGAGTGCGTCGAGCACGACCTGTCGCTGGGTCGTGAGACCCGGGTGGGTGAGCGTGGCGAGATCCACGGGAGCGGCGCCGTCGGCCGCGGGCGTCTTGCCCTCGGACGGCGGGAGGAGGAGAAGCACGCCCGCGAGTTTACGAGGGCGGACGGGGCCCGGCGTGCCGACGAGCTGTCGCGCAGGTTGATCCCGTGCTCGACCCACGCCTTCATCGCGGCGAGCATCTGGTGGTGACCGGTGGTCGGCAGTTCTGTGAGTGATCGGCAGTTCGAAGTGCCGATCACTCACGGAACTACCGACCACCCTTCGCGCTCGGTGCGCTCGGTGCGCTCGGTGCGCTCGATGCGCTCGGGAACCGATCAGGCGTCGAGGTCGGCGGCGGTGATGGTCTGGTCCGCGGGCGGGGCCTCGATCCCGGAAGGCTCCGTGTTGTAGGTGATGTTCATCGTGTGGACGAGCGTCTGCCCGGGAACGGGTGCCGGGATGATCGTGCGGAGCGGCAGGTCGGTGGAGTCGAGGAAGTACTCGACGTCGATCGATCCCGTCTCGGCCGCCGCCGACTCGTCGAACCCGAGCGCCGTGAGGTCCGCGGCCGCCAGGTCCACGGTGACCACGTAGTGGTGGGTCTCGGTGCCGCCGACGGTCTCCGTGCCCCGGTCCTCGACGGCGGTGACCGCACCGTCCAGGGCGACCGTCCGGGCGTACACGTTCACGTCGGTGAACTGCTCGTCCCGAAACACGTAACCCGGGTCCGGGTCCGTGAGGTGGAGATACTTGCCGTCGGTCTCCTGGTCCTTCGCCCAGATGTTCTGGTCGTCGAGCTTGATCAGGTCCTCGTCGAGGTTGGTCGTCATCTGGATCGCGACGGAGTCCGGGGTCTCGCCGTACATCGCCTCGCCGTCGAACGTGGTCGCGACGCCAGCGCCCTCTCCGGCGAGCGAGCCCGAGTACTCGGCCTCGAACGTCGTCGTCGAGATGGTCGAGAGTGCCGTCGCGGTGCGTTCCACGAAGTCGTCCGCCGTCAGGGTGCCGGAAGCCGGACCCGCGGCGGCGGTCTCGCCGTCCTGCGAGGGCGCGGTGGATCCCGGCGCCCCGTCATCGGACGAACCGGTGGTGTCGCCCTGGCACGCGGTCAGGGTGGCAACGGTCGCCCCTGCGACGAACAGGGCGGCGATCTTGCGGGTGAGGTGCATCGAGTGTCTCCTTGGTCAGTCAGACCTGGCACCGGTCCGGTGCGCTTCGTGGCGTCTGACCAGGTGGTTCTCTCACAGTCGTGGCGAACCGTGCAAGGAAAGTCAACGTGGTTCACGGCGCTCGCCGCCCTCGGCGCGTGGCGTGGTGCCGAAGCCGCGGGCCAGGGGGATCAGAGTGAGCACCAGGAGCAGGGGGAGCGTGAACCCGATGCGGAGGGAAGATCCGGTGCTGATCAGGCCGGTCACCACGGAGCCGACGAGCGCGCCCACGTAGTTGAGCTGGTTGAAACGGGCGACGACGACGTCGGCCCGGGCGCGGTCACCACCCGCGATCCGGCCCGCGGCGGAGAAACTCAGCGGCGCGACGGCGCCGAGCCCCAGCCCAGTGAGGAAGAACCCCGCTGCCGCTACCGGCCAGACCGGGGCCAGGACGACGGCGGCGAGTCCGGCGAACGCGACCATCGCGCCCGTCCGGACGAGTGCGGGGGCGCCGAAGCGCGCGGTCAGGTGATCGCCGGCGAGCCGGACCAGCAGGTTCGCCGCGAGGTACGGCAGGGTCGCGAGGGCGACGAGTTGCTCGGGGGAGTTCAGGACGAGGTCGAGGTAGAGGGGCCCCCAGGCCTGGGTGGCGCTGTCGACCAGGTAGAAGATCAGGAAAGCGATTCCGGCCGGGGCGATCGCGGCCCAGGCGACGGGGTGGGTCAGTCCGGGGGCCGTGGGGTCTGGTGGCGTGGAGGTACCGGCTGCCGAGGGGGCGCTCGGGTCGACGTCGGACATTGTGGGGACGGGCGGGGGCGCCGCGACGGTGCCGGACGTGACGATCGGGCCCAGCGCACTGTCGGGAAGCATTCCGGGGACCGTGCCGGAGGTGGTCTCCGGGGCGTAGCGGAGGGTGGGGGTCGACGCGGCGGCGTCGTCGGGCGCGAGGACGGCTCGGCCCTGGAACGGCGCGAACGCCGCGAGCAGCGCGACGACGGAGAACGCTGCGCCCGTCGCCAGCGGCAGCGTGGCGACACCGGCGAGAGATACACCCGTGGCCACGAGGCCGCCGAGCGTCCACGCGCCCTGCGACGACGGCAGGATCGGGCGGCCGTACCGTCGCTCCAGGGTGACGGCCTGCATGTTGGATCCGGCGTCGACCATGCCGAGCGTGATGCCGTACAGCACCATTCCGGCCGCCAGGCCCGCCAGGTGGCCCGTGACGTACATGAGGGCCAGCGCGGGAACCATCGTCGCGAGCCCCGCGCGCAGAGCTGCGGCGCTTCCCGCGCGGCGGGCCGCGACCTCGGCGATTGCGGAGCCGACGGCCGCCGCCAGCACCATGCCCAGCAGGAACATCGAGAACACGCCGGGGTCGAGGTCGAACTCCCGGACGATCTTCGGGATGGACAGAGTGGCGCTGACGAACACGAATCCCTGGGCGAAAAAGGCGGCGAGCACCGCCGCGCGGTTCTGGCGGAGGCTCGCGGGAGTCGCGGGAAGCGTCATGCGGGGCATCCAACCACTCCGATGCGCTGCCTGGATAGAGGCAGACGCTCGTCCGGCCCCGCACTCGGGTAGGCTGGCCTGCGCGGACGAGCCGGTCGGACGGCCGCGTCGTCGGTGGCCCGGGAAACCGGAAGCGCCGGCGCCGAGGAACGTCCGGGCTCCACAGGGCAGGGTGGTGGCTAACGGCCACCCGGGGTGACCCGCGGGACAGTGCCACAGAAAACAGACCGCCGCGCGCGGCCGAGAGGCCGGGTGCGGTAAGGGTGAAACGGCGGTGTAAGAGACCACCAGCGCCCCTGGTGACAGGGACGGCTAGGTAAACCCCACCCGGAGCAAGGTCAGACAGGGAGTGTTCGAGGGCTGCTCGCCCGAGCTCCCGGGTAGACCGCTCGAGCCCAGCGGCAACGCTGGGCCTAGATGGATGGCCGTCGCCCGCACGGGGGTGACCTCGTGCGGGAAACAGAACCCGGCGTATGGGCCGGCTCGTCCGCTTTCATCGGCGATGGCGCCGTTGCCGCGTCGACCGTCGCTGGCGGAAGGGCATGCAGTTGAAGGCGTACGCCCTTGGGTGCATACTAGGTTCATGGAGATTCACCGGTCGCGGCAGTTCAAAGCCTGGGTCGATGACCTGGTTGCGAAGGCCAAGTCCGGCGATCAGCGTGCCGTGCGGATGGCCAAGCATGTGTACGACGAACTCAGCTACCTCAAGACCCTCGATGAGGAACCTGAGGACGACACCGCCACGCTCAAGCGTGTCCGGCAGAGTCGGCAGCATCCGGTGTGGAGACTGTCGCACCCGTTCGATCCGCAGATGGCGGTCCGCATCGTCTGTTGGTTCGACGAGCAGTCCAAGTCCGTGGTCGTCGCCCTCTTCGCCGCTGATAAGGCGGCGATGGGTGATGTGTTCTACGACAGCGTCGGCACGCGTGCCGACCAGGCGATCGACCAGTGGAAGCGCGAGAACGAGGGGACAGACCATGACTGAGAAGCACGACCAGTTCGCTCTCGCCGACGACGTGTTCGAGGCACTGGAGTCGATCCCGGGCCTGAACGACGACCGCGACGAGCGAGACGCAGCCCGCGAGCAGATGGAACGCGAGCACGCCATAGGGCTTGCCACCATCCGTCAGGTCGCCACCCTGACCCAGGCCGAGGTAGCCCGCAAGATGGGCGTGCGCCAGACAAGCATCTCCAGGCTGGAGGCCCGCCCGGACATGCTTCTGTCAACGCTCAAGGCCTACTTCGACGCCGTCGGCGCCGAGGCGACCGTCACGATCCGCATCGGTAACGTCGAGCACAAGGTCGCCCTGGACGAGATCGTCGGCCGGGCCTGACCGCCGCCTCGACGCGAGTGTGCGGGAGCGGTTCGGGATCGAGGACATCAACAAGGCTCAGGTGTCCCGTGCGCTCAAGGAGGCCACGGACAGTGGATGGATCGTCATCTACGACGCGACCGTCGGCTATCGCAGCCGCCGCTACGTTCCCTTCTGGGCGGTCGAGCCGTCGCGCTCCCCGATTGATTGATCGTTGATTGACTGGCGGCCTCGGACGCGGGCTTGTAGCAACCGCCCCAGGCCACTGACCTGCGACGACGTATCACTCAGTTGATTGCTGGTTGATTGATCGGGGCCAACGGGAACGCTTTGGCAAGTTGGCGAGCACTCTGTCGGGCAGGCCGCTGATGACCGTGGCGAGGCGGGACGCCAATATCGCGTCGCTCAGGCGGTTCCAAGCGTCGTCGGGCACGCTGACGACTGCGAGCAGCAGGTCGCCGGGGTAAATGTCCCCGCTCACGAAAGGGTCCTCGGCCAGCACTTGCACTGCGATGGGGATGACCCGAGCGAGTGCGACCCGCTGCGCGATGAGCGACTCGCAGATCCTCGGGCGTGAGTTCCGCGAGCGGTAGCCGGCGTGCGGCGTGCACGCGCCGCATCAACCCGGTGGCGTCCGACGGCGGGTCGGGCCAGCGGGGCGGGTCAAGGTCGTCGGGCGTCACCATGGACGTCACATCCCCGACGGGTGTGCGGACAACCAGTCCGCGTACTTCGCTTCTAGGGCATCGCGTTCCTCGGCGGTTCGGGCGATGACGTCGGCGCCGCCGTCGTACGGGGCGTAGATCCAGTCGACGGTCGCGTTCGTGAACAGCGTGCGATCGATGTCATCGGCCACACGGCGCAGCAATGGGTCCAGCGCGGCGGGTGTCGGAGGTACCCAGCGCGCGAAGGCGTACCACGGGGTGCCGTCCGAGTCCGGGTCAGCGTCGGCGAAGGTCCGCCAGAGCGGCCACGTGGCTGCGATCCTGCGGAACCTCTTCGGAGCGCTGAATCTCCCGCCGTCGAACCACTCCCTGCGGACGGCAACGATGTCGCTCTCGTCGTCTCCGCGGAGTTCCGCGAGGATCTGATGGTGGCGTCCGAGCAGGATCTGGTACTCCTCCTCGGAGTCGGCGTACCGTTTCGACTCCGGCAGGCTGTGGAACCTCACCCAACGTTCGTCGGGCAGTCCGCGCAGCGACCAGGACGCCGTCGAGTCTGGAAAGGCGCGTCCCCACGCCTCCGTGAGCCAGGCCCACGACTCGTCAGGTTCCGGCATGCGGAACCCCAGGAGGCCCGCCAGGACCTGCGACGTCCGAGTGGGGATACCTCCCCACCGCATGTCGTGGATCGCCTGCTGGAGAGCAGTCCACTCCTTCACACCCATCCCTTCCTCATGTCGGACGCGGAGCCGGGACCCGGTCCGCAACCCAGACGCCCAGACCGAACGGGTGGCGGCGCACCATTGTGTCGTCCAGGACCTCCCCGGACTCGCTTCGTCGCGCAGAGCGGAGTCTTCCATGCTGGAGCCAGGCCGGGCAGCACTATTCTCATGCCCGTGAAGACGCCATGACCGAGACGCCCAAGGTCGACTGTCCCGGCGCGTGGTTTCGTCTCGGTGCGCCGAACCTCACCGATCTGCGCACCTTCCACGCGACGGGCCGTCGGATCACGCGGGCCGAGCTCCTGCTCTACGTCGAGGCCGATCTTCAGATGCGCGACGGCGACGTGGTCCTGTTCGACGAGCCGCGGATCGAGGTCGCCGCGCTCGCCTGCGAACTGACCGCCTGGGCCGGTGACGGCTCGGAGCCTAGGCGCGGCTTCGAGCACAGTCCCGACGCGTACGAGGAGTCCGGCATCGTCCGCATCGCGCGGAACGAGCAGGGCTGGGTCGCGGGCTCGTGCTTCACCATTGCGACGACAACACCCGGCGACTGGGAGACCGTGAAGAGCTTCATCGACGCTTCATGGCGGAGGTTCGCGTGCTCACCGCGTGGTCGCTGATCGACGCGGGATGGCCGCTCGCCGACGCAGTTCTCGCAGTGCGCGACGGGTTCGACCTCTCACTCGCCGTCGCGAACCAGATCGTCGTGCCCGTCAGCGGGCAGGAGCGAGAGTTCTGGGCGCTCCAGGAACGGTTCTGGGGCGCGATGGAAACGCTCGCCGCCGAGGACGAGCAAGAGAAGGCACCGTGACACCCGCCCCGACGCTCCGCGCCCTCACCGACCTCCTCAACGCGATGATCGAGGAGATCCTCGACGCCGCTCGCCCACGCACGTTCGACCGGGTCGCGATAGTCCCGCACTCATCGCGATCCGCACGAGTCTGACGGGCGCGTTCAAGGCTGCTCAACCGCGGCCAAGTTCGCGTCGTGTGAGGGGAGCAGGCCGGGTACACATCGGGTACACATGAGCGCTGTCTCGGCTCGTCTGACGCCAGCCTCACCAACGCGTCGAGATCTCACACTAGCCGCGAGATCCCAACGTTCTTGCGGTGCCCAACCAGCCCGTCGGGCACCGCGAGACATACCGCCCCACCCTCCAGGAGAACCCGGCGTATGGGCCGGCTCGTCCGCTTAAATAGCCCTGACCTGCGGCAATGGCTGCAGGTGGTCGGCGGTCGACCTGTGATCCGCGTGTGGTCCGCAAGGAGCCGACTGGTGGATCCTGGGAGCGTCCTCCGGCTACCGCTTGGCGCGGGACCGCTTGTTGCGCTGATAGGCCTGGACGGCCTTTCGGCTCGATCGCCAAATGCCGTCGGGTCCTTGGATGGCATCGAGTCGGCCACGCTGTGCGGCCTGACGCAGTGCGGCCAAGCTGAAGTCCTTGTTGACCAGCGACGCGAGCGGCACCAGTCGGGCCGGGCCTGCCACTGCCGGGACGATGAACCGGTTGAGGTTGTCGTACATGGCACGCGCGAGGAGCTCGCCCAGAGGTCCGTGCTCGCCGTCGTCCGACTTCTGCATCGCGGACAGATAGGCGGGACGTTCGCGCTTTAGCACGATGACCGGCGGGTAACCGAGACGGACCAGGATGAGGTTGAGCAGGAGGCGACCTGTGCGTCCGTTGCCGTCGATGAACGGGTGGACGCGCTCGAACTGGTTGTGGATCTCGGCGAGGCGCTCGGGCCACGGAGCGTGGCTGGTCCGGTCGTGCAACTCGTCCCGTGCGGCGTTCACGGAGTCGACCCAGTCCTGGACCATGGCTGGGACCAGCGGCCAGCCGGGGGGCTGCATTCCAGCTCCGAACGGGTGGATGTCGTGTTCTCGGAACTGCCCCGGTGCCTCGCGGGTTGTGGCATCCGGATGTGGTGCGACCTCCCATACTGGACTCATCGTCCGCTGATGCACCTGGCGGACCTCGAAGACGCTGATCAGTTTGCCGTCGTGCCAGTCGCCTGGTTCCAGTGCGTGTCCGTAGACCCACTGCGCGGCGGCGCCGTACCCCTGGACTTCCATGTATTCCTTGAGGGGCTTGGCTCCTACTGCGCGGCCGTCGTCCAGCAGCGCGGCTACCTCGCGTAGAACGAGGGTGTTGCCTTCGAGCGCCGTCGAGTGATGCGCCTCGAGGTGCCAGATGTCGGACCAAACGAACTTCGACTCCTTCGGGGAGGGGAGCCCCCCGAGGCGCTCGTTGAGCTCACCGATCGCACTCTCAAGCCGTGCGTACACCGTTGCCCGTGAGGGTCTCCCGCGCGCCATGCGCCTCCTGACTGATACACCAGATCGCTACCGAATTGATCTTATCAACGAGGCCTCCGGTTGATACACCAGGAGCCAACCCAATCGAACTTATCAGCCGCGAGGCGCGGGAGGGCTCGTGAGGACGGCGGTATGGTCGCTCCACCTGGTGTACGACGGCGGTCAGGTGACCGTCTACAACGGACTGGACGAGAACGGGCTGCCGTTCGGCGACTCGCGGCTGAGGACGCCTGGCACCGGATCGGCTGACCGACCGTCGTCGGACTCCAACCACGCCATCGGCCGGTGTGAGCGGACATCAGGATCTCCCTATCGGCGGACAGGGCGCTCCCTACTGACGGACAGAAGAATCCGGTCAGAATGTCCGTGGATGCCTGCGGCGGCCTGTCGAGGCGTGGAGGCCTCGCCGACCGGCGGCGACGCCCTGGCAGCGCCGCTCGCCCCGCGTGGGCGCTATCCACAGGCGTGCTACCTGGGCCGACGACGGTGCGCGGGTCGCATCACGGGTACGTGCCGACCGTCCGCTCGACCAGAGGCGCTGGAACTTATTGCTCCGAACCTGTCCGCCAGCAGGGACGTTCGGTCCGCGACCGAAGCTCGTTGTTGTCCGCCAGGAGGGCACGGTTCTGTCCGCCGAGAGAGGGAAGTCCTGCTGGCCACTGACAGGCCGGGATCGCTGGAATTCCAACGTTCCCGGCCGATGCCATGTCCAGCCGTGCCCCCGCGTTGTGCCAGCAGCACTTACCCGGCGCATAGGCCGGCTCGTCCGCCCCACAACCGCCATATGCCGTGTGGAACCTGCCGACATAGCGTCGCCGCATGACTCCAGACGCAGCGGCGGCCGGCCAGGCCAGCGGCCGAGCCCCTCCTGACGGCACACGAGCTCGCGACGTACCTCAAGCGAAGCCCGCAGTGGGTTAGGACGCATGCCGTAGGACTACGCGGGATGATGGTCGGCCGTTCCTGGCGTTTCGACCTCGCCGAGACCAAGGCCGCGATCCGGGTCACGCGCAATCCGGACCTGAGCGAGAAGACGCCCGCCGGAGCCGACCCCCTTGCGCCCACGCCCCTATCGGCAAAGCGCCAGGCGACGAAGCGCCGCCGAGCGGCCGGTCTCATCTGATGAGTGACATGTCTTTGCGCGACGTCGCCGCGGAATGAGTCGGTCCCGTGTCATCGCGGTCCGTTCCCAGACCGGTGGTCGAGGACCTTCAGCGCCTCTTCTCGAACCTCGACATCCAGGCGTGCGATATCCAGATTGATTTGCGCTCGATCGATCTTTGCCCCGTCGGCGTAGCCTCGCAGCTCTTCGAGGTAGTCGTAAGTGTGCTCGATCTTGATGAACGGGTCGAGCACGGGGAACCATCGCGGACCAGGCGTCCTCGGACCGTCGAGGTCGTACGCCCACGCCGTCACGGACCTCGGCGCGGCCGTCCCGTCGAGGACCGTTTGGCACCTGTTCCTCAGTTCGATCCGGACCGCGTCTTCGGCCGTGGGCTCCGGCAGGCCCAGTTCCTGAGCAGTTTGACGGGCGAGGCCGTCGAGCGCGTCCTGCGGTTCGTCCCCGTAGAGCCCGGCAAGCTCGCGCAGTGCCGGGCTGTCGAGGTCGGCAACCAGCGCGCCGACCGCCGACTCGACGACCCGCTGCCGGTCCGGGTCGACCTTGTCGAGCCAGAACCCCGCCGCGGCGAGGAGTTCCTCGGTGGCTGCTCGGGCGAGGTCGGGTGACACGTCGGCAAATCTAGCGGTCGTGGGGCCATCGTCGAGTCGCTTTTCCGTGTGAGTCGCCCGCCGGTTCCGCTACGGTTCAGGCGTGGAGATCCTCAGCCGGCTGCCGTTCCGTGCCTCTGCGCTGTTGTCTCTCCAGCGGGCGCTGTGGGACGAGGTGTCGCCGGGCCTGCGTGGTGTGGCGGTCGCTGTCACAGCGTCGGCGATCCGCGGCCGGATGATCTACGACCACGTGCCCACCGAGGATGAGGTCGAGTCGTGCTCGCTCGTGGAGACCTACGTCGTGGCCGACATGGCACCTGAGGTGGTCGTCGATCTCACCCCGGTCTCTGTCACGCCTCCGGAGCCCCGAGACCTGCTGCCCGGCGAGGAATGGGTCTACCTCCGCAAGGAGGAGCCTCCCGTCGCCGACAAGGTGCGCGAGCCCTTGATCCTCATCGGGTATTGGCGCGGCCCCGGCGCCCCGAACCTTCCCGACCCGCGTGACTTCGTCGATCCCGCGTGGGGCTCCCACGAACGTCGGCACGTGCAGCGGTACCTGGAAGGCGGGATGCTCGCCCGGGTGTACCGGGGCATGTCGTCCTGCCGGTTTTGCGGGGAAGACGTGGGGCATCGGGAACAGACCGACGGCACCTACCTGTGGCCCGAGGGCCTCGCTCACTACGTCGCCGAGCACGAGGTCCGGCTCCCCGCCGAGTTCGTCCACCATGCACTCGGCACCGCGCACGACGTGGAGCACCGCGACGTGGACAGCACCTGGTGGACGGCCCGCGTCGGTCCCGGCCCCGCCACGTACCCGGTCACGGTCATCGCCGTCGGCGACGGGCATCCCGTGCCAGTCACCGTCGAGACGCCCGCAGGGCTCCTGCGAGGGGTCTTCATGGCGACCGTCCCCGCCGCCGGGGACATCGTGAACGTGGAGGTTGAGGTCCCCGGAGAGATCTCCTGGGACGAGGTCGCGAGCGGGGACACGCCCACCGTCCGTCCTGCTGGAGCCGACCGGCAATGGTTGCGAGGCCTCGTCGAGGCCGTCGAGCCCGACGGTGTCATGGTCCTGCGCTCCGGCGTCGGGCTCACCATGCTGGAGATGACCGGGGACACGCCGGACGGCGTCGTGGGAACCAAGATCGCCGTCCCCGTCCAAGAGCTCCAGTTCTACCCGACCGGCGTGTGAGCAGCGTTCATACCTTCGGGCTCACGGACGGTATCGGTCGGGACGAGAGACGAGGAGCCCTCACCCGCACACGCCGCGGCGCTCGACGATCTGCTCGAGGTCGCCCGAAGGCTCCGACGAGACTTCCAGAAGGCTCGATCGTGATGATGGGGTGCCGCTACGCCAGGAACCCAGCGGAGCGCTTCGCCCCGCATCCACGTTCTCTTGGCTGATGCGCCCGGTATCGTTCCGGCCGTGGTGGACGACCCCAGTGCCCTGAACGACGTAGTCCGGTCCGCATCGATGATCCGGCTGTATGACGCCGGCGCCTCCGAGCGGCGGATCTTCGCGGACGCGCGCCGGTGCTGACGTTCACAACCCGTGCCGACCTCGACACCCTTGCCCGGCTGCTGATGGTCGACGACATCACGGGGTTCGTGTGCATGTGCCATGGCGACGCGGCGTTCGAACTGCTCGACGGCGTCGGCGCCAGGATCGATGTGGTCGGCTGGCACTTTGACGCCAGGGTCCGCTGGGGTGGATGGGAGAGCGACGCCAGCCTCGCACACGCACCCGAACTGATCTCCTGGCTTGCCGAGCGCGGATTCACCCCACCCGCCGAACGTGCGCAGCGCTTGGCCGAGCAACGCGCGGCCCGCCAAGACGCTGAGCACTCATGGAAGGCCGCCGCTCCGGCCTGCGCGCGAGATCTGGTCCCGCAGATGCTGCGTCCCACATCCTCGCCCTTTGTGGACGACGATGTCGTTGGCGAAGTGCGACGGCGTCTGCACGACGCTCACCCGCGCCAGCGCGATCGGGCGAGGGTGCTGTTGCGTTGGCGTGCCGGAGGTTCAGGCCGCTACTCCGGCTATCCGATCCACGAGCAGCTGCCAGACGAATTGCTGGTGGAACTGCCTCTGTCTGCGATCCTGGCCGCGGTCGATGGGCTGCCACGGACCGATCCGGCCTGGACAGGAGCGGCATGGCACCTGTTGTCACGATCCCGAAGCCTCAAGCAGCTCCAACGGGTTCCCGCGTCCGTCTGGGACGAGATCGCGCGCGTCACCCAAGCTCACGACGACCGCGCCTGGTCGGAGCGCCACCGCTCCACCAGGCGCCAAATCGATCACGCGAACGAACAGCGAGCCACAGCGAGACGCCCCACAAGCGGGCGATGATCGGCGTTTCCAGCCTGACCCGAAGTCGCGTAGCCCAGCGGAGTGCTGACCTTGGATGATTCGGCCGGACGATTGGTCACGCGGCTGTCTGTTCGGGTACAACGATCGCTGTGAGCTGGGTGGCGAACGTCATGGTCTCGGTCGCCATGGACGACAACGAGAACGCGGAAGCGCTGAGCGAGTGGCTGCGCACGCAAGCGCCCCTTCGTTCGAGGCCTGACGCCCACGGCGTGGGGTACCTGAGGCTGCTCACAGGCGGAGAGGGCTCGCAATGGGGCGGGTGGAAGGAACCTGAGTGCGAGGTCTGGGCGGGTGCGTTGAACTACGCCGACCTGGATGCCCTCCGGCAACGGTTCTTCGAGACGCCGTGGCGCGAACCCAACGCCGCGCAGCTGTTGGTGATGGACCAGGAAGAGGGCTTCTTCCGACTCTGGATGATCCGCGGCGGAGAACTGCGACAGTACGCGCCGCTCGTGCCGAGCGAAGAGGACGAGGGCTTCTACCAGGGGTGAAGAGCTAGGTTCGAGACCTGCCCACCCGCGGGCGGCGTCGAGCCTGCGCTGTGCGACGGGAGCGGCCGGGTACACATGGGCGCCGTCTCGGCCCATCTGATACGAGCCTCTCCAACGCGCTCAGAGCCTGCCGGAACCGCGAGATTCCAACGTTCTCGCGGTGCCCAACGAATCCGCTGGACACCGCGAGACATACCGCCCCACCCTCCAGGAGAACCCGGCGTATGGGCCGGCTCGTCCGCTCTTGACGGCCTGATCGCAGCAGACGCCGTGCCGACCAGCTCTCTCGAGCATTCAGGTCCCTACTCGTCCCAGGCGGTGAGCAGGCGGTCAGGCCCGATGATCGTCAGCCCGTCGAGCGACGCCTCGCTGCGGGACACCGCCACGAGTGGGGTCTCGTCCGTGGCTCCCGGCAACTGCGAGCGATGAACGACGAGTCGCGTGGCGTCACGGTGATCGAACGGCCGGTTCTCCAGCCACTTGATCGAGCCTACGAACGTCAGAGTCTTGGCGATCGGCTCGCGGTCGGCTCCGACCAGGTCGATCTCGGGGTCGTTGGTCCGCGTCCAGTAGCCCCCCACGACGTTGGTTCCGGGTGCGATCTCGTCATCCGCGAATCGCCAGAGTGCATCGCGGATCACGGGCTCGATCGCCCTGCCGCGCCAGGTCGTCCACTGCTTTCGCACGGTTTCGAACACTCGGTCACCACGTCCGCGTTCGATCTGAGCGATCCCAGGTTGGACGAAGGACAGCCAGAACCGGAGGTACGGGTCGTCGATCCAATAGCGGGTCTCCTTGCTAGGCCTCGTCGACAGCGGCAGGCGAGCCACGACGGCGCGACGCTCGACGAGAAGCTGCAGCGATCGGTTCAAGACGTTCGGTCCGATGCCGGACGCTCGCGCGATCAGCGAGTAGGTACGCTCGCCATGCCCGATAGCCGAGAGGATCGATCTCGCCTGGGCTTCGGTGGGGAACTCGGCGGCCAGCGTGCGCTCACCGCTCACGAGGAGTGCCGACGTGGGGTCATGAAGCCCACGTTCCAGGTAGTTCCACAGCCCTTCTCCCGTGTCCCACTCGGTCAGGAGGAGAGGCAGCCCACCCGTCACAAGGTACGCATCGAACGCGTCTGCGGCCTGGAGGCCAAGCATCGACGCGACGTCGGAGGGCGTCAGGGGTGGAACGATCAGTTCCGTGCCGCGCTGGTAGAAGGGGCGTCCATGGGTATTGAGGCGTTCCATCATTGCGATGTCGGACCCGATCAGCAGTAGCAGGACCGGCAGCTTCGACAGGGTTCTGTCGAATGCCTTCTGGAGTGCACCCTCGAACGCTGGGTCGTCGCGGACGAGGTAGGGAAGCTCATCGATCACGACAATGCTCGGCGAGTCCTGTGGCAAGACCGACGCCAGGACACGGAACGCTGCGTCCCAGGTGGTGGGATCAGCGAAGTCTGCAGCGGACGCACCCTCCGGGAGATCTGAGACGGTGATTTCTTGGACGAAGCCCACCAGGTCCTCGTCCCGATTGCCGCCGACCGCGGTGAAGAAGACATGAGGCATGTCGGCCCGCTCGACGAACTGCTCCACGAGGCGTGACTTGCCGACGCGCCGTCGTCCACGGATCAGTACTGCCTGGCCGGCAGGTCCCCGCCTGCTGGCACGCACCTTGCTGAGTTTGCCATCAAGGATGGCGAGCTCCCGTTCGCGACCGATGAACCCGTCCATAATGCTCCAGATACTCTCGTTGGTGAGAGTCTCATCGGAGAGACTCTCACCAACGAGAGTATCGCTCCGATCGCTTTGCGCAACCAGGCCCGAGCCGAGCGACGCCACGAGACGGACGTAGCAGCGTGCATCCGAGGTAGGTGCCCAGATCGGATGAGTCACGCCGTTGGCCACTGGGCGGGTCCAGCGGAGAGTGCTTCCTGACTTTTATCAGTTCGGTGGATCTGGCGCGGGCGTAGCTCGCTGACCTGGGGTGTTGTTCGATCACGGGCGTGGATCGGCGCACTAACGGGGTCTCGTATGCTGCGGGTTGTGGCTCCGTATATCCGAACGGTGACGACGGCGTCCGGTGCGACCGCGGTGCAGATCGTCTACGGCAAACGGGCCGGGAAGCTCGATCTTGAGCACATCGGGTCCGCGCATGACGGTGAGGAACTCGCGCTGTTGCGCGCGGCCGCGGCGCAGCGAATGGCGGCAGGGCAAGACGAGTTCGACCTCGGCCTGGACCGCGCGGGGACTGCGCCGCCTCGTCGCCGGTCGCGGCCGGTGCGTGCGGCGCGGGTGCCGATCACGTCCTCGCGTGCCGAGGTACTCCTCGATGCGTTGAACGCCGGGTTCGACGCGCTCGGCCTGGACACCATCACTGGCGCAGGCACTGTGTTCCGGCAGATGGTGCTCGCGCGGATCATCGAGCCGACCTCGAAGAAGGACAGCCTGCGAGTGCTGGCCGAAGCGGGCCTGGAGATGGTCTCGTATCCCACGGTGGTGCGCCACCTGCCTCGGTACTCGACCACGAAGTTCCGCGACGAGGTCACCCGAGCGCTGGCTTCTCGGGCCAGACTCGGCCCTACGAGCCTGGTGCTGTTCGACGTCAGCACGCTCTACTTCGAGACCGACAAGTCCGATGACCTGCGCAAACCAGGGTTCTCGAATTACGCCGAGGTCGTGGTTATGCCGATGTTGGTGTCGGGTCGCGGGTGTT
>NZ_BAAGRL010000055.1:0-36872 GCF_054782975.1 Myceligenerans halotolerans
CCTGCCCCCAGCCTACGAACTCACGAAGACCGGGGTCTCACGAAAGCCTGGCAGATAGGGCCGCCGCCGACAGCTACCCGCACAGGTGCGCGAGTCAGGGCTGTTCAGTCCGGGTGTCCGCATTACGCCCGTCGCGCACCATCGCGCCCATGGGGCCAGCGCGTACTTGACTTCGCCGTTCGATCACGCGCTCGTGGTCACCCTCGACGGCCGCGGAGAGTACGAGACCGCGTGCGTCTACGACGGTCGCGCTGGGCGGTTGACCAAGCTGCGCAGCGTCGTCTACCCGCACTCGTTCGGCTACTTGTACTCGATGATCACCCGCTATCTCGGCTTCCGGCCGCAAAACGACGAGTACAAGGTGATGGGCCTGGCCGCCTACGGCCGCACCAGTCTTGTCAGCGATGTCCGCCGGCTTGCCACTATCGATGGAACCGGCCGGCTCCGGTTGAACCTGTCTTACTTCGACCACCATCGGAGACCCAGCCCTGACCGCAACCTCTTCAGCCCCGCACTGGTCGAACTGCTCGGCCCGCCACGGGAACCGGACGAGGAGATCACGAACCGACACCAGGACATCGCCTACGCCGCGCAGATGCTCCTTGAGAAGCACGTCCTGCGGTTCCTGCAGTACGCCCAGACGCTGACCCCACACCGCCGTCTCTGCCTGGCTGGTGGCGTCGCGCTCAACTGCGTACTCAACCAGAGAATCGTCGAGTCCGGACTGTTCGACGAGGTCTACGTCCAGCCCGCGGCAGGAGACCCGGGCACCTCGGTCGGCGCCGCCCTGCTCGTCGCGGATTCTAGTGAGCGTGAGGCATGGCAAAACGCAATGCACGGGCCAGAACTCTCCGACGACGATGTTGAGCGCGCTGTCCGACACCTTCCAGCTCTCGGGTACCGCGTGACACCCATCGCCGATCCTGCTGTTCGCGCGGCGGAACTCCTTGCGGCGGGGAAGATCGTCGGCTGGGTACAGGCGCGTACCGAGTTCGGGCCCCGTGCGCTTGGCGCTCGTAGCATCCTTGCCCCGGTCCAGGATGCCGCGGTCGTCGAACGGATCAATGCCCTGATCAAGCACCGTGAACTGTTCCGGCCGCTCGCTCCCGCAGTGCTCGCCGGGCATGCGGACACCTACTTTCGCCTCCACCCGGCGGGGCGCCATGTGTACCCGTACATGCTCGCCACAGCCGATGTCGTCTCCGAACAGCGTGATGCGATCCCCGCCGTCGTTCACGTTGACGGCACCGCGCGCGTGCAGACTGTCGAACGCGCAGCCAGTCCGCTGTTCTGGGACCTGCTTGAACAGTACCGGCGCCGCACAGGCTTGCCCGTGGTCCTGAACACTTCGTTCAACGAGGCCGACGAACCGATCGTGAACAGTCCTACGGACGCGGTGCGCACCTTCGTCGCCTGCGGTCTCGATGCGCTTGTCATGGGAAAGATCCAAGTCCTGCCGCCAGCTCGATGAGGAGAGACAGCGCATGCCTGATAGCGCGACATCCCGCCCGATCCGCACGACCAACAGCCACGACGCCGCGCTCGTGATGTACAAGCCCGACGGCTTCAACCGCCCCTGCAGCAGCGAGGACCGCGCCCGGATCCGCGCTGGATGGGCCTCGGTCCTGGCCTGGCTCCAGCGCATCGACCCCGACACCGTCGCTGAGCCCGACCTTGTGGCCGCCGTCGCGCGCAAGGCGGCCCTGAGACAGCCCCGAAACCCCGAGTACGACATCGCCGCCTGGTCAACCTTGGCCGAGAGCACTACCGCACCGTCGTCACCTACGCCGGGCGGCGTCACCGCGACATCGCTTCACACCGAGTTCGCGGTGCTGCTTACCAACCTCGGGCTCGTTTGTCGCGACGCCGTCGAGCTCGCGTTGACGGACCCGACTATCGACGTCCTGTATGGACGATCCAACAACTTCCAACGGCATCGTGACCTGCTCATCCCCCTACTGACCAAGGCCCCCGTCCGGCTTGAGATATGGGTGGGTGACAACGCCGCTCTCATGCTCCCTGCCAAGCTCGTCGTGCGCCGAGCCATGAGCACCGACGGACTGACCAACATGATCCACGGCGAGGTCGACACGTCGACAGCCGTGTGGGAGATGTTCAACGCCGTCCGCAGAACTGTCCAGGGTGCGAGTACAGCTCGTGTCGACGGAGGCGCAGCGTGAGTCAGGACGAGAGCACCGGGGCCCGCTGCACGACTACCCGCCTCATCCTGCGACCAGTTGGCTTCGAGGACGTGGACGCTCTTTTCGCGCTCTTCAGCGACCACCGAGTGGTGCGACACCGCCGGCACGGCCTGCTCAACCGTGAACAAGTACACGACCTGGTGGGACGTGCCGTTGAAGGCTCGGCACGGGCAGGCTCCAGCATTGTGCAGAACGACGTCGCGCTCGCCGTAGTACACGCTAGGAGCGGGCGGACCATAGGCTGCGCGAGCCTTGTCAGTAGTCGAGAGCAGAGGCCAGCGTGCGAGGCGGACGTTGCAGTCCATCCTGACTGGTGGGGCCTCGGCATCGGAGCCGAAGTGCTCTCCGGCCTAGCCCGGATCGCGTTCGAGCTTGGTGCGCTGGACGAGGTCCAGGCAGTCCGACTTCCCCGGGACGTGGCCGGTCACCGTGCGCTCATCCATGCGGGCTTCGAACGGGTCGGCACGATGAGGAGAACGGCATCCGGCGGAGTCTGGATAGAGATGCCGGTCTACCGACTGGACCGTGCGGACTGGGAGCAGATCCATGCGATCCAACCCTGAAAGGAAGCTCCCGATGATCAACGACGCATCCGGCCAATCGATCGAGACCTGGAACGCCCTGCGCGGCGTGGTGCTCGGACTTGACCGACGATTCCCCGACCACAACGGCCCCTTCGAGCGCGTGGCCCGGCTCGCCGAGGAGACAGGCGAAACTGGCCGCCGCTGTCGCCCACGCCGAAGGCATGGGCGTCAAGAACGACAAGCACGGCACGTTCGACCCGGACAACCTCGTCAAGGAGATCCAGGACGTACTGCGTGCGGCAGTCGGTATCGCCCGCCACTACGGCGTCGAACAAGAACTCGCCGAGTCGATCGGACACCACTACCGCCGCTACCAGGAGATGGGCCACGTCACCACCACCGATGTTCACGCGCCGTCGTGACCGCCAGACCGCCATGCCGAGCGGGTCGGCGTCGTAGGCCGTGAGACAGATGAGAAGCCTTATCCGTCTCACGGGGGAGGCGGACCAGTGCCTGACGCCCGCATAATCCGGCGTATGAGCGACACCATTTTCACGCCAGGGGCCGACGTCATCACTGCACGCGGACGCGGCACGGTCGTCGATGTCCGGGCTACCCCCTCTGGCAAGTTCGTCTTCGGAGTCGAGGATGCCAACGGCGAAGTGAGCTACTTCACCGAGAAGGCTCTCCGGCTCGCGCAGGGCTAGGACGTCCGACACTCCGGCTACGGTTTCGTCGTGTCCTTCGTTCCACCACCCGCGCCCCTCACCCGTCCCGACCTGGCCGGCACGTTCGGTATGGCCGCATCCACGCACTGGATCGCGACCGCCAACGCACAGTCCGTCCTGGAGCGCGGTGGCAACGCGTTCGACGCCGCCTGCGCCGGCGCCTTCGTGCTGCACGTCGTCGAGCCGCACCTGAACGGCCCCGGCGGCGACATGACCGCCGTCATCGCCTCCGCCGACGATCCGAGCCGCCCCCGCGTGCTGGTCGGCCAGGGCCCGGCACCGGCCGCGGCCACCATCGACCACTACCGCGCCGAGGGCCTGGACCTCGTGCCCGGTTCGGGAGCGCTCGCCGCCGCCGTCCCCGGCGCCGTCGACGCCTGGCTGCTGCTCCTGCGCGACCGGGGCACGTGGACGGTCCGCGACGTGCTGGCGCACGCGATCGGCTACGCGCGGGACGGGCACCCGGTCCTGGAGCGCGTGTCCGGCACCATCGCGGCGGTCCAAGGCCTGTTCCGCGAGCACTGGCCCACCTCGGCCGAGCGGTGGATGCCCGGTGGTACTCCGCCCGCGCCCGGCGAGCTGGTCACCAACCCGGCCTACGCCGACGTGCTGGAGTCCCTCGTCGCGGCGGCCGGCGCCGCGCCCTCGCGCGAGGCGGGCGTGGACGCGGCCCGCGCGCGGTGGCGCGAGATCGTCGGCCCCGCGATCGAGGAGTTCGTCCGCACGCCCCACCGGCACTCCGACGGCGCCGACCACGCCGGGATCATGACGGCCGACGACGTCGCCGGGTTCCGCGCCGGCTTCGGGGAACCCGCCACCGCCCGCTTTCGCGGCCACACCATCGCCAAGACCGGCGCCTGGGGGCAGGGCCCTGCCCTGCTGCAGGCCCTGACCATCCTGGACGGGTACGACGACGAGCTGCTGGACCCGTCCACCGCCGCCGGCGCACACACCGTCGCCGAGGCGCAGAAACTCGCGCTGGCCGACCGGGACGTCTGGTACGGGGACGCCGTCCCGGCGGACAGCGCAGGCGCGGGCGCCGCACGTGCGGGCCGGTCCGGCACCCCAGCCTGTGTCCCGCTGAACCATCTGCTGTCCGCGGAGTACGCAGCCGAGCGGCGGTCACTCATCGGCGCGACCGCGAGCCACGAGATCCGCCCTGGAGACGTTCCGGGGCACACCACGCCGCCCGTGCCCCCGTTGCGCACCGAGTACGCGACCGCCGCCCCGGCCGGCTCCCTGCCGGGCGCGCCCACGGGCGGAGCGGCGGCCGGGATCGGCGAGCCGACCGTCCCGGGACCGGCGGCCGCGTCCGCCCCATCCGCGGTCCCCGGCCAGGCGTCCTCGTCCCGCTCCCGGCACGAGTCCGGCCCCGGGGCCGCGTCCATGTCCGCCCCCGCATCCGGAGGCGCCGCGCATTCCCCCGTGCACCACGGACACCCCGCCGGTGACCTCCCTCCCGACTCGCTGGGCGCGACCCGCGGCGACACCTGCCACATCGACGTCGTCGACCGCTGGGGGAACATGATCAGCGCGACGCCGTCGGGCGGCTGGCTGCAGTCCTCGCCCACCATCCCGAGCCTCGGCTTCTCCCTCGGCACGCGACTGCAGATGACGTGGCTGGACCCGGCATCGCCGTCGGCCCTCGTGCCCGGACGCCGGCCCCGCACCACCCTCACCCCGACACTCGTGCTGCGCGACGGCGAGCCCGTGCTCGCCTGCGGCTCCCCCGGCGGTGACCAGCAGGACCAGTGGCAACTGCTGTTCCTCCTCCGCGTACTCGTGGGCGGCTACACGCCCCAGGAGGCGATCGACGCCCCGGCCTGGCACACCACGTCGTTCCCGGGCTCCTTCTGGCCGCGTACCTGGACTCCCGGCGGGCTGGTGGTCGAGGACCGGCTCGGCGACGACGTGATCGGGGCCCTCACCGACCGCGGCCACCGGATCACGCGAGCGGGCGGCTGGGCGCTGGGCCGCCTGTCGGCGGTCACCCGCGACCCCTCGACCGGGCTCCTGGGCGCAGCGGCCAACCCCCGCGGTGCCCAGGGCTACGCGGCGGGCCGCTGACTCCGACGACGCCACGGCAAGGCGTACGGACCGCGCAGACGGTCCACAGCAAGACGCGACGGGAGCCGGAACGGAGCCTCCGAGGTGGCTGAAGCCCAGCGGCGATCACGGCATGCTCGCAGCCGGGTCCGGGCCGACCTCCCCGTAGCGTCGCCAATCGCCAGCATTTCTCGCGGTAGTTCGCCCGTGCAGGTATGTTTCCAGCTGGTGACTTTATTGTCGGACACTTTCCCGAATGTCGGGTCAGCCCGTCAGTCACCCTTTGGTCCCGGAACACGGGATCACGTCAACCTCAGGGAGCAACCATGCGCATGCGATACCCCCGTCCCGCGCGCGGCCTCGCGGTCGCGTCGGTGGCGGCGCTCGCCGCCGCGTCGTTCGGCCTGTCGGCGAGCGCCGCAGCGACGGACGAGCCCATCTCGACGCCTGTCCCGATCGTCACACCCGACGGCGAGACGTTCTCCTACGTGGTCAATGCCACCCACGCGAACCCGGGGAAGGTCCGCCTGGTGGAGTGGGCCGTCCGGGCCGCCGACGGCGTGGTCGTCCAGTCGTGGCCGCAGATCGGTGTCGTCGTCGCGCACTCCACCAACGGGTCGTTCCGGGAGGACGTCGTCAGGGGCCCCGGCCGCTGGGCCGTCGACTCCGTCGGCGCGACGCGCACCGCCACCCCGTACGAGGGCACGCCCGCGGCGGTGGCCGGACCGGACGCAGCGCACGCTCCGTCGCTCCGGGCGGACACGTCCGCGATCGGTGCGACGGCGGACGCCGCGACTGACGAGGAGTTCGATGCGATGGTCGAGGAGGACCCCCGCGAGAACGAGCAGTGGGACATGTCGCTGATCGAGGCGGACGCGGCGCATCAGATCACGGACGGCTCGCCCGAGGTCGTCGTCGGCATCCTGGACAGCGGCATCGAGGCGGACCACCCCGACCTGGCGGGTCAGGTGTCCGGGGACCTGTCGGTGAACTGCACCGACGCGGGGCGCCCCGACACCTCGGCCGAGGGCTGGTGGCCGACGACGTCGTCGCACGGTACCCACGTGGCCGGCACCGTGGCCGCGGCCCGCAACGGCACGGGCATCGTGGGGGTGGCGCCGGGGGTGACGATGGCGTCGGTCAAGGTCGTCAACGATCAGGGGTACATCTTCCCGGAGTACGCGATCTGCGGGTTCATGTGGGCCGGCCTCAAGGGCATGGACGTGACGAACAACAGCTACTACGTCGACCCGTTCATGTACTGGTGCGAGGACCAGCCGGACCAGTACGCCGCCAAGGAGGCCGTACGCCGCGCGGTGGACTTCTCCACGGGCCGGGGCGTGGTGCACGCGGCGGCGGCCGGCAACGCCGCCACCGACCTGTCGGACAACACGAGCGACAGCAGCAGCCCGAACGACTCGGAGTCGATCGATCGCGTCATCAACTCGGGCTGCGAGGACATCCCGGCCGAGCTCGACGGCGTCGTGACCGTCTCGTCGATCGACTCGGACGCGAACCTGTCGCCGTTCTCGAACCGCGGCCTCGGCGAGATCGACGTCGCGGCACCGGGTTCGCGGATCCTGTCCACCGTGACCGGCCACGGCTACGCGCTGTACAGCGGCACGTCGATGGCATCCCCGCACGTCGCGGGAGTCCTGGCGCTCATGAGGTCGGAGCACCCCGACTGGTCGCCGCAGCGCATGGAACGGGAGATCCGCGCCCAGGCCACCGACCACGAGTGCGGCCCGGTCAGCCGCGGCGCGGAGTGCGTCGGCTCGCTGGAGGAGAACTCCTTCTACGGCGACGGCATCACGGACGCGCTGGAGGCGGTCTCCCGCCGCTGACCGTTCTGTCAGGAGGCCGGGGAACGACGGCGGTCGTGGTGGCGTAGCACCACCACGACCGCCGCACTATTTCCTCCCGAGCGGACGTCGCGTGTAGCCTCATCTCGCCTCGGACGTGTCGGCCCTTCTCGGGACGATGCAGCGCATCACGTCGTCGATCTGTCTGCCGACGGGACACGGGACCGGAACGCCGGGATCGAGGATTGTCACTACCGGAGCCAGCTTGACGATGACGCCCCCCTCATCCGGGCCGGCGCTCCTCAGCCCGCCAGCCGCCCCAGGCCGGAAGGCACGGAACGCGGACGCGCCCGACCACGCGACGATCAGCGGCCGCATCATCGAATTGCACGGCCTCCGCGGTCTCGCGCTTCTCCTGGTGGTCGTCTTCCACCTCTTCGGTGCCGGCCGGGTCTCCGGCGGCGTCGACGTCTTCCTCTTCGTCTCCGGCTTCATGGCTACACGCCAGATCGTGACACGCGGGCACCGCGGCACATTCCGGTTCGGACAGCACTACGCCCGCCTCCTGTCCCGCCTCGTGCCGACGGCGCTGATCGTCCTGGTCGCCGTAGCCACGGCGGCCTGGATGCTCATGCCGGCCGAGCGGTGGACGTCCATCGGCCGGGAGATCGTCGCGTCTGTCCTGTTCTACGAGAACTGGGAACTGATCGCGAGCCAACTCGCCTACGGCGCCGCGGGTCCGTCGGCCAGCCCGCTCCAGCATTTCTGGTCGCTCGCGGTGCAGGCCCAGTTTCTGCTGGTCTGGCCCCTCGTCGCCGCTCCGCTCGTGCGGCTCACGGCCCGTAGCAGGCGGCTATGGTTCACGACCCTGGTCCTCCTGGCGTGCTTGATGCCCGTGGTCGCCCTGTCGTTCGGACATGCCGTCACCCTGTCCGCGGAGGCGCAGTCCGTTGCGTATCTCGACTCGACCGCCCGTGTGTGGCAGCTGGCTCTCGGGGCTGTCGTCGCCCTCGTCACGCCATTCATCCGGCTCCCGGGAGGCCTCCGCGCGGTCCTGGGCTGGCTGGGCCTCGGCCTCGTGGTCACCTCCGGCTTCCTGTTCGACGGTGCGGCGCTCTTCCCGGGCCCGTACGCACTGTGGCCGGTCCTCGGCGCCGCCCTGGTCCTCGTCGGCTCCGGCTCCGGCTCGGATCCGCGATGGGCTCCCGTGGGCATTCTCGCGTCGCGGCCGCTCCGGTTCATCGCGGACATCTCGTACGAGCTGTACCTGTGGCACTGGCCGATCCTGGTCTTCTTCCTCCTGGTCTCGGACAGCGAGGCCGTGACCTGGCAGGAAGCCGCTGTCGTACTCGTCGCATCGGGGCTCCTTGCCTGGCTCACCCACATCGCGGTCGCCGAGCCACTGCGATACGGCGGCACGGGGCGCGGTGCACTCGTGGTGGTCGCCCTGGCCATGGCCGCGACCGCGGCCGTCGCCGTACCCACCACGCACGTCGTCGATGAACTCGACCGGCGACGAGCGGCGGAACTCGCCGCGCTCTCCGAGCCATCGCCTGACCATCCCGGTGCCGCCGCACTCCGCGCCGGATTCACGGAGACGACGTTCAGCGCGTCTTTCCAGCCGTCGACGGCGGCAGCCCACCTCGACGTGCCACTGTCCGTCGCCAATGGCTGCCGACAGGAATCCGGAGACGCAGCCGGATACGAGAAGGTCGTCATCTGCGACGTCCATGATCCCGGCCATCCGCACCGAACCGTCGTGATCGCGGGAGCATCCCACGCGTTCCAGTGGGAGCCCCCGTTCCAGCAGATCGCCGAGCACGAAGGATGGCGCCTGGTCACCGTCGCGAAAGCAGGCTGCCGGTTCGCGATCCCGGCAGGCCCCCAGAGAACGGACGGAACGGACTGCGACCGCTGGCAGCGTTCCGCCGTGGACACGATCCTCGGGATGAGTCCTGACCTGGTCGTCGTCGTCGGCACGGACACCAGCGAAGGGGCCGAACGGGTATCGCCCGCACAGGTGGCGGCATGGCAGGCACTGGACGAGGCCGGCATCACGGTGCTGACCATCCGTGACACCCCACGATCCAAGCGGCTCGCCCCGTCCTGCGTCGAACGACACGGACCACACTCCGCGGAGTGCGGACTGCCGCGCCGGGAGCTCTTCGATCGGACCAATCCGGTACTCACCTTCGACGGCGTGCCCGCCGACGCCCGGCACATCGACCTGACGGACTGGATCTGCCGGAGCACCACGTGCCCACCCGTCATCGGCAACGTCCTCGTGTACCGGGACTGGGACCACCTGTCAGGAACATACGCGCGCACCCTCACGCCGATGCTGACCGACAGGCTCCGTGCCGAGGTGCCCTGGATGTTCTGACGGCCGCACACCCCGGCGGCCTCCGGCCGGTCTCCGACGGGAAAGCCGAGATACCGGCGCTCCGGCGGCCGGAGTCCGGGATCCGCCGGAGCGCCGAGATCGACGCGCGTGTCGTCAGGCATCCCCCGCAGTTCACGCCATGTGCAGGGAGCCCCCGACGATGCCGGCCGCGACCGTCTTGTTGGTCGACTCGTCCACCAGAATGAACGACCCCGTGTGCCGGTTGTTCTGGTACTTGTCGACGAACAGCGGCTTGGTCACGCGCAGCTTGACGCGGGCGATCTCGTTGAGCCTGATCTCGCTCGCGTCCTCGTCCCGGTGCAGCGTGTTCACGTCCACCCGGTAGTTGATGCCCTTGACCACGGCCCGAGCCCACCGCGTGGTGTGCTTGATGGCGTACTTCCTGCCCGCCGTCAGCGACGCCGTCTCGTCCATCCAGCAGATCTGGGCGTCCACGTCCTGCGTCACGGTCGGCGAGTTGTTCGGGCGGCAGATCATGTCGCCGCGGGAGATGTCGATCTCGTCGGCCAGCCGCACGGTCACGGACATCGGCGGGTACGCCTCGTCGACCGGGCCGTCGGCCGTGTCGATCGCCTCGATCGTGGACTCCAGCCCGGACGGCAGCGCGAGCACGCGGTCACCCGGCTTCATCACCCCGGACGCGACGGTGCCCGCGTAGCCGCGGTAGTCGCGCGCGTCGTTCTGCTGCGGCCGGATCACGTACTGCACAGGGAAGCGCACGTCCACCAGGTTGCGGTCCGAGGCCACATGCAGGCGCTCGAGGTGGCTGAGCAGCGTCGAGCCCTCGTACCAGGGCATGTTCTCAGACCGGTCCACCACGTTGTCGCCCTTGAGGGCGGACACGGGGATGAACGTCATGTCCGGCACCCGCAGGCGGGCGGCGAACTCGGTGAACTCGGTGCGGATGTTCTCGAAGACCTCTTCCGCGTAGTCGACGAGGTCCATCTTGTTCACGCACACCACGATGTGCGGCACACCCAGCAGACTGGCCAGGAACGTGTGGCGGCGTGACTGCTCCAGCACGCTCTTGCGGGCGTCGACCAGGATCAGCGCCACGTCGGCCGTCGAGGCTCCGGTGACCATGTTCCGCGTGTACTGGATGTGTCCCGGCGTGTCCGCGATGATGAACTTGCGCCTGGGCGTCGCGAAGTAGCGGTATGCCACATCGATCGTGATGCCCTGCTCACGCTCCGAGCGCAGACCGTCGGTGAGGAGCGCCAGGTCCGTGTAGTCGTTGCCGCGGTCCTTGCTCACCTGCTCCACGGACTCGAGCTGGTCCTCGAAGATCGTCTTGGAGTCGAACAGCAGTCGCCCGATCAGCGTCGACTTGCCGTCGTCGACCGATCCTGCCGTCGCGAACCGCAGGAGGTCGGTCGAGCCGGCCTGGTACACACCGGGCTCCTGCGCGGTCGCGCTCTCGCCGGGCTCCGTCGCCGTCGTCATCAGAAGTAGCCTTCCTTCTTGCGGTCCTCCATGGCGGCCTCGCTCACCTTGTCGTCGCCGCGCGTCGCACCGCGCTCGGTGAGACGTACGGCCGCGACCTCCTCGACGACCTGACGCATCGTGGTCGCCTCGGACTCGACGCAGGCGGTGAGGTTCGCGTCCCCGACCGTGCGGTAGCGCGTGAGCTTGAGCTCCGCGGTCTCGCCGTCCTTGAGGGGCGTGAACTCGTTGACCTCGTACAACATGCCGCCCCGGTTCACCACCTCGCGCTCCCGCGCGAGGTAGAGGTCGGGGAGGTCGATCTCCTCGGCCTCGATGTACGACCAGATGTCGAGCTCCGTCCAGTTCGACAGCGGGAAGACACGGATCGACTCACCCATGTGGACGCGGCCGTTGTACAGGTTCCAGATCTCGGGGCGCTGGTTCTTCGGATCCCACTGGCCGAACTCGTCGCGGAAGGAGAACACGCGCTCCTTGGCCCGCGCCTTCTCCTCGTCGCGGCGGCCGCCGCCGAACGCGGCGTCGAAGCCGTGCTTCTCCAGAGCCTCGAGCAGCACCGGAGTCTGGATCCGGTTGCGTGATCCGTTGGGCTCCTCCTGCACCAGGCCGCGGTCGATGGCCTCGGGCACCGACGCCACGACGAGCTGTACGCCGAGACGAACGGTCCAGCGGTCGCGGCAGTCCAGGACGGTCTGGAAGTTCAGGCCGGTGTCCACGTGCAGGATCGGGAAGGGAATGCGCGCCGGCGCGAACGCCTTGGCCGCCAGGTGCAGCATGACGATGGAGTCCTTGCCGCCCGAGAACATCAGCACGGGGCGCTGCATCTCCGCGACCACCTCGCGCATGATGTGGATGGCCTCGGCCTCCAGGCTGCGCAACTGGCTCAGTACGTGACTCTTCACTCCTCAAGCACCTTCCTTGCTCGACGATGCGACTTTCGACTCGACCCCGACGGAGTCGAGCAGCTCGCGAAGCCGCGCGGCGAGTGCCGGGTGACACACGAACAGGTCGGGGAGCCAAGGGCTCTCCCGGTTGTACTCGAGCGGTGACCCGTCGAGACGGGTGCACACGAGTCCGCGAGCCTGTGCCACCGCGACCGGTGCCGCCGAGTCCCACTCGTACTGCCCGCCGCCGTGGACGTAGGCATCAACGGTACCCCCTGCGACGGAGATCACCTTGACCCCGGCCGAACCCATCGGCACGAGCTCGACGTCGTCGCGCCGGGCAAGAGTAGCCACGAACTCCGGCGGGCGGCTCCGGCTGGCCGCGATCCGGAGCGGACGCTCGCCGCGCAGCACGGCATCCGGGTCCGCGGGGCCGCCCGGCGTCGTGTCCATGGTGGTCAGCGTCGCGCCCCGGCCCGGCAGGCCCACGGCGCCGACGGTCAGTCCCGCGCCGCGCACCCAGAGCGCGACGTGCACGGCGAAGTCGTCGCGCCACTCACCCTCCGGCCCGTCGGCGCCGGTGTGCCGCTCCGCGAACTCCCGGGTCCCGTCCAGCGGGTCGATGATCCACACACGATCCGCACTCGTGCGCGACACATCGTCCTTCGCTTCCTCGGACAGCGTGGCATCGCCCGGCCGGGCGGCGGCGAGGGCGCGCGCCAGCCAGTCCTGTGCGGCGGCGTCGCCGGCGTCCTTGAACACCTTCGGGTCGAACCCGCCGCCCGCGGCGTCGACGTCGGCACGGAGCGCGAGGAGCACCTCCGCGGCGCCGTCGGCCAGCGCTTGCGCCAGGACGGTGTCATCGAGCGACCCCGCGGGAAGGTGTGGTGAGGGCGAGTTCATCAGTCTCCAGCCGGCGTCCGGGGCGCAATGAACCCCGGAGCCCGCCCACGGAATGAACATGAGGGGGTGAAACCCCGAGGTGGCGCCGAGGCTACCATTCGACGATCGGCGGCGCCGATGGCAGACTGATGGTCGAGATATCCGGCCGGAAAGGTAGGAAATGATGATCGACCTCCCCCTCGTCCTGGGCGGTCTGGTCGTCGGCTTCGTCGTCGGCCTGACCGGCATGGGCGGCGGCGCGCTGATGACGCCGATGCTGATCTTCGTCTTCCGGGTGGACCCGCTCACAGCCGTCTCCTCCGACGTCGTGGCCAGCCTCTTCATGAAGCCCGCCGGAGCGGTCGTACACCTGCGGCGCCGCACCGTGAACCTGCCGCTCGTGGGCTGGCTGTGCCTGGGCTCCGTCCCGGCCGCGTTCTCCGGCGCCCTGCTCATCAAGGTCATGCCGTTCGGTGATCGGATCGACGCCGTGCTGCGGAGCGTCCTGGGAGTCGCCCTGCTGCTCGCCGCACTGGGGCTGGTCGTGCGCGCCGTGCTGCAGATGGTCCGCGCCCGCTCCGCGTTCGGCGAGGGTCCCGTCGCGCCGAGCGCGCCCAGCCTTGTGGTGCGCCCGCTGCCGACCGTGCTGCTCGGCGCGGTCGCAGGCCTCATGGTCGGCCTGACCTCGGTGGGCGCCGGGTCGATCATCATCGTGGTCCTGCTGCTGATGTATCCGGCGCTGAAGGCGTCCCAGGTGGTCGGCACCGACCTGGTCCAGGCCGTCCCGCTCGTGGCCGCCGCCTCCCTGGGCCATCTCATGTACGGGGAGTTCTCCCTGGGACTGACGACCTCGCTCCTCATCGGCGCGATCCCCGGCGCCTGGTTCGGCGCGCACGTCTCGAGCCGTGCCCCCGGCGGGATCATCCGCCGCGCCCTGGCGATCCTGCTGCTCGCCTCCGGCCTCAAGCTGATCGGCGCGCCCCTCTGGCTCGTCCTCACCGCGGCCGGCGGTGCGCTGGTGGGCGGGAACCTGGTATGGATCTGGGTGAAGCGCCGGTTCGCGGTTCCCACCCCGGGCCAGGAACCGCAGACGACACACCTCCGTGGGGACGAACCCGCCCGCATCGACGAATCGAGTCACAACCCATGACCACACCCGCCCACGTCCTGACCGACGACGAGCTCGACCTGCTCGAACTCGCGCTGGGCGGCGCGATCGACCGCCTGCCGTTCGCCCGCAGCGGCCCGGCCGTGCTCACGGACACGGAGAACACACCGCTCGCCGAGGTCGCCGCGGACGGTTCTGTCACCCCGCTCAAGCCGATCGCGACGGCGCTCGGCCCGCAGTGGGACGAGACGCTGCGCACCCCCGCCCGGGACGTCGCGCCGGGCCTCGCCCCGGGGACGACGGCGGCGTGGCTGGCCGAGCCCCCGACGCTCGAGGACGCCGCCGCCATCGCCGATGCCGCCGCGACGGCCGACGTCGTCCTGCTGGTCCCCGCGTCACGGCACACCGAGCCGGGCACCGTCGGCGCGGCCGGGCTCACCCGAGCGGCGCTCGGGCTCGCGGAGGGACTCCCCCGCTCTGCCAGGGGATCCGCCGGGAAGACCGGGGGGACGCCGCGCGTCGTCGTCGTCCCCTACCCCCACGGGGAGCAGGCGCCCGCGCCGTCGGACGTCGCTACCGCCTACGGCGCGGCACGGCTGCTGGTCCCCGCGGCCGAGCGGTCCGAGGCAACACGAGCCGCCCTGGCGCGGCTGCCGCGCGCCCACGTCGATGCACTGCACCTCGTCTATCCCGAGACGTCCGCCCGCGAGGTGGAGCGGGCCACGGCAGGCAGGCACCGGCAGGGCACGGTCGTGTTCTTCACGGGCCTGTCCGGGTCGGGGAAGTCGACGATCGCGCGGGCGCTGGCCGCCGAACTGGACGACGACGGCCTGAGCACCACCCTGCTCGACGGCGACGCGGTGCGTCACCACCTGTCCAAAGGGCTCGGTTTCGACCGCGAGTCCCGCGAGACGAATGTGGAACGGATCGGATACGTCGCGTCCCTCGTGGCCAAGCACGGCGGGATCGCGGTGGCCGCGCCGATCGCGCCGTTCGCCTCGAGTCGCGCGACGGTACGGGACCTGGCGGAGTCGGCGGGTGCGCGCTTCCTTCTGGCGCACGTCAGCACACCGCTGGAGGTCTGCGAGGCGCGGGATCGCAAGGGGCTCTACGCCAAGGCGCGAGCTGGTATCATTCCCGACTTCACTGGCATCTCGTCACCGTACGAGGCCCCCGAGGACGCCGACGTCGTGATCGACACGTCTCAGACCAGTGTGGTCGAGGCCGTCGCGGCCGTACGCGCGCGCCTCGGCGCCTCGCCCGGTACCGGCGAGCACTTGCACTGCGGCAAGAGCTAAGCAGGAGGTCTCGTGAGGAAACAGGAACGCATCGGTTTGTGGCAGGAGGGTTTCGAGTACGGGAAGGTGACGGGCACCCGCTTCCGCGGATCGTTCGGCCCCGTCGTCCGAGGACGGAACCGTCGGGACGACCTGATCCGCGACTTCTCGGAGGTCATGACGCAACATGCGTGTGGCGTGCGGGTGTCACCGGATTCCCTGCGCGCCCTGCGGCGGCTCGCGGTCGCGAAGCACAGACGAGACTGGGACGGAGTCAGCCTGGCCGTGGTCTCGACGCTGGCGACCGCATTCGACAACGCTCCGGCGCGCGCCTGGCTACCTGTCATGCTCGCCTCCGCCGGCATGGTCGAGGAAACCCTGGACGCCGAGCCGGATCTGATACCTCGTGGCCCTTCGGGCGCCGACTGGCTCGTCGTCGTCACCGCGCTCGAGGCCGCAGGGTACGGCGACCGGGCGCGGCGGCTCGCCGAGACACTCAAGGAGCGCTCCCCCGAGGTGAGCGAGACCTGTGTTACTACATGGGGTGAAACGCCTCTTTCGCGCGCCTTCGCACGCCTGCGCGGCAACTCCCCGATCACCGACGAACTGCCGGTGTTCTTCCACCTTCCGTTCTGCGGCGGAACAAGCACGATCGTCTCGTTCAAGCGCATCATCCCGTGGATCCGGATCGCGGAGATCGGTCGCCGACGCGGGCTCCTGCAGATCGAGCAGCTGCTCGAGATGCCGGCCGGCGAGGTCGAGAAGCTGCTGCTCGTCCATCAGCACCATCCGTTCGCGTTCCGCCTCCCGGGGCGGAAGCATCGGTACTTCACGATCCTGCGCGACCCGGTGTCGCAGCTCCGATCGGGATACTTCAAGCGGTGGTCCACGCCGGGGATCCTGCCGACCCGGGACGAGTCCTCCACCTTTACCGAGCACGCGCGGTACACGATCGACAACCGCCTGACGAACATGCTCGCTCGCCAGGTGGTCACGACCCACCCCGATCTCATGGGGGCCTACGAGAAGCAGTTCACCCGCTCGGGGGCGTACGACTCGGTCAGCTTCGAGGAGGACATGTTCTGGCTGAGCGCGACGGCGAAACTGAAGGACGACACGCTGCTGCGCATGTGCCGCGAGACCCTCGACGAGCAGTTCTTCTCGGTGGGCACGATGAAACACCTGGAGGCCAGTCATCTCGCGGCCACGGCGGCGGTCGGTGTGAACACCGCCGAGCGGCTCCCGCACCGAGGACGGTCAGGACAGCCGGAGCGGGAGATCGAGGATCTTCGCACGACCCGTCAGCTCAGGGAGGCCAACTCCGTCGACGCGGCGCTGTACGAGGAGTACACCGCGCGGTTCGAGGCGCAGCACTCCGGACTCATCGACGTGTTGTCCCCCGGGGCGGGCAGCGGCTCGACGTGAGCCCTCCCGCGGCTGCGGCCGACGGGGTCCGGCGACGCCGGCCGGCCGCTACGCGGCGGTCGAGTCGTCGCCGGCCCGCTTTCCGCCGTTCCGCTTCTTGCGAGCACGGGGACCGACCCCGCCGGCCTGGCCGCTCGACCTGGCCTGCTTGTGCGCCCGCACGAACTTCTTGTAGGCCGAGGCCACCTCGTCGGTGGAGCCGTCCATGACGATCTTCCCCTGATGCAGCCAGATCACCCGGGTGCACATGGCCTCGACCGTGGCGATCGAGTGGCTCACCAGGAACACGGTTCCGGCATCCCTGCGGATCTCCTCGATCCGTGCCCGGCTTCGTTCGCGGAACGCGGCATCACCGGTCGCAAGGGCCTCGTCCACCATGAGGATGTCGGGGCGGGCTGCCGAGGAGATCGCGAACCGCAGGCGGGCGCCCATTCCCGACGAGTAGGTCTTCATGGGGAGATTGACGAACTCACCGATGTCGGCGAACTCGACGACCTCGTCGTATCGCTCCTCGACCTGTTTCGGTGTCAGGCCGAGAGCGAGCCCGCCGATCATGATGTTTCGCTCCCCCGAGAGCTGCGGCATGAGCGCGGCGTTGACGCCCAGGAGCGCGGGCTCCCCCGCGACGTGCACGGACCCCTCGGTGGGCGGGATCAGGCCGGCGATCGCCCGCAGCATCGTCGACTTGCCGGAGCCGTTGACGCCGACGATGCCCACCGACTCGCCGTGCCGCACGACCATCGAGACGCCACGCACGGCGTGCACCTCGCTCACCGCACCGACGTGCCGCGTTCCGGAGGTCACCAGCCGCTTCAGGAACTTCTGCCTCCTCGGCTTGGCCTCCCGGACCGGTACGCCGGACTCCACGGCGCTCTTGGTCTTGGCGCCCAGGACCCGGAACACGATGTGGAGGTCGTCGACGACGAGCACGGGCGAGCCCAACCGGGCCATGGGCTTTTCACCGGCAAGATCCTCGGGATCGAACTCCAGGTCGAGGTCCAGATCCATGTGCGCTTCGGCCTCAGTCACGACCGTACCTCTCCTCAGCTCGCCAGAACACGATGAACCCGACCACGAACGTGACGACCGCCCATCCGATTCCCCAGTACCACATCGTCAGGTCCGGCGGAATGGTCTCTTCCTGCATCACCATGGATCGCCCGAGATAGAGGTAGACGTGACCCGGCTGGTACTCCATCACCAGCGCAAGCCACGTGGCAGATCTCGGCAGTTGTTCGACGAAGCGTTCGATCGGGAAGATCGCACCGGAGGCGAACATCGCCAGACGCAGCACGAACGAGATGATGTTGTCGAGGTCAGGAGTGGACGCCGAGAGCCGGGCCACGATGAAGGCCAGCCCCATGTTGAAGATCCACAGCAGCCCGACGACGACCGGGAAGAGCGCCCACCACCAGGTGATACGCACCGGCTCATAGTCCGGGATCAGCCCGCTGATCAGCACCATGACCAGCATGACCACGAGCGCCGGGATGAGCGTCGCGAGTTGGGAGTACACCTCGGAGATCGGCATCACGGCACGCGGGAAATGCAGGTTGCGCAGTAGGCTGGTCTTCGACGCGATCGATCGTGACCCACCGTGCACGGACGTGTCGATGAATCGGAACAGGAACGTCCCCATCACGATGAACGCCACCGTGTTGGCCACATCTCGGCTGGCTCCCAGCACCAGTCCGAAGATCACCACGTACACGAGCGCATTGAGTATCGGGTTCAGCACTGCCCAGAGCTGACCGAGGTAGTTGTTCTGGTTCTTCGAGTACGCGGTCGAGGCGCCGAGGACGCGAATGAACGGCCAGCGGGCGGCGACGTCGCGGATGTACGTCCACAGCGGCGGACGCACCCCCATCCTCGTCAGCCCGTTCTGCTCTGCCAGTGCCAGACGCTGCTCGGACGTCAGATCGGGCACGATCGGCTCCGGCGGCTGAGGCGGCTTGGGCCGCGCCTCAGTACCCGCCACGGCGCCCGCAGTGGTCGGAGTGGTCACGTGTGTTTCGAACCTGTTCTACGTGGTGATTGCCGGCCTGCCCGGCGGGGGCCATCGTACCCATTCCACGTTACCCCGACGCCAGTTGCCTACGGGGCCGATCGAGTGTCCCACCTGGTCGCGCCGATACGCCGCCCGGATGTGCCATCCTTGTACAGATGACCACCCCTGAACCGGGCGGCGTGTCCCGCGCGCTCGTGGAGTCCCCGCTCCAGTTGTTGTGCGCGGTCGAGGCGCATGCCGCCGGCCTCCTCGGACCCCGGACGCAGGTGCTCGTCCGCGACGACGTTCCCGGCCTCGCCGCGGCCCTCGAATCCCTGCGGGTCGCGGGCCTTCCGGACGGCCTGTTGACGCGCACGACGTCGCCCTGGGCCCTTGCGGCCGGCTGGACGCCGATCCGAGCCACGGGCGATGCCTGCTCCTGGCTGTTCCAGGCGCTCCTGCTCGTTCCCGGCCGTGTTCCTCGCCTCACGCTGATCGATGACGGCCTGGCCACGCTCGACCTGGTTTCCCGGCTCGGAGACCCGTCCCAGCCGTTGCTCCGGCCGGGAAAGCCCGCGAGCCCGCTGCGACGCGCGTTCGGGCACGCGTCGGCCGGTGCGCTGCGCCGGCTGGCCCGGCGCGGGCGCCTCGATCTGTTCACGGCGCTGCACCTGCCGGACCACGACCTCGCACGGCTTCACGACCTGGGCGTCCATGTCGTGCCCAACTCCCTCGAGTGGTTGCGGTCCAGCCCTCAGCCCGAGGTGATCGGCGAGACCACCGTCCTCGTCGGTGCGGCCCTTGTCGCCGACGGCCTTATCGACCCCGACGCCTATGTCGCGTGGGTGGCGGAGCAGGCCGCATCCGGTTCGCTCCGGTACGTGCCGCACCGCCGACACCGGCGAGAGGTAGTCGAGCGCATCGCCACGCTGGCCGGCGTCACGGTCGCGGAACCCGGCGCCCCGGTAGAGGTCCGCCTGCGCGGGCTGAAAGCCGGCCAGCGTGTCGTGTGCCTTCCGACGACGGCGGCTCTCCTGCTCCCGCCCCTGCTCGAACCTCGCGGCGTGCGCATCGAGGTGCACGACGTCGCCGAGCACTGGTGGACGCCGCGGACGTCCCCGGCGTTGCGCGAGCATCTGCGAGAGGTCCTGCGGCAGCTTCCCGACAACGTGGTGAGCGCGCCGTGAAGGCCGACGGGCGGCCCCGCGTCCTCGCGGTGGCGGACAGTGACTCGTATCTGAAGTGGGCGGCGACAACTCTCGTCGCACTCGGCGATGCCGCGGGATCGACCGGCGTCGTCGTCGTCCGCAGCCCGATCGAACCGACCTCCGGGCAGGCCGCGGCCGCGGTGGCGGGCACGGGCCTGACCGTGCCGCCGGTCCTCGGACTCCCCGGGCTGTGGTCGAGGCTGCGCCGGGAACGACCGGACGTCCTGCTGCTCGCGGCCACCGGTCCGACGGCAGAGGTGGTGGCACGCCTGGCCGTCCGAGCACTCGGGCGCGAACGCCCCGTCTTCCTGTCCGGGCTTCCTGGCATGGGCCTGCCCGCCACGGAGCGCGGCACGGGATGGCGGCGCTGGTGCGATGGCTTCATCACGCACGGCCGACGCGAGGTGGCCGCCTATCGGGACGCCTTCGCCGGGCACGGCGCCGCACCCGAGCTGGTGCTGACCCGACTCCCCTTTCTTCCGGACGGACCTTCCGGGCCCCCGGCGGCCACCATCGTCGGACGACCCGCCGAACCGGTCAAGCGCATCGTCTTCGCCGCGCAACCCTCGGTACCGGAGGAGCGCGACGAGCGCCTCCTGATCCTCAGCCGGCTGGCCGATCTGGGCCGGGCAGGCTTCGAGGTGATCGTCAAGCTCCGCGCCCGGGCGGGCGAACGCCAGACGCACAACGAGGCCTATCCCTACGACACTCTCTGGGAGGCGGAGGCCGCGGGGCTCGGGCACGCCCCGGAGACGGTCTCCTTCGCGGACGGCCCCATGTCGGCTCAGCTCACCCCTGGTACCGCACTGGTGACGGTGAGTTCGACGGCCGCCCTCGAATCCCTCGCCGCCGGACTACCCACGGTCCTGGCGGGTGATCTCGGCGTACGCCAGGACCTGCTGAACGAGCCGTTCGCCGCCAGCGGTTGCCTGGTGCGGCTGGACGAGCTCGCCGGCGTCCTGCAGGACGGGGGACCACACGCGGATCCCGAGTGGCTCGAGGAGAACTATCTGCACGCCGCCCCGTCGGAGCTGCCGGACGCGATCCGACGCCTGACCGAGCGACGCGCGCGGGGCGCGCTGACCCCTCTGACGGACGTCGTGCCCTGGTCGCTCCGCCGCCACCGCTGGTCGCTGATCCGGCTCACGGTGCCCCGCCGGGCCGCGCTCGCGGTCGTCGGCGCACGCCGTCACCTGCTCTCTGCCGACTGACCCCAGGCGTCCGGCTGATCCCAGATCTCGTGACGGCCGCACTGCCGTCGGCCACCGAGCGGATCAGGCTCGGTGGTCGACGGCAGCGCGGGCAGTGAGGCCGCGCAGGAACCCGGCGCCCCATGCCATGTGCATGGTCACCACGACGGGCGGGAGCAAGAGGGCCGAGCGAAGCGGCAGACGGGGTCGCCGTCGTGCCGCGTGCGCCGTACCGGCAAGCACCACCGCCGCGTAGGTCACCGGGGCGACCAGGCCCGCCAGCAGGACCCAGGCCGAACCCAGGAGCAAGCCCGCCACGATCGTCGGCACGCTCACCCCGAGGGCCAGCAAGGCTGCCGGTGGTGCCAGGTACCGTGCGCTCGCCGTCGTCGGCTCACGTCGCACGACCTCGCGGCGCCACATCCCGGTGCGCCAGAACTGCTTGGCCACGGCTCCGAAGGTGCGGCGCGGCCAGTACGTCACCACGAGCGACGGCTCGAACCAGAGCAGGCCGCCCGCGCGCCGCAGGCGCAGGCACAGCTCCCAGTCCTCGGCACGGAAGATCGTCGGGTCGTAGCCGCCGACCTCGTCGACCGCGCTCCGGCGGAAGATCCCCAGGTAGACGGTCTCGGCGGGCCCCGCCTCACCACCTACGTGGAAGGACGCCTGCCCCAGGCCGACCGGATGACTCATCGCCCGGGCCACCGCGCGCTGGGTCGGTGTCTGCCCTGACGGCGACATGAGGCCACCGACGCCCACGGCGCCGGCCTTCAGGAGCGCCGCGACGCCGCGACGCACGTAGTCGGGCTCGAACGCGGTGTGGCCGTCGACCCGCACGATGATCTCGCGATCCGGCGGCGCCGCCGCGAAAGCGAGGTTCAGCCCGATCGACCGGGAGCCGGTCGGGTTGTCCACGACGTGTACCTGCGGGTGCTCCGCTGCGAGCTTGTCGGCGATCTCGCGGGTGCGGTCGTGGGACGGCCCCACGGCCAGGACCACGTCGAGTTTCCCCGAGTAGTCCTGGCCGAGGGCGGAGCGCACCGCGTTCTCCAGGTTGAGCTCCTCGTCCCGGACGCACGCCACGACGGCGACGTCCGGCTCGTGCTCAGCCATGGCGCCTTCCTGGCGCCGCGACCGGTGAACTCAAGCGTCCACCCGGCGCAGGCGCGACATCGGCGAGAACTCGCCCGGCATGACGCGCTTCTCGCCGTCGCCCAGGGCCTTCTCCAGGATCCGGATGTCGCGGACCAGGTTCTCCAGCCCCTTCGGCTCGAGCGAGGACGCGTGGTCCGAACCCCACATGGCGCGGTCCAGCGTGATGTGACGCTCGACCGCGACGGCGCCCAGCGCCACGGCGGCGATCGAGATCTGCAGCCCGGTCTCGTGGCCCGAGTACCCCACCGGCACGCCGTAACGCTCCTGCAGCGTCGTGATCGTGCGCAGGTTCGCCTCCTCCGGCGGAAGCGGGTACGTGGACGTCGCGTGCAGGATGACGAGCTTGTCCGTGCCGAGGATCTCCACAGCGGCGTCGATCTGCTCGAGCGTCGACATCCCCGTGGACAGGATGACCGGCTTGCCCGTGTCAGCCAGCGCCTGGAGCATCTCGTGGTCCGTGACCGAGGCCGAGGCGACCTTGTAGGTCGGCACGTTCATCTTCTCGAGGAACTCCACCGAGGGCGCGTCCCACGGAGAGGCGAACCACTGGATGCCCTTCTCCTTGGCGTACGCGTCGATCTCGGTGTACTCGGGCTCCTCGAACTCGACCTTGTACTTGTACTCGAGGTACGTCATCTCGCCCCAGGGCGTCTGACGGATCTTGTCCCGCTGGTCCTTCGGAGTGCTGATCTCCGGGGTGCGCTTCTGGAACTTGACGGCTTGGCAGCCGGCCTCTACCGCCACGTCGATGAGCTTCTTGGCGTTCTCGACGTCACCGTTGTGGTTGATCCCGATCTCGCCGATCACATAGACCGGCTGCCCCGGGCCCACCAAGTGCTCGCCGATGCTCACCGGCGCGGGCTGCGCGTTCGTCGCGCTCATAACAGATCCTTCCGAAGGGGTCGTGCTCAGGTTTGTGCTCGTGCGGTTTCCGCCGAAGACTAGCCGACGGCGGTCGTGTGGGGGGCACCCGTAGTTGCGGCTGCAACCTCACCCGGACGCCCAGCGAGTATACGGTCACAGATCTCACGAACGGCACCGTTCCCGCCGTTATGTGAAAGCACGATCCTGGCCTGTGCCTTCACCTCACCACGGGCATCGGCGACCGCCACGGGCCAGCCGACGACGGCCATCGCGGGAAGGTCGTTCACGTCATTTCCGACGTACGCCACCCGCGCGGGATCGAGCCCCCGCTCGGCGAGCCATCCTCGCAGCGCAGCGGCCTTGTCGTCGATCCCGTGGAGCACCTCGATCCGGAGCTTGTCCGCCCGGGAGGCAACGACCTTGTTGGTCTCCGTGGACAGGATCAGCATCGGCACGCCGGCGCGCCGCAACCGCGCCACGCCCATCCCGTCGCCGCGGCTCACGCGAACTTGTTCCGTCCCGTCCTGGTCCACGTAGGCGTGGTCGTCCGTGTGGACGCCGTCGAAGTCCGTCACCAGGGCGTCCACGTCGATCGGCTGGGACGCCGAGTCGACGTCCTGGTCCACGAGCTGCCGTGCCAGCCGGAGATCGCCCGGTTCGTCGATCTCGATCGACCACTCCGGAGCGACGGGCTGGATACCCACCTCGCCGAAGAACCGCTTGCCGCCTTCACGAAATCCGTCCGTCCGCATCACGTAGAAAGCGCCGGTCTCACGGAAATGCGGAGCGCGGTCCTGCCGGCGCGGACGATAGTCGGTGGTGTGACCGACCGGGCTGGCCACGCCGTCGTCGAGCCGCCACTGGAAGTCGTGGGTCTCGGCGACGGCGACGACGACGTCCTTCTCGCCCGCTGTCACACGCCGGATCGCCGCGTCCAGGTCCTCGGAGTCGATGAACGGCGAGGTGCACTGCACGAGGACGGTGACGGGAGGAATTCCTTCGGGCGGCAGCCCACCGTCACCCGCTTCGACGCGCTCCAGCACGTGCAGGAGCGCCGATTCGGACGACGCGGTACTGCCCGCGATCTCGGCAGGACGGGTCACGACACGTGCTCCATGGGATTTGGCCTCGGTGGCGATCCCCTCATGGTCGGTGGAGACGATGACGGACGCCACCGACGGCGCGGCCATCGCCGCGCGGACCGCTCTGCCGACCAGCGTGATGCCATCGATGCGGGCGAGGTTCTTCAGCGGAACCCCCTGTGAACCGCCGCGAGCAGGGATGATGACGATCGCCGATGGCGCGGCCTGGTTTGACATTCTGTCCTCGAAGACTTTTGTTTGGATGATGGCGGGGGAACCCCCTGGAACGGCCGGTCGTCTCCGCGACGGGTCGGATTCCGGAGACCCGGATGCCCCCGCCTACTGTAGCGTTCCCCCCGGCTGCACCCCTTTCGCCCCGGAGCCCCGCACATGTCCTCACCGTCCCTCCGACGTCGCCTACGCCGACGGTACTCACGTGCCGCGGCCGCGCTCGTCAACGTCGGTAGAACGCTCCCGGGGAACGACCCGGAGAGACGCGCCCGCGCACTCGTCAACCGCGCCTTCGCGTCCGCGGTGCTCGCGGTCCCGGATCTCTCCCCGGGCACCGCACGCTGCCGGGAGGCCGTTCTGGACCGGATCGCGGGCGACGACGGTCTGGGCTGGTATGCCGTCTCCACCGGCCGCGTCCGCTGGAGCCGGCACGCCGGCACATTCGGCGCTGCCCTTGCGCTCGCCGACGCCGCGATCGACGAAGAGGCACTGACCGAAGCGCGCGTCCTGGTCGCGTCGCTCGTCGACGAGCGCCCCCGGAGCCCACGCGCCAGGGACCTCCTCGGCCTCCTGGAGGCTGCGAGCGCCAACTGGCCCGCCGCCCGGAAGCACTGGCGCCTCGCCGCCCGGGGCGCCGCGCAGGAACCCGCCGAGCTCAGGAGCCTGGTCGACCGTCGCGTCAGGCTGGAGCGTTCCTGGGCCGACCTGCGCACGAGCATCTCGGAGAACCTTCCGTTGACCGAGGCCACGGAACACGTCCACGACGCGTGCCGGCGGATCCGGCACGGAGCCGAGCTCGTCACCGCCGTCGAGACGCTCGTCGTCGAGGCGGTCCACGACGGCACCATGACGCCCGTGCGTCCTGTCCTCCCTGCCTTCCGCACCGCCGCGTCCCGGACCGCTCATCCAGGGACGGCGGCGGACATCACCCGGCGGCTGACACACGCCCAGGAACGTGCCCACGACGCCGACTTCGCCGATGCGCTGACCGGCCTGACGACGGAGCCGCCGGCCGGCCTGCTCCGGGACGCCACGGCGCTCTTCCTGATCGGACGACTGCTGTCGGCCCGGAGCCGCTACGACGACGCGCGAGACGTCCTGGGTCTCGTCTCGGGCCCTCCGTCCCGGACCGGGCGGGCGCTCGTCGCAGCCGCCCGCCTGGACTGGGTCGAGCACCGGTACGACGAAGGGATCGCGCGGGCGTCACGCGTCACACGCCCCCCACAGGTCGCGCGCTCCGCGAGCCGTCTGCTCGCACAACTGCGTGACGCTCAGCGCGACGACCACTCGAACGCGGTTCCCGGCGGGGTCGCGCACGTTGCGTTCCACGTGGCAGAGGGCGGCAATTTCGGGGACGTCGCGCTCACCGTCGCGGCCAGAGCGAGCATCGAGCGCGTGGTCCCCGATATCGCGTGGCGCCCGTTCCACGCGCATCAGGTCGTGGACGAGGCCCAGCTCGAACGCCTCAACGCCCAGCGGGCCGTCGTCGTCGGCGGTGGTGGCCTCTTCCTTCCCGACACGGCACCGAACGGGAACTCGGGGTGGCAATGGAACATCGGGACCGACGTCATCCCGCGCATCAAGGTCCCGACGGCGCTCTTCGGCGTCGGCTACAACCTCTTCCCGGGGCAGTTCTTCCCGGGATCACTCTTCAGGAACAACCTCCTGGCACTCGCCGAGCATGCGCGGTTCATCGGCCTGCGGAACCACGGATCCATCGAGCGCGTCCGCGACATGCTGCCGGCCTCGCTGCACGAGAAGGTCTGCTGGGTGCCGTGCGCCACGACGGTCCTGGACCGCGTCCGGCCGCCGGCGGCCGGCACGCCGGCCAGTGCCCGGAGCCACCAGGTCCTGCTCAACGTGGCCTACGACCGGAGTGCCCGCCGCTTCGGCACCAGGTATCCCGAGTTCCTGACGGCGATGGCCGAGTACGTGCGGCGGCTCCGGAGCGGAGGCGCCGATGTCGCGCTGGCCGCGCACCTGACAAGTGACGAGCAGTTCGTCCAGGACCTCGGCGCGGAGCACGATCTCACGCTCGACGTCGAACGTCTCTACCGGCTGGGACTCGACGAGGCGCTCGCGACGTACCGGAACGCCTCCCTCACCATCGGTATGCGAGGCCACGCCACGATGGTCTCGTTCGGTCTCGGCACGCCGGTTCTGGGCATCGTGTCGCACCCCAAGGTCCGCTACTTCCTGGAGGACATCGGACGGCCGGAGTGGGCCGTCGAGGTCGATGAGCCACACCTTGCCGACGTCCTGCTGGAACGCACGTTCGACGCCCTCGGCCGCGAGTCAGAGATTCGCTCCGATATCGCCGGGCTTCAGCAGCCACTGCTCGAGCGCGTGCTCGACGCCGCACAGCTCATCGGAATCCGCTGAGAGTCGACCACACTTCACCACAGTCCGTCGCCACGCTCACGGCTGGCGCCAATGCCCGGAAGGTAAACATCCAATTGTCCACCCGAAATGCCCCCGCGAACGGTGTGAGGGCTGATATCCAGGCGCTGCGCGCCTTCGCCGTCATGGCGGTCGTTCTGTTCCACCTCTGGCCGATACACATGCCGGGTGGGTACATCGGTGTCGACGCGTTCTTCGCGATCTCCGGCTTCCTGATCACGGCGCACCTGCTGCGCGAGACGGACAGGACCGGCACGGTCGATCTCCCGAAGTTCTGGGCCCGCCGCGTTCGTCGGCTCCTGCCCGCGTCCCTCCTGGTCATCATCGTGTCGGCGGTCGGTGTGCTGCTCCTGCTGCCCCGTGGGGCGTGGCAGACCTTTCTCTCGGACAGCGTCGCGGCGACGTTCTACTTCCTGAACTGGTCTCTCGCCGCTCAGGCGGTCGACTACCTGGCGGCGGAGAACGCCGCCTCACCGGTCCAGCACTACTGGTCCCTCAGCGTCGAGGAACAGTTCTATCTCGTCTGGCCGCTGCTGATCGTCGCGTCTCTGTGGTTCGCCCGCCGTACCGGCCGCACCGGGCGGGCATCGATCTTCCTTGTCCTCGCGCTCGTCACGGCCGCGTCGCTGGCCTACGGCATCGTGCTCACGTCGCTGGACCCCGCGTCGGCGTACTTCGTCACGCCGACGCGCGCCTGGCAGTTCGGCGCCGGCGCACTGCTCGCCTTCATACCGGTGACGCTGGCGCGACACCGCCCGCTCTCGGCGGCGACCGCGTGGGCGGGGATCGCCATGCTGGTGGTCTCCGCGTTCGCCTACGGCGCCACGACGCCCTTCCCGGGTGTGGCGGCCCTCCTGCCGATCGCCGGCGTTCTGCTCGTGGTCCTGGCCGGGGAGTCGGAGCATCCGCTGGCACCGACGCGGTTCTACGAACTTCGTCCGGTGCAGTGGCTCGGTGACTACTCCTACTCGATCTACCTGTGGCACTGGCCGCCGATCGTGATCCTGCCGTATGTCGTGGGCACGTTGTCCTGGCCGCACAAGATCCTGATTCTCGCCGGAACCCTCTTCCTCGCCTGGCTCACGAAGAAGTACGTGGAGGATCCCTTCCGGGCGTCCTCGTACCTCCGCGCCCGGAAGCCGCGCGTGACGTTCGCGGCGCTCGCCGGCGCGACGGCGGTCGCCGTGGCCGCTCCCGGGATCGGCCTGTCGTCCCTCGCCGCCCAGGAACGTGCCGACGAGCAGGTGGTCGCCCAGGCCATCAACGATCCGTGCTTCGGGGCCGCGGCCATCCAGGACAACGGGATCCTCTGCACACCTGACATCGACAAGGTCGTGCCCGAACCCGAGGTCGCACCGGACGACCTCCCGCCCGTCTACGGCGACAGATGCCGGGTGCAGCCGGAGGCCGAGGGGGTCAAGGAATGCACCCTGGGCGACGACGACGGAGCCGTGCGGCTCGCCCTGGTCGGCGATTCCCACGTCGCCCAGTGGGCGACGCCTCTCGACGCCATCGGGAAGGAGCGAGGCTGGGACATCACCTTGTACTTCAAGGGTGCCTGCCCGTTCAGCACCGCCGTCGCCGCTCTGGAGGACACCTTCGACCGCGCGACATGCATTACGTGGAACGAGGAGGTCCTGCGACGGATCCTCGAATCCGGCTACGACGGTGTCATCACCTCCTCCCGGGCCGGCTACAACTTCGCCGGTTCCGACGGCGACCGTGACCGCGGTGTCGCCGTGGGCGGGTACCGGCAGCGCTGGGAACAGCTGACGGCAGCCGGCCTCCCCGTCGCGGTACTTGTCGACACGCCGGTGATGCCGACCGCCGCCCGTGAGTGCGTGACCACGCCGGACGAGTCGGCCGACTGCGGGGTATCCATCGACGTCGCGTTCGAGCAGCCCGAGTACCTCACCGCGGCCGCACGCGACACCAGCGGCGTCACCCTCGTCAACCTGACCGACCGGTTCTGCACGGACTCGTTCTGTCCGGCGGTCGTCGGTTCCGTCTACGTCTACCGTGACTCGAGCAGCCACGTCACGGACACCTTCGCCACGACGCTCGAGCCCTGGCTGGAAGAGCAGATTCAGCCGTTCGCGGCCGCGATACAGCGCTCAGGCCGCTGACGTCAGGGACGGACGAGAAGGAAGCCGGGATTCGCTGGATTCAGCGAATCCCGGCCTTCTCGGCGCCCGGCCGCGGCCGTCGGGCCGGCGGGCGCCACCAGGGCGTCACTCCGGCCGGAACGCCAGGGCCCGGCGGACGTCGAGCGCCTCACGAACCTTCCGGCTGCGGCGGGCCGCCCTCCATGCCTCTCGCTTCAAGCGCCTCTGGGCGCGCTCCATCAGTGAGCGCTGCGCCAGCGTCGGGGCAGGCTCCCCGTCGTCCTCTTCTCCCGTCCCGCCACCTGGGACGGGAACGACGAAGTACTTCTCCGCCCAGGGCGCCGCCTCCAGGAGTTCCTCGCGCCGGCCCGGGCCGCTGTCGGGGAACCGTGTCGGCTGCATCGCACGCGCGACCTCCTCCACCAGCGCCTGGACATCCGTGTCACACGGAGGCCGCACCGAGATGCGGCCGTCGTGCAGGTCGACCCGGTTCAGCCGGACGTCGGTGATGACGAGGGGAATCCGGTTGCTGTCCTCGAACTTGGGCAGTTCGGCGAGAAGCAGGTCCACGCCGACGGTATAGCCCTCCATGCCGTAGGTCTCCACGGCGGTCGAGAGCCCCGTCGAGAAGCAGCCGATCGCGGCCTTCGGCCGCAGCCTCTCGTACAGCACCTCGACCGGGACAGGGGTGTCCAGCACCGTCAGCGACACGTCGAGGTCCTCAGCCAGCTCGAGCAGCCGGTGGGTGAACGTCGGCGGTGCGCTCGGATGCGGCTTGAACGCGACCTTCTCGTGGCCGAGCTGGGCAGCGGCCCGGAGGAAGTCCAGATGGAGTTCTTCCTCCTGGCGCTCCGTGAGCAGGTCGAGCGCCGCGAGATACTGCCCCAGCATGATCGAGTCGACGTGCCCGGAGAACATGGACTCCGGCGCGCCGTCCTGCAGCGCCGCCTTCCCGTACTCCTGCACGACCGCGCGGAACGCATCCGCGGAAAGGACGACCGTCGAGATCTCGTGCTCGCTCAGCAGCACCGGACGCAGGCCTGCCGCCAGGTCCAGGTAGAGCAGTCGGTTGAGCCGCTCCGCGACGCTCGGCCGGATTCCCTTACGCGTCGGTCCGTAGCTCATCAGCCCATCGGAGACGACGTCGACGGGCGAGTCGGGAAACAGCTTCGTCAGGGTGCTCGAGGGACGCACCGGCAACGACTGCAACGTGATGCCGAAGCCTTCCTCGAGGCCGAGGGCTTCGTCGAAGGACTCGCGCCACGATCCGTACTTCTTGCGCGGCGGGTTCCAGGCACGCGGGTGGTACGGGAAGATGATCTCGTTGAGGTGCACGACGTCGTCGAACCGTGCGGCGATCGTGTCGAACCCCGGCTGCTCCGCCAAGCTCGGGGCGATCTCAGGAATCTTGGCGTTATTCGTCACCATGAGGACAGAACGACCGAGATCGGGGTAGAGCCCCGCATCCAGGGCAGCCGCCATGCTCGCCGCCGCCATGAAGGTCGGCGCGACAAACAACTGGTCCATCAGCGAGCCTCCATCTGCAGGATCTTCTTCAGCACGATCCGCTCCGCCATCCGGAAGTGCCTGAGTGCATGACCGATCGCATCGGCCGGGAACGAGTTGAGGAACGCCGACGAGCGCCGGAAGAGCTCGCTCTGCAGGTCGGGGGTGAGGCGGGCACGCATCGACACGTGGAACGAGACGATGCGGCACGCCCCGTACGCCGCCTTGTCGATATAGGCGGTGTTCCCGGAGCCGATGGCGAGGTCACGGATCCCGGCGTAGGCGTCCAGGAAGTGGAGCGTATTGCGATTCCCGGCCTGTGTCAGCGCGGTCGGATTCACGTCCTTGCGATAGAAATAGCCCTTGAGATCCAGCACCGCCGTGGACTCGGTGTTCAGATGCAGACGCCAGAACCACGGCCGGTCGGCAGCGGTCCGGAGCGATTCGTCGAACGCGAACAGCTCCGGCGCGATCCGTTCCCTGTCGTACATCCCGGCCCAGAGGAAGGGATAGTCCACCATCGATCGCGAACCAGGGGCCCCGATCTGGGACGTCGGATGCACGACGACGTCGCGCTCACCGTCCGGGGCGCGCTGGACGCTCCGGCTCATCCCGTTGACCCGCACGTGATCGGTGCGGACGAAGTCGACGCCCAGCGAGCGGTGCGCATCGAGCAGCAGGCCCAGATGGCCCGGCAGATACCAGTCATCCGCGTCGAGGTAGGTCAGGTAGCGTCCCTCGGCATGAGTCAGCGCGATGTTCCGGCTCTTGGCCACACCGGAATTCTCAGGATTCCGCAGGAGGGTGAGCCACGGCATGGCCTCAGCCGCACGCCCCAGGATCTCTGGCGTCTCGTCGTCGGAATGGTCATCAATGATGATGAACTGAAAACCATCCCGCCGATTAGCGCGGATCGTTGCCAGGCAATTTGGTAAGAAATCCGCAGCGTTGTACACCGGCACGATTACACTGAGGATTGTCACGGCTCCATCCAGATACTTTAGCCTTGGCTCCTGGTGCTGATCCGCAGATGCACAGGGCCGCCCGACGGCCACGGAGGGCCGGGTTCGCAGACCGGCGAACGAACTATCGAGCACGCTATCACGGCGATTGCTCGCGCTCACAGTTCCCGCGCGTCGGACTCCAGCAGCACGGGGATCCCCCCTCGCACCGGGTACGCCAGGGGCCGCTCCGATGCCGTCGAGTGCAGTTCCGGCTCGCCGTCGGGGCTGGTTCCGTCGATGAGCGTCGCACCTGTGACGGGGCAGCGCAGGATGTCACGCACCCAGCCGGCCAGGCCGTCGTCGCCCTCCGGCGTCGTCCCCACATCGCTCGTCACGCCGCTCACCTCTGCTCCAGGCTGTCCGCGCGCACGAGCAACAGGACGTCGTCGCGCACCTTTTCCATCATGTCGTCGTCCGCGGCCTCGACATTGAGTCGCAGCAGCGGCTCCGTGTTCGACGCGCGCAGGTTGAACCACCACTGCGGATGGCCGTCCCAGTGGGAGATCGTCAGGCCGTCGAGCTCGTCGACCTCGACCTCCTCGGCCGCGTACGCCTCGTACACACGAGCCCGCGCGGCCGGGACGTCCGCGACGCGCAGATTGATCTCGCCCGACGCGACGTACGGCTCGTACATCTCACCCAGCGCGCTCAATGCGTTGTCCTGGCCGCCGAGGGCCTGCAGCACGTGCATCGCGGCGAGCATGCCCGTATCGGCGTAGAAGAAGTCGCGAAAGTAGTAGTGCCCGCTGTGCTCTCCGCCGAACACCGCACGGTGCTCGGCCATCCGCGCCTTGATGAACGAGTGCCCGACACGCGTGCGAACCGTCGTCGCGCCCGCCGCGCCGAGGAAGTCCGGCACGGCGCGCGACGTGATGAGGTTGTGGACCACGGTCGCGTCGCGGCCCTCGTTCTTCTCCTTCTCGACCTCACGCATCCCCACCAAGGCGGTGACGGCCGACGGCGAGACCAGAACACCCTTCTCGTCCACCACGAAGCAGCGGTCGGCATCGCCGTCGAACGCGAGCCCGATGTCCGCGCCGTTGGCGACGACGGCGGTCTGGAGGTCCAGCAGGTTCTTCGGTTCGAGAGGATTGGCCTCGTGGTTGGGGAACGAGCCGTCCAGCTCGAAGTACAGCGGCACGATCTCCAGCGGCAGTTCCGGCAGTCCTGCCGCGGCACCGAGAACCGCCGGGACGGTCAGGCCGCCCATGCCGTTGCCGGCGTCGACGACGACCTTGAGCTCGCGGACGCCCGAAAGATCGACCAGGTCGCGCAGGAAGCCCGCGTAGTCGGCGAGCATGTCCCGTCCCGCCACCGTGCCGCGCTCGGCGACGGGCTCCGGGAACTCGCCGTCCAGGTAGGCCTGGGCGAGCTCGCGTATCTCGGCGAGGCCGGTCTCCTGACCCACAGGCGCCGCGGCGGCGCGGCAGAGCTTGATGCCGTTGTAGTCGGCCGGGTTGTGACTGGCGGTGAACATCGCGCCGGGAAGGTTCAGCACGCCGGAAGCATGGTAGAGACCGTCCGTGGAGCACAGTCCGATGTCCACGACGTCGGCTCCGGCCGCGGTCACGCCGTCGGCGAACGCGGCGACGAGGTCCGGGCCGGAGGCACGCATGTCGCGCCCGACGACGACGCCGGGCCGCGTGCCGGCCGGCACGACCACTCGCGCGAACGCGGCCCCGATCGCGCGCGCCACGTCGGGCGAGAGCTGGTCCGGCACGATCCCACGGACGTCGTACGCCTTGATGATCTGGGTGAGGTCGGTGGACACGCCGTAACTGTACTGCGGGCCGGAGCCTCCCGGCCCGCCGGTGACCTGCCGGTGGACCCGGCGGCGTGAAGACGCTTCCGCCGCGCCGACCGGATCTCCACGCACCCGCTCGATGCCGGGCACCAGGACGACCTACGATCTTCCCGTGCTGACTCTCGACCGCTCCCTCCGGCTGGCCAACACCGTCCAGCCGTACGCCTGGGGCTCCACCGACGCCATCCCTCGCCTCCTCGGGACCGAACCGGACGGCAGCCCGGCCGCCGAGATGTGGCTCGGCGCGCATGCGAGTGCGCCGTCCCTGGCGGCCACCGGCGACGGTGACATGCCCCTGGACGAACTGGTGCGGCAGGACCCGGAACGGATGCTCGGCCGCCGCGTCACCGACAGGTTCGGCCCTCGGCTGCCCTTCCTGCTCAAGGTCCTGGCGGCGGACCAGGCTCTGTCGCTCCAGGTGCACCCGGAACCGCACGCGGCCCGCCAGGGGTTCGACCAGGAGAACCGTGACGGGATCGCCATCGGATCGTCACAACGTTCGTTCCACGACGACCAGCACAAGCCCGAGATGCTCGTCGCGCTGACCCAGTTCGAGGCACTCGCGGGCCTGCGGGCCGCCCACACGATCCTGAAGCTCCTGGACGGTCTGGACGGGAAGCTGGTCGACTCGATCTCCCGGACGCTGCGCCGGGACCCATCGCCGGAGGGTCTCCGCGAGGCCATGGAACACCTGCTGGCCGCGCGGCAGGACGCGGGCTGCGCGGCGGACATCGCCGCCACGGTCGTGTCGATCGAACGGCGCCTGGATGCCGGGTCTCCGTACGAGCGCGCCGACCGGACCGTCGTCGACCTCGCCGAGCAGCACCCCGGTGATCCGGGTGCGATCGCCTCCCTGCTGATGAATCGCGTGACGCTGGAACCGGGTGAGGCGCTTTTCACCCCGGCCGCCGAGGTCCACGCGTACCTCTCGGGGGTCGGCATCGAGATCATGGCGAGCTCGGACAACGTCCTGCGCGCCGGACTGACCACCAAGCTCGTGGACGCCGATGCTCTCGTCCGTTGCACCTCGTTCGCCCCGCGACCGCCCGCCGTGCCCGAGCGTACGACCGCCGGCCGCCACGGGCAGATCCACACGTTCCGCGCTCCCGTGGACGAGTTCGTGCTGAGCACGGCGAGCGTCACCTCCGACGAGAACGTGACACTGCCGCACGACGGCCCGCGCATCGTGCTCGTGCTCGACGGCGCGATCGATCTCGTCTGCGAGAACGGGTCGACGACGGCGATGACCCAGGGCGATGCCGTGTTCGTCCCGCACTCGGCGGGCCGGCTGACGGCAGCCGGGACCGGGAGCCTCGTCTGTGCGTCCGTGCCCTGATGTTCGCCTCGCGGACGGCCTCGCCACCTCGCGCCGCGACCCCCCGGGGGTGGGGGTTCCGCCTGTCGATGTGCTCCCGCGGCGCTGCGCTACGATGACGCCCCGGCGGCCTGGCGTGGCCGGCGAACGCGTCGCCCGGACCCCGGGGCATGTCCGGTCCCGACCAATCAGGACCCGCACGGGAGAGCGCAAGCACCAATGGCATTCTTGAGACGAAAGCCGTCCGTGCGGGCCGATGTCACCGGCCCGCACCTTGCGGCCAACCAGGAGTTCGTCGACTTCCTCCGTGACGTGGGCATCCTCGCCGTCCGGATCGCCCCGAGCGCATCGTGGCCGAACATCCGTCTCACGCGCCGGATACTCGGGCTCCAGACCACCACGTCCGAGGAATCGGCGGAGCTCTCCCGCCGCGTGGCGGTCGACGCGGGGCACGTGGCCTGGCACGCGTCGGCCGCCAGGACGGTCGACACGCTGCTCTCGGTTGGCAGGGACCTGGTCCGTGACCATCCGGAGCTTGCGGCCCGCGCCGCATCGCTGCTCGCCGGCGTCCACCAGGACGCCGCTGCCGTCACGGACCTCACGGACCGTTCGCGCCGGCGGGCGGCTCGCCTCCGGAGAGAGGCACGGAATGCGGGGCGCGGACTGAAGCCCGCGCTGCATCTTGCCGCTGCGAGGGCGCTGCTCGGTGAGGTCGATCGCTCCGACGTGCTCCCGCTGTTGCGGCGCGCCTCCTCCACTCCGAAGGATCCCGCCGTGAAGGCGGCCGCGCTGACGCTCGCGGGGAGTGTGCCGGACGACGGCCCGGCCGTTCACCGGAAGGCCTATGCCGCATTCGTGGACGACAACTACTTCGAGGGCTTCCTGACTCTCCTGAAGAGCCTCCTTCTCACGAACGCCGTGAAGGACACCGATGTCGTCGTGTTGCATGACGGCCTGAATCCGCACAACGTCCTTCGTGCTCGCCTGCTGTGCCCGGCCCTTCGATTCGTGCGCGTCGACCCGGCTCCGTATCTGTCGTACGTCAAAGGTGACTCGGCCAACTATCTCTACGTCAAGGCCTACCTCATCCTGGAAGCGTTCCGTCACCTGCGCTACGAGAGGGTCGTCACGCTGGACACGGACATGGTGATGCTCGGGGACATCGGCCATCTGTTCGATGGCACGTCCGCGTTCGCGGCGGTGCCGCAGTACTTCGACTCGGACGGCGGCCGCAAGCTGAACAGCGGGCTCATGGTGTTCGACAGCACCTGCATGTCCGACGAGTTCGTCGCGCGCATCGACGCCATCGGGGAATCTGGCGAGTACGAGCTGGAACGGCACGACCAGGGCGTGCTGACCGCGGTACTCGACGGCGGGTACGAGCGTCTCGGCCGTGAGCTGAACTGGGTGAAGCGGGCGACCAAGCCGGGTGAGCGATTGCCCGGGGACGTCAAGGTCCTGCACTTCACGGGACGATTCAAGCCGTGGCAGGGCGGCGAGCACGGCTATCGCCTAGTAGACCGTCGCGGCTTGATGTCTGGTATGTCTTACCTTCGTCGATATCGGTGCAGGTGACGGGAGTGGGACGTGGCTCGTGTGCGGGCTCATGCGGTAGTGCTGGAGGAGGAGCAGCGGGCGCGGTTGCGGGCGGTGGTCTCCAAGGGGGTCAGCCCGGCGCGGGCGGTCATGCGGGCGCGGGCGTTGCTGGCGCTGGACGAGTCGGGCGGGACGGTGCCGGTGCGTGCCGAGGTCGCGGCTCGGCTGGAGGTCTCGATCGATTTCCTGGCCAAACTCGCGGCCCGGTGGGTCGAGGTCGGGGATGTGGACGCGGTGATCGGGCGTAAGAAGCGCGCCAGGCCGCCGGTGGAGCCGAAGGTGACTGGTGAGGTCGAGGCGCGGGTCATCGCGCTGGCGTGCTCGGCCCCGCCGGCGGGGTATGCGCGGTGGTCGTTGCGGCTGCTGGAGAAGCACGTCGTTTTGCTTGAGGGCGTGCCGGATCTGGACCACTCCACCATCGGGCGGGTTCTGAAAAGGGGGCGCTCAAGCCGCACCTGAAGGCCTGTTGGACGATCCCGCCCAAGGCCAACGGCGAGTTCGTCGCGAACATGGAGGACGTGCTGGCCGTCTACGCCCGCCCCCTGGACGAGAAGTTCCCGGTGGTGTGTATGGACGAGAAGCCGCTCCAGCTCCTCGGGCAGGTCCGTGACCCCGAGCCTGCCCGGCCCGGCACCCCGGCTGGCAATCCCTTGAAACCGTGGAGGCGTGATTTTGCTTGGTCTGGCAGTCGTGCCTCGCGG
>NZ_BAAGRL010000056.1:0-17316 GCF_054782975.1 Myceligenerans halotolerans
GCCGATGGTACTGCCCCCGCCAGGGGGTGGGAGAGTAGGACGCCGCCGGACCTCAATTCACGGAAGCCCCCGAGCACATGCTCGGGGGCTTCCGCCATGCCCGGAACAGGATCACCCCGCCGGCACGCAGCGCGAGCCCGCATCGCCACTAGACTTGCGGCATGTCCACCATCTCCCGAGACGAGGTCGCGCGCGTCGCGGGCCTGGCCCGGATCGACCTGCGTTCCGACGAGGTCGACCGTCTCGCGGGTGAGCTCGACGTCATCGTCGAGTCGATCGCCCGTGTCAGCCAGGTAGCCACCGCCGACGTCCCCGCGACGAGCCACCCGATCCCGCTCACGAACGTGTTCCGTGAGGATGCCCCGCAGGAGCCGCTCCCGCAGCAGGATGTCCTGGCGGCGGCCCCGGCGCAGGAGGACGGCCGGTTCCTCGTCCCGCAGATCCTCGGCGAGGAGTGAGAGATGACCAGTGACATCACGCGCCTGAGTGCGTCAGAGCTTGCCGCGGCCATCGCCGACGGCACCGTCTCCAGCGTGGAGGCCACACAGGCCCACCTGGACCGTATCGCCGCCGTCGACGGCGACCTGAACGCGTTTCTGCATGTCAGCGCTGACGAGGCGCTGGCCACCGCGGCCGGCGTCGACTCCCGGCGTGCGTCCGGCGACGAGCTCGGCCCGCTGGCCGGTGTGCCGATCGCCGTCAAGGACGTCGTCGTCACCAAGGGCCTGCCCACGACGGCCGGCTCGAAGATCCTCGAGGGCTGGGTCCCGCCGTACGACGCCACGCTCGTCCAGCGGATCAAGGCCGCCGGCCTTCCGATCCTCGGCAAGACCAACATGGACGAGTTCGCGATGGGTTCCTCCACCGAGCACTCGGCCTACGGCAACACGAAGAACCCCTGGGACCTGGAGCGGATCCCCGGCGGCTCCGGAGGCGGCTCGGCCGCCGCGGTGGCCGCCTTCGAGGCGCCTCTCGCCATCGGGACGGACACGGGCGGCTCGATCCGCCAGCCCGGAGCCGTCACCGGCACCGTGGGTGCGAAGCCCACCTACGGGGGCGTCTCGCGCTACGGCCTCATCGCCATGGCGAGCAGCCTGGACCAGGCAGGCCCGGTGACCCGCACGGTGCTGGACGCCGCCCTGCTGCACGAGCTGATCGGCGGCCACGACCCGCACGACTCCACGTCGATCGCCGAGCCGCTCCCCGCCCTCGCCGACGCCGCTCGCCGTGGCGCTGTCGGCGACCTCAAGGGCGTGCGTGTCGGCGTCGTCAAGGAACTCTCGGGTGAGGGCTACCAGGAAGGCGTCAGCGCGCGGTTCACGGAGTCGCTCGACACGCTGCGCGCGCTCGGCGCCGAGGTGGTCGAGGTCTCCTGCCCCCACTTCACCTACGCACTCGACGCGTACTACCTGATCATGCCGGCGGAGGCGTCCAGCAACCTGGCGAAGTTCGACGGCATGCGTTTCGGCCTCCGGGTCGAGCCCGCGGACGGCCCGGTTACCGCGGAGCGCGTCATGGCGGCGACCCGTGGCGCCGGCTTCGGCGACGAGGTCAAGCGACGGATCATCCTCGGCACCTACGCGCTGAGTGCCGGCTACTACGACGCGTACTACGGCAGCGCGCAGAAGGTGCGCACGCTCGTGCAGCGCGACTTCGCCGCCGCGTTCGAGCAGGCGGACGTCCTCGTGTCGCCGACGGCGCCCACCACGGCGTTCAAGTTCGGCGAGAAGCTGGACGACCCGCTGGCCATGTACCTCAACGACGTCGCGACGATCCCGGCCAACCTCGCCGGTGTGCCGGGCATGTCCGTGCCGAACGGCCTGTCCGACGACGGCCTCCCCGTCGGCTTCCAGATCCTCGCCCCGGCGAAGGCCGACGACCGCATGTACCGCGTGGGTGCCGCCCTCGAGACGGCGCTCGAGACGACCTGGGGCGGGCCGCTGCTGGCCAGGGCCCCCGAGCTGAAGACCACGGAGCTGACCCGATGACCGCCGCACCGACCACCGACCTCGTGGCCTACGACGACGCCGTGCGCCGGTACGACCCGGTGCTCGGCATCGAGGTGCACGTCGAGCTCGGCACGAGGACCAAGATGTTCTGCGCGGCCGAGGTCGAGTTCGGCGGCGCGCCGAACTCGCAGACCACTCCCGTGTCGCTGGGGCTTCCCGGCGCGCTGCCCGTGGTCAACGGCACCGCCGTCGAGTACGCGATCCGCATCGGCCTGGCCCTGAACTGCAGCATCGCGGAGTACTGCCGGTTCGCCCGGAAGAACTACTTCTACCCGGACGTCCCGAAGAACTTCCAGACCTCGCAGTACGACGAGCCCATCGCGTACGACGGCTGGATCGACATCGAGCTCGAGGACGGCGAGATGTTCCGCGTCGAGATCGAGCGGGCGCACATGGAGGAGGACGCGGGCAAGAACACGCACGTGGGCGGCGCGACCGGCCGCATCCACGGGGCGGAGTACAGCCTCGTCGACTACAACCGCGCGGGCATCCCGCTGGTGGAGATCGTCACCAAGCCCATCGAGGGCGCCGGGGAGCGGGCACCGGAGGTGGCGCGCGCCTACGTGCAGACGCTGCGCGACATCTTCCGCGCCCTCCACGTGTCCGAGGCGCGGATGGAGCGCGGCAACGTGCGCGCCGACGTCAACGTGTCCCTGCGTCCCACGCCCGACGCGCCGCTGGGCACCCGCACCGAGACGAAGAACGTCAACTCGTTCCGCTCGGTGGAGCGCACCGTGCGGCACGAGATCTCGCGCCAGGCCGGCGTCCTCGACGCGGGGGGCACCGTCGTCCAGGAGACGCGGCACTGGCACGAGGACACCGGCATCACGACGTCGGGCCGCGTGAAGTCCGACGCGGAGGACTACCGCTACTTCCCCGAGCCCGACCTGGTACCCGTCGCGCCGAGCCGCGAGTGGGTCGAGGAGATCCGCGCGACCCTGCCGGAGATGCCCGCTGCCCGCCGTCGTCGGCTGCAGAAGGAGTGGGGCTACGCCGACGCCGAGATGCGCGATGTCGTCAACGCCGGCGCCCTCGATCTGATCGAGGCGACCGTCGCCGGCGGCACCACACCGGCCGGCGCCCGCAAGTGGTGGATGGGCGAGCTCGCCCGCCGCGCCAAGCAGACCGACGTCGCGCTCGCGACCATGGCCGTCACGCCCGCCCAGATCGCCGAGCTCGAGCAGCTCATCGCGACCGGGAAGATCAACGACAAGCTGGCGCGCCAGGTGCTCGACGGCGTGCTCGCCGGGGAGGGCGACCCGGCTGCCGTCGTGCGGTCGCGCGGGCTCGGGGTCGTGTCCGACGACGGCGCCCTGCTGAGCGCCATCGACGAGGCGCTCGCCGCGCAGCCGGACATCGTGGAGAAGGTCCGCGGCGGGAACCAGGGCCCGGTGGGCGCGATCATCGGCGCGGTGATGAAGGCGACCAAGGGGCAGGCGGACGCGAAGCGCGTGCGGGAGCTCGTCCTGGAGCGGATCGCACAGTGACCAGAGGGCCGGTGCTGCACGGTGAGCTGGTGCGCCTGCGGCCGATCGAACCGCGTGACGCGGACCGTCTCTGGGAGGCGGTCCAGGACCCGGAGGGCATGCGCCTGACGGGGACCACGGCGACCTTCACGCGCGAGCAGATCGACAAGTGGGCGGCCGTCGTCTCGGACCGCCCCGGCCGGTTCGACTGGGCGGTCGTCCCCGCGGCGGTGCGCGACGGCGTTCCGGTCAGCGACGAGCTGATCGGCGAGATCGTGCTGAACGACATCGACCCGGAGGCGCGGTCCGCGAACCTGCGGTTGCAGATGCTGCCGAACTACCGCGGCCGCGGGTACGGGCGCGAGGCGATCGAGGAGGTGCTCCGGTTCGCCTTCGCCGGCGGGCCGGAGCATCCCGGCCCCCGGCTGCACCGGGTGGGGCTCGACGTGCTGAGCATCAACCCGCGGGCCAAGGCCCTGTACGAGTCGCTCGGCTTCCGCGAGGAGGGGCGGCTGCGGGACGTCTACCCGGACGGCGACGGCTGGTCGGACGCGTACGTGATGAGCGTCCTGGAGGACGAGTACTCGAGCCTGGCCGACTGACCGGGCGGCGGCGGTCCGGGCTCCGCCGCCGCTCCGTCAGCGGAGCCAGGTCCGGGTGCCGGGGATGCCCGAGGCCGCCCAGGCGCGGCCGAAGCCCCACACGTCGCCGGCGCGCGTGGCCGCCAGCGTCACCACGAGAGCGGCGTAGACCACGTGCGTGTCGACGATCGGGTTGTTCGACCCGGGCGCGAACGTCCATGCCGAGAGCCACAGCAGCGTCATGATGAGTGCGCCCGAGACGGCGGCGACCCGCAGTCCGATGCCCAGCAGCAGGGCGAGGCCCGTGCCGGCCATCCCGGCGATGAACAGGACATCGGAGACCGGGCTCGCGAGGCCGCCGAAGAAGCTGCCGAGTGGGCCCTGCACGTGGCCCAGGTAGCCGGCGGTGGGCGAGCTGCCCGTGGTGAACCAGGCGGCGTCGGCGGGTGTGGCGTAGCCGAGTCCGAACGACTTGTCGAGCGCGGGCCACAGGAACACGACGCCGAGGAGGATGCGGCACACGGCGAGCATCCTGACGGCGGGTGAGTCGGGGACGGTCCGGGAGGCGGAGGGCGCTGTCTTGGTGGAGGTCATGCGCCGAATCGTGGGGGGTGCCGGGTCTGTGCGGCAGCACCTAAAACGTTTATATTACGAAGATCTTACGAGGCGCGGTGTCCGTACTGTGGCTGAGGAGTGTCAGGTGTCGGACAGCGGGACTATCGTGCCTGCATGAGTCGTCCGCTGCGATCCCGTACCTCCACGCACGGCCGGAACATGGCCGGCGCCCGCGCCCTGTGGCGTGCCACCGGCATGGGTTCGGAGGACTTCGGCAAGCCGATCATCGCGATCGCGAACTCGTACACGCAGTTCGTGCCGGGTCACGTGCACCTCAAGGACATGGGCGACCTCGTGGCGGGTGCCATCCGCGAGGCCGGAGGGGTGGCGAAGGAGTTCAACACCATCGCCGTCGACGACGGCATCGCGATGGGCCACGGCGGCATGCTCTACTCGCTCCCGAGCCGCGACCTCATCGCCGACTCGGTGGAGTACATGGTCAACGCGCACACCGCCGACGCGCTGGTGTGCATCTCCAACTGCGACAAGATCACGCCCGGCATGCTCAACGCCGCGCTGCGGCTGAACATCCCGGCGGTCTTCGTCTCCGGCGGGCCGATGGAGGCCGGCAAGGCGGTCGTGGCCGACGGCGTCGCCAGGACGTCCCTCAACCTCATCAACGCGATCAACTACTCGGCCGACGAGAACGTGGGCGACGACGCCCTCGGCCTGGTCGAGGAGAACGCCTGCCCCACGTGCGGGTCGTGCTCGGGCATGTTCACGGCGAACTCGATGAACTGCCTCACGGAGGCGCTCGGGCTGTCCCTGCCGGGCAACGGCTCCACGCTCGCCACGCACACCGCGCGCAAGGACCTCTTCCTGAACGCGGGCCGCACCATCGTGGACCTGACGCGCCGCTTCTACGAGGACGAGGACGACACCGCCTCGCCGCGCGGGATCGCGACGAAGGACGCCTTCATGAACGCGATGGCGCTCGACGTCGCCATGGGCGGCTCGACGAACACGGTGCTGCACGTCCTCGCCGCCGCCCAGGAGGCGGAGGTCGACTTCACGCTCGCCGACATCGAGGAGCTCAGCCGCCGGGTGCCGTGCCTGAGCAAGGTGGCGCCCAACCACCCGGACTACCACATGGAGGACGTGCACCGGGCGGGCGGCATTCCCGCGCTGCTCGGCGAGCTGGACCGGGCCGGGCTGCTGGCGCGCGAGGTCACCACCGTGCACACCCCCACGATGACCGAGTGGCTCGACGACTGGGACATCCGCAGCGGCAAGGCCACCGACGAGGCGCTCGAGCTGTTCCACGCCGCGCCCGGCGGCGTGCGGACCACGCAGGCGTTCTCGACGTCGAACCGCTGGGAGTCGCTCGACACGGACGCGGCCGAGGGCTGCATCCGCGACGTCGAGCACGCGTACACCGTCGAGGGCGGGCTCGCCGTGCTGCGCGGCAACATCGCCGAGGACGGCGCCGTGTTCAAGACGGCGGGCGTCGATCCCGACGTGTTCCGGTTCCGCGGCCGCGCGCTGGTGTGCGAGTCGCAGGACGAGGCGGTCGAGAAGATCCTGTCGAAGCAGGTCGAGCCGGGCCACGTCGTCGTCGTGCGCTACGAGGGACCGGCCGGTGGTCCGGGCATGCAGGAGATGCTGTACCCGACGTCGTTCATCAAGGGCCGGGGCCTCGGCAAGCAGGTCGCGCTCATCACCGACGGCCGCTTCTCGGGCGGTTCCAGCGGGATCTCCGTGGGGCACGTCTCCCCGGAGGCGGCCGCGGGCGGCACGATCGGGCTGGTCGAGGACGGTGACGAGATCTCGATCGACGTCGAGGCGCGGTCCATCGTGCTGCACGTGCCCGACGACGTGCTGGCGGAGCGGCGCCTGAAGATGGAGTCGTCCGAGCACCCCTGGCAGCCCGCCGCGCGCGACCGGTACGTGTCGCCCGCGCTGCGCGCCTACGCCGCGCTCGCCACCAGCGCGGACAAGGGAGCGGTGCGGGACCTGTCCCGGCTTCCGGCCCGCTGACGATTCCCGATATTTACCCTTCGTTCGCCCTATTGCTTACTATGAATCAGTAAAGTCCGCTGTGCCACGACGGTGCCCGGCGGAACTCGTCCGAGTGACGTCGTGGTCACGCGTGGCAGGCGCCCGGAGATCCCGGACGCCCCATCGGACAGCGAGGAGTACGCAATGAACAAGATCGGTACGGCGGTGCGCGGCAGTGTCGCCTGCGTGGCCGCGGCCATGATGATCGGGATGGGCAGCGCACCGGCCGCCGCCGCCGCCGACTCGTCGGACCTCCGGCGACTCGTGGAACTCACCCCCGGTGCGACCCAGAGCCAGGTGGTGGCGGCGGTCAAGGACGTCGCGCGGACCGAGGGCGTCACGTTCGACGCGGCCGTCGACCAGGCGCTCGCCGAGACGGAGCGGGCGACCTCGGAGCCGAGCACGGTCGCCGGGGGCGGTCTGCGCGCGGCGGCGTCGTCCGACCCGGGCGGCGGCGACGTGCTGCTGGGCAGCGCACAGCGCCGGGGTGACGTGTTCTGGTCGCCGTCGTCGACGGCCGGCGTGGAGCACGGTCACGACGGCATCTACTACACCACCAGCTCGATCGTGGAGGCGCCGGGTACCGGCGAGCTGAGCCGCCTCGTCTCGGCCGCGCAGCGCTACGTCCCCGAGGGCTCGCTGAAGCAGGCCGTCTCCGCCACGACGGCGCAGCGCGAGAGCGCGGCGGACTACGCCCACGACGCCATGCTCGGCCGGGAGTACAACGTCATCTTCTGGGCCAACAAGTCGTACGACGGCGCGGTCAACTGCTCGCAGCTCGTGTGGGCGACCTACCACGCGACCAGCGGCATCGACCTCGACGGCAACGGCGGCTGGGGTGTCTACCCGAACGACATCCGCGACTCGTCGCTGACCTCCACCTACGCGTGGCTCTGAGAAATCTCCGGCGTGCCGGGGCGGCGGCGGTCGTCGCCGCCCTGGCGCTCGCCGGATGCCAGGGGCCGGGCGAGCCCGAACCCTTCCGCCTCGGTGAGTCGGTGGAGCCCGAGGCGGCCGTCCGGCTCGGTGACGCGCGGCTGGCGTTCTACCTGTCGCCGCAGTACACGTCCCTCGCCGAGGGGCACGACGAGGCGTTCGTGGTCCTCGCCGGCGCGGACGGCAGCACACGGGCGATCCGGACCACCGGGATGGACGGCGGCCGGCTCGCCTGGACGGGCGAGGGTCTCTTCTTCGCCGACGCCGAACGCGACTACCTGCTCGACGAGTCGGGGCTGAGCGCCACGCCCAGCGCGAAACCCGACGGGCAGGTGTCGCTCCACCAGGTCGGCGACGCCGTCGTCGGCCTCTACAACGAGGGGTTCACCGAGGACGGCGGGTACCGGGAGCACGTCGTCGAACATCGTGACGGGGCCTCGGCGTCGCGGCCCGTGGAGGGGGCGTTCTGGACGGTAGCCCGGTGCGAGGACGCCGTCTACGGGTGGACCCGCGCCATGGGTCCGGCGCTCGAGGAGTATCCCGCCGGGGCCGACGGCGGTGCGCCCGCCCTGCTGACCCGGCTGTGGCCGGGCGACGCCGAGGTCGTGGCGACCGCGCCCGTGGCGGCCGACGCCCCCGACGACACGGCGTCGGACGCGCCGTGCGCCGACGGGGTCGTGCACGTCCTGACCGCCGTGCCGTACGGGGAGGCGGACGCTGACGGCGTGCGCCCGCCGCGCACCGTGCTGCGCTCCTGGGACACCGGCTCCGGCGAGCGGACCGACCACGAACTCGTGGACACGGCGGGAGAGCCGCTCGGCCTGATGGTCGACGACATGCTGTTCGCCCAGTACGACGGCGCGTCCGTCGCGGGCGGCGAACTGCGCTGGCTCGGGGCCGACGGCACGGTGCGGGCGACGGAACTCGGCTCGGGACGCACCCGGGAGCTGTTCGCGGCCGCGGACCCCGGCGGCGACCAGGTGGTCGCCGAACGACGCGCGGTGTTCGCCCGCGACGCGATGTTCGTGCTGGAGATTCCCCGGGACCCGGCAGGCGACCTGGTGCTGGTCCGTCATGCGGGCGACGACGGCGCGCGCGAGGAGCTGCTGCGCGTGGCGGGCGTCGCGGGTGAGCTGGGCGTCGACATGGTGCTGCGGGGTGTCGCGCTCCCACCGGAGCTGACGGGCGAGGAGCCGCGGCGGTAAATTCGCGGGACTCGCGGCACGAGGACCGGTAGGGTCCGGCGATTGTGCGTGTCTACGCCAGGATCCTCGCTGCGGGCTTCCGCACACAGTCGCGCTACCTTCCCGCCGCCTTCGCCGGGCTGCTCGCCAATGCGACGTTCGGCCTGCTCAAGTCCGGCATCCTGCTGACGCTCGTGGACGGCGGCGGAGGCGAGATCAACGGCTACACCGCCGGGACGATGGCCGCCTACGTCTGGCTGAGCCAGGGCCTGCTCGGGTCGGTGAACATCTGGACCCTGCCCAGCTCCGCACACCGCATCAAGTCCGGCGACATCGCCGTCGACTTCCTGCGTCCCGTGGACGTGCAGCTCGCGAGCATCGCCGACGACGTCGGTCGTGGCGTGTTCGCGCTGATCCCGCGCGGCATCCCGAGTGTGGGCGTGGGCGTGCTCCTGGTGGGCATGGCGATGCCGGCCGAGGTGCTGCCGTACGTGCTCGGCGTGATGAGCCTGCTGCTCGGGATCACGCTCTCGCACTCCCTGGCCTACCTGCTCGGCACGGCCGGGTTCTGGCTCGTCGAGGTCGCCGCGCAGGCGGGCTGGCTCGCGCTCGCGCTCGCGGCGGGCCAGGTGGCGACCCGGCTCGGGCGGCGGAAGCTGGAGGTGCAGGGTGGGTGACACGATGACCGGCCGGATCGGCCGGCTCCTGCGGCCCTACCGCGTCGTGCTCGCGTCGCGGATCCGCGCGCAGCGCGCCTACCGCACGAGCTTCCGGGCCGACCTGTTCGGCACCGCGATCGTCGGGCTGACGGAGATGGCCGAGGTGATCGTGCTGTTCTCGGCCGCGAACGGCACCCTGGGCGGGCTCGACCTCAAGCAGGCGCTTCTCGTGTTCGGGCTCGCCGAGCTGGCGTTCTCGAACGCGGACATGCTGTTCGGGCACGTCGACAGCCTCGCGCAGCAGGTCCGGGCCGGGACCGTCGACATCCTGTACCTGCGGCCGCAACCGCTGCTCGCACAGCTCGTCACGAGCGACATCAGCCTGCGGCGCCTGGGACGCACGGCGCTCGCCGTCGTCGTGCTGACCTGGGCGCTCGCCGTGAACGACATCGACTGGGGCCTGCGCGCGGTCGCGTTGCTGGCGCTGGCACTCGTGTGCGGGTTCGCGATCTTCTGCGCCAACTTCGTCGCGGCGGGCGGCCTGCAGTTCTTCCTGCTCAACGCGGAGCAGGTGACCAACGCCTTCGTGTACGGCGGGCGGCACGCGTCCACGCAGCCCGCCACCGTGTGGGTGCGCGGCATCACGGTGATCTTCGGGTTCGTGTTTCCGATGGCGTTCTGCGCGTACCTGCCCGCAATGCTGCTGCTCGGGGAGCCCGGCGCCGAATGGCTGCCCGCGTGGCTCGGATGGTTCGCGCCCGCGGCGGCGCTGTGGGCGTGGATCCTCGCACTGCTCGCCTGGGTGGCAGGCGTACGGCACTACCAGGGAGGTGGCGGATGAGCGGGACGACGCCGGAGACAGCGAGCCCGGACATGAGCCCGGAGGCGACCCGGCCACGAGCGACGGTCCGGGGACCGGCGGACCGCGGGACGCCGTCGTCGGACACGATCGTGGAGGTGCGCGACCTGAGCCGCGACTTCCGGGTGCGGGAGGGGCTGAAGGTGCGGCGGGTGACCGCCGTCGACCACATGACCTGGAGCATCGCGCCGGGCGAGGCGGTCGGGTACATCGGCGCCAACGGCGCCGGGAAGTCCACCACCATCAAGATGCTCGCGGGCATCCTCGTGCCCACCGCCGGCGAGGTGATCACATGCGGGCTCCGGCCGGTCAAGGACCGCAAACGGCTCGCCCGGCGGATCGGGGTGGTGTTCGGGCAGCGGTCGCAGCTGTGGTGGGACCTGCCGGTGCGGGAGTCGTTCGCCATCCTGGCGGCGATCCACTCGCTGTCCCGCGCGGAGGAACGAGCGCGCACCCACGAGCTCGTCGAGACCCTCGACATGGGCGACTACCTCGGCACACCCGTGCGCCAGCTGTCGCTCGGGCAGCGGATGCGCGCCGAGGTCGCGGCAGCGCTGCTGCACCGGCCCGAGCTCCTCATCCTCGACGAGCCGACCATCGGGCTGGACGTGCTGTCCAAACAGCGGCTGCGCGAGTTCCTGGTGCGGGAACGGGCGCAGCACGGCACCACCCTGCTGCTCACCACGCACGACATGGGAGACGTCGAGCGGCTGTGCGACCGGATCCTCGTCGTGGACCACGGACGCCTCGCCTACGACGGGACCCTCGACGGGCTCGGGCGGAAGGTCGGGGCCGAGCGGGTCCTGATCGTCGACCTCGCGGAGCCGCGCGACGAGCTGGCGGCGCCGGGCGCGCGACACCTGCGCAGCGAGGGCGGCGGCCTCCGGCAGCAGCTCGCGTTCGACCCCGCCACGACGACCGCGGCCCGCGTGCTCGCGGCCGTCTCCGAACAGGCCGAGGTGCTGGACCTGACGATCGCCGAGCCGGACATCGAGGACGTGGTGCGCCGCATCTACGAACGGGCGACCACGAGCTCCTCGTAGCCCGGCACGATCACCCGCCGGGCGGCACGGCGGCGGACCACGCGGAGCGGGACGGCACCGTCCCCCGGCCACAGCGCGCCGAGCAGCGCGGCGATCTCCGCGCGGGCGAGGGCCGCGCCCAGGCACAGATGCCGGCCCGCGCCGAACCAGAGCTGCCGGGTCTCCCGGACGTACTCGCGGTCCGCGCGGAACGGACCCGCCGCCGCGTTCGCCGACCAGACCAGCAGCATGATCCGCTCGCCCGCACGCAGGCGGGCGCCGCCGATCTCGACGTCCCGGGAGACACCACGCCCGATCACCGACGCGGGACTCGTCACGCGCAGGCCTTCCCGGACCACCGGCTCCCAGGGATCGTCCGCGCCGTCCCCGGCCCCGTGGTCCCCGGCCGCGGCCACCCCGGCCGCGGCCCGTCCGAGCCGCCGGAGCACGGAGTGCTGCTCACCGGTGTCGATCAGGAGCGCCACCGTGCGCATCATGGCGCTCGCGGACGTCTCCGTCCCGGCGACCATGAGCAGGCTCGCCAGGCCGGTGGTCTCCTCCAGGCCCAGCCCGAGTTCCCGGGCCCGGCCGAGCAGACGCGACGGAGGCGCGGTGCGGAAGGCGTGCGGGACGCCGACGGTCAGCTCGTCGGTGATGAGCTTCGCCTCGGAGATCGCGGCCGCGGATAGTGTGGTGGACCCAGCGGTGCCCAGGGCGAGTTTCGCGAGCCGTTCGCCGGTGCGGAAGGCAGCGAGCGCGTTGTCGTCGCGGGGCCCCTCCGGACGGCCGGACCTGTCGTCGCGACCACGTGGGCGATCGCCGCCGTCGTCGCCGTCCGGCGCCGGGATGCCGAGCAGCTCGATCATCATGCGGCCCACGAGCACGCGCGCGGTATGGGCGATGTCGACGGTCCCGCCCTCGGCGAGCCGGCGACCGACGTCGTCCAGGACCAGGCCCCACGCCTCCGTGACCAGCCCGGCCGCCGTCCTCTCGGTGAAGAGGTCGCGGGCGCGGGTACGAAGGTCGTGGTGGCCGGGTCCGTCGAACAGGTCGCGCACCCACTCGCCGAGGATCTGCGCCCAGAGATCGCCGACGCCGCCCTCGCCCACCATCGTGAACGAGCGGTGGTCCTTGAGGACCTCCCGCGCGACCACGGGATCGCCGGTCACCCATCCGATGCCGGGGACCCTGCGGATCGCGGGCCCGGGCAGGCGGGCGAGACCCTGCCCGGCGAGCAGCAGTCCGGCCATTCCGGGCCTGGCCCGCCAGAGCAGGCCGAGCTCGTGTCGCGTGGTGGGCAGCGGTGTCATGAGGAGAGTGTGCCGTGCCGAGACGGACTTTCACGGCGAACTGTCGCGGCGGACTTTTGCGGGTGGTGTCCGTCAGGGTCGCTACCGTGTGCCAGGTGCCGATCGAAACCACGGCCGCCGTCGAGCCATCGACCGCCGTCGTACCGGAGCTGATGCAGCCCGTCGCCAGGGTTGCGGGCGTCGCCTTCCACCTGCCCGCCGACACGCGTGACGTCGCCGCGGCCGAGCGGGAGCTGCACCAGCGGAACCCGGGCGTCGCGCCGCGGACTCCGCTGGTGTCCCGCCTCACCGGCGCGCGGACCGTGCATGTCGCCGCCGACGACGAGCAGGCGTCCGACCTCGCGGTCGCGGCCGCGCGGAAGCTGCTGGCCGGTGCGGGACTGGCGGCGTCGGACGTGGACCTGCTGATCTTCGCGTCCGCGTCGCAGGACATGGTCGAGCCCGCCACCGGGCACATCACTGCCGCGAAGCTGGGCGCGTCGTGCCCGGTGATGGACGTGAAGAACGCCTGCAACTCGGTGCTGAACGGCATCGAGGTGGCCGAGGCCCTGATCGGCACGGGGCGGTACCGCCGCGTGCTGATCGCGTGCGGCGAGATGCCGAGCCGCGCTGTGCGCTGGGACCTGCCCGACCGGGCGACGTATGCGCTGTCGGCGCCGGGCTACACGATGTCGGACGCCGGCGCGGCGGTGCTCGTCGAGACGGCGGAGGACGCGGCCGGGCTCGACGCGGAGCTCGCGGACCTGGCGGGCGAGGCGCCGTCGGGCATCCTGGCCTCGGCGTTCGCGGCGGCCTCCCGGCACTGGGACGTCGGGATGCTGCCGGGCGGCGGGACGTTCAACCCGCGTGATCCGGAACGCAGCTACTTCGAGATCGACGGGTCGCGGCTGCGGGAGGCGTTCGACGAGCTCGGGCCGGAGGTGGTCGTCGAGGCCATGGCGAAGGCCGGCGTGACCTGGGACGACGTCGGGTTCGTGGCGGTACATCAGGTCGCCGTGGCCTACCTGGACGACGTCTTCCGGAGCCTCGGCGTGCCGCGGGAACGCGCGATCGTGACCATCTCCGACCACGGCAACGTGGCCTCGGCGACCCTGCCGCTGCAGCTCGGCCTGGCCGAGCAGACCGGGCGGCTCCGGCGCGGGGACGTGGCGCTGCTGGTCGGGCTCGCCGGCGGGATCAGCATGGGTGCGATGGTGGTGCGCTGGTGAGCGGGGATGCGCACCGGGGCGCCGGCGTTGACGTGTGGACGGCCCGGCTCGCCGTCGTCGTGCCGGCGCTGAACGAGGCGCACGAGTACGGGGTCGCGCGCACGCTCGAGGCGCTGGATGCGCAGGAGGACGACGACTTCGACCTCGTCGTGGTGGACAACGGGTCCACGGACGGGACCGTCGAGGTGGTGCACGCGACGATCGCGCGGCTCGGGCGTACGGCCCGGTGGCGGGTGGTGCACGAACCGCAGAAGGGGACGGGTGCCGCGGCCGACACGGGGATGCGGGAGGCGATCGCCGCAGGGGCGGGGCTCCTGGCCCGGACCGACGCCGACTGCCTGCCGCCGCCAGGGTGGACGTGGGCGGTCAGGAACGCGTTCTTCGTCGGGGACGAGCTCATCGCGGGCCGGCTCCTGCCGCGCACGGACGACCGCCCGGTGTCGCGCGTCCAGCAATCCGTGCTGGCGGGTGTCGTGTGGCTGGCGAGCGCGTTCGGCAAGGTCCGGCCCGGGAATCGTGATGAGGGGTACCTGGGGCCGTACGTGATGGCGCCCGGCTGCAACATGGCGATCACGGCGGACCTGTACGAGCGGGCGGGCGGGTTCCCGCGCACCAGGATCGAGGACGTCCACGAGGATCGCGCCCTGGTCAATGCGGTGCGCCGCCTGACCGCCGCGTACGGAGAGCACCGGGACGTGTGGGTGCGGGCCTCCACGCGGCGGGTGCACGCCTGGGGCGTCGTGCGGACGCTGGGCTGGTACGCGGACCACCGGTACCGGCCCGAGGTGGTGGACATCCGGTGACGGGCGAGCCGCGTGCGGGCGAGCCGCGTGCGGGCGAGGCGGGGGCGGGCGAGGCGGGGGCGGGCGAGGCGCGCTGGGAGGAGCGTGTCCAGCGGGCGGCGCATCCTCTCGCGTATCCGGCGGTGCGGTCGCTGCGGGATCGGCCCGTGGCGCGGGTGCCGCGGGTCGGGCTCGTGGTGAGCGACGCCGCCGTCGCGCGGGAGGTGCTGCTCGATGTCGACCACTTCTCGAAGGTGGGGCCGGGATCGCCGTCGGACCTGTGGACCCCGATCCTGGGGCCGTCCGTGCTGCTGAACATGGAGGGCGCGGAACACGTGGCGATGCGGCGCGCGCTCGGGCCGATCTTCTCGCCGCGGGTGGTGCGGGAGCTGGTCGGGGCGGCGACGGGCGGGGCGGTGCCGGGTGGGGGCGAGCCCGGTGAGGCCGGGTCGGCGGTGCCGGCGGACGGCGGTGCGCTGCCGGCGATGGCGGCCCGGCTCGATGCGGGGGAGACGGTGGACCTCGCGCAGGTCGTCGCGGCCCAGGCCGGGGCCGTGATCTGCGGGCTGGTGGGACTGCCGCCCACGGATGCGGCGGTGCGGGAATCGATGGCGGCGGCGCAGGCGGTCACGGGGATGGTGCGGCTGCATCGACGTCAGCTGACGGCGTCGCAGGTGACGCATGCGCGGCGGGTGCTGGGGGAGCTGACATCGCCTGCACGGGAGGCGTATCGCGCGGGCGACGAGTCGACCGTGCCCGGACGGATGCGCGGACTCGGGCTGTCGGAGCGTGAGGCGATGGGCGCGGTCGGGGCGTTCGTGCTGACCGGGACCGAGACGATCCAGTCGTTCGTTCCGCGGCTGCTCGCGATCGCGCACGACACCGGGTGGATGGGGAGGCTGCTCGGGACCGGTGGGGGTGCGGGCCGGGGGCGCGGCGCGGGGGAGTCGGGCTCCTCGGGAGATCCGTCGGGGGGAGATCTGCGCCGTCGTGTGGTCGAGGAGGCCCTGCGCGTGACCGTGCCCACTCCGGCGATGCTGCGTTCCGTGCGGGCCGACGCCGTCGTCGGCGGGAAGCGGGTGCGTGCCGGGGACCGGGTCGTGATCGCGACCGTGAACTGCTGTCGTGCCGCCGGCGGGTTCGACCCGGACCGGGCGGTCGACCCCGACGTGCGGCACTTGTGGTTCGGGGCGGGCCCGCACTTCTGCCTGGGGATGCCGCTGGCGATGGCGCAGGTGGAGGCGGTGCTCGACGCGCTCGCGCCGCTGACGGAGACGGGCCGGCACGTCGTGGTCGGACGACGACGGCCCGCGCGCGGCGTGCTCGTACCGGCCTACCGTGGGCTCGAGCTCATGCTTGCCGAACGGATGTCCTAGGCTCCCGCCCGTGGTGGACAACTGCGACCTGAGCTGCGACGGATGCGGCGACGCGGGCGGCGGCGGGGACCCCTGGGGCTCGGATCCGTCCGAGCGGTCGCCTTGTTGGTGCAATCCGTGTGACGTGTTGGAATACATTCCGTGTGACGGCCTCTGGCCCGAGCGCCGGCCCCGGGCGGACGGCGAGCGGCGTCGACGTCTCGGGCGGTCGGCGGCGGGGCCGGAGGGTGCGGCGGGTCTGGAGGATGAGGCGGGGCCGGACCGACCGTCGTTGCCACGACGCATCGTCGATCGCGTCGCGCTGGGCAAGGTGCCCGACGGCGTCACGCCGCGCCCTATGCACTGGTGGTGCGGATCCCGTCAGGTCGGGGTCGGCGCGATCCGCCTGTACCAGCGGCGAATCTCGCCACGCCTCCCGACGCGCTGCCGCTACGTGCCTACCTGCAGCGCGTACGGCCTGGAGGCCGTGCGGTCCTACGGGCTCCTCCTCGGTTCGAGGCTTGCGCTGGGGCGCATCCACCGATGCACGCGTGACGTGACGCACGGGACGCGGGACCTCGTGCGGGCATGACGCCCGGCGTGTCCGTGGTGCGCCTGTCCGGCTGGCCGGGTCTGCCGCGCGACGCGTGGATCTCGTTCGCGACGTCGCGGTGACGCGTCGGTCCCGGGTCGTGAGGCCGGGTTCCGGGTCGGATCGGCGGCGGGTCGGGCAGGGCATGCCAGGGCAGGGGCTGGCGTCGAGGGGGGATCAGAACGGGGGTGGGGCGGATGCTGTTGGTCCTGTTCCCGGTCCTGGTGTGGGTTCTGGTCCTGGTGGTGGTTGGGGTGGTGTGGCGAGTGTCATGCCTGATGTCAGGGCGTAGCGGATGGTGGGGTCCACGATGGTGGGCTCGACGACGGCCGTCGTGCCGGTGGGCGTGACCCAGCGCGTGATCCCGGTGTCGGGGTCGCGGACGACATGCCAGTTGGCATGGGTTTTAAGGTTATGGTGCTTTCTGCAGAGGGTGTGCAGGTTGCCGGCGCGGGTCTGGCCGGGCTCGCCGGGCCGGTAGCGATGGTCGGGGTCGAAGGGCTGGATGTGGTCCAGGTCGGCTGCGGTGCGCCCGCCGGTGGTGGCGGGTCGGTGGCAGCCGGGGAATCGGCAGGTCTGGTCGCGGGTCGCCACCGCGGCCCGCAGCGTGATGCCCGGGGTGTACGTGCGGGTGGAGTAGTCGGTCAGGATCCCGGAGACGGGGTCGGTCAGCAGCCGCCGCCAGGTGGCGTCGGTGGCGATGCGGGCGGCCGCGTCGGCGGGGATGGGGCCGATGCCCT
>NZ_BAAGRL010000057.1:0-18807 GCF_054782975.1 Myceligenerans halotolerans
CTGCGTCAATCCGGACGCGAACACGACCTATGGCCCGCACCACAAACCTGACGCACACCCGCTCCGCCATTCCGGTCGTCGATGTCAGTGTCCCGGCCTAACGTGGAACCGGGCCGGCCACACCGATGAGTCGACGAGGTCTCGCTGGTCCATCCTGCGTCACTATCCGCACGACGCCGTCGGACACCGGCGGTCCGAGGAGACGATCATGACCAAGCTCAACCCCTACCTCAGCTTCAAGACCGAGGCCCGCGCGGCGCTCGAGTTCTACCAGTCCGTGCTCGGCGGCGACCTGAACATCAACGTCTTCGGAGAAATGCCGATGCCGGGCATGGAGGACGCGGACGGGAACCTCGTCATGCACGGCCAGCTCGACGCCCCGAACGGCCTCACCCTCATGGCAGCCGACTCCCCCGGCATCGAGGGCATGCCGCCGTACGTGGCGCCGACCGCCGGCGTCACCGTCGCACTCACCGGCTCGTCCGCGGACCACGAGTACATCGCCGCGGCCTTCGGCAAGCTGTCCGACGGCGCGAGCGACGTCATGCCGTTCGAGAAGGCCCCGTGGGGCGACTTCTACGGTCAGCTCAAGGACAAGTTCGGCATCGCCTGGATGTTCGACGCCAGCACGCCGGAGAGCGAAGCCGCGATGGCCGCTCAGCAGGGCTGACATCCGCCCACCGCGAGGCCCTGCCCGGGGCCGCCCGGCACGTGCGTGCCGGGCGGCCCCGGCCCGCGTCCCCGCCGGTTCACGGCGGGCAGGAGCGAGCCCGGAACCGAGGGCATAGCATCGCGACGACGGGCCATGGGCCACGAGATCTGCGCCCCGCATGCGGGTGACAAGCGTCACGGGACCTTCACCGGGACGTGTTTCAGGTCACCACAGCATGCGCCGTAAGATTTTGCGGACCGTGGTCATCGGGACCATGGCCGAGGATCCGGGGGAACGCCGCTATGCCACTGTTCGAGGTCGACGCCACGCGGCCCTTCCTCGTGCAGAGTTCGGGGAGCGGCGCGGGGGACGAGCCGGGTGTCCACACCTCGGCGCATCGTGTGGTCGAATCGCATATCGACGGCCTCCTCGGGGAGCAGGTGTTCCCCGTCGCCCAGGGCTCCGGGCCCGACGAGCCGCACCTCCTGGCGCTCGACGCCTCTGGCCTTCCGGTCGTGGTGGAACTGGTCGGGGACCTCGACAAGTCGACGCTGACCCGTGCCCTGGACCACGCCGGCGCCGCCGGGCGCCTCACCCGGGGCGAACTGGCCTCGCGGTACCACGGCGGTCAGCACAGCTTCGCGCACGACGTCGCCGACTTCTACGACAGCGTCCCGATCACGCAGTCGAGCAGCCCCAAGAGCGGCGGTGGCGCGCGCCTCATCATCATCTGCCAGAACGCGCCCCAGGAGATCCTCAACGCCGTCGACTTCCTGCGCCAGCCCACCATGCCGGTGGAGGTGCTGAAGATGGACGTGGTCAAGTCCGACGACGGCCGCCGCTTCCTCGACGTGTCCCCCCTGGTCATCCATCTCCCACCGGGTCTGCCGTCGCCGCGCCAGGCGGACCGCGGCTCGATCACGCGGGGGAACACGCCGGATCATGTGACACCGGAGCCCGTCGCGTCCGCACCGATGTTCACCTCACGGTCGAAGAGCGCGGACGCCGACCCCTTCGCCGAGGGTGTCAAGGTCGGCTACGCGCTGACGGGGAAACTGCCCGTGGTGGCGCGCGAGTCGAGGGCGTCCCGTCAGTCGGCGAACGCTGCCGCCGAATCGGCGGGATCACCGGTCTCGGAGCCGACGGCGGCCGCCCCCTCGCCATCGGCACGCGGCGGCAACCAGGCCCGCGGGCTGCGCAGGTCGCTCGCACGCGGTGGCGAGACGCCGTCCGCGGAGAGCGCTCCGGGTGCCGACAACGGCCGGCCCCTCCCGCCGAGCCGCTCCGCGCGCCGCGCGATGGCCGAGCAGGACGCGGCGGCGCCGTCGAGCGGCTCCACTCCCGCGCCGCTCTTCGCCGAACGTCCCGGCCCGGCGGGTGGGCAGGTGTCCGCGCCGACCCCGATGCCGGCTCCGGCACCCGCCGAGGAGGCCGACCCGTCCGTTCCGTCGTCGGACACGCTTCCGCGGGTTCCGAAGCCGGCGCCGGTCCGACGCCGGTCCCGCAGGGACCGTTTCTCGTCCGCGCCGGACGAAGGCCCGACGGGGCAGGCAGCACCTGCGCCGGAGGATCCCGCGCCGTCGATCCTGTCGGCCGGTCCGGCCCCGCACGAGCCGGACGATCCCGAGATGACGGTGATCCGGCCGCCCTCCTCGGCCTCGATCTACGGGGAGGACACTCCGGCCGGCGACGCAGGGTTCACTGCGCACTCCCCGGTCCCGCCGCCCCCCGCGCCCGGGGTACCGGCTCCGAGCGTGCCCGCTCCTGCCCCGGACGAGAACCTGTGGCAGCCGGGGGCGTACTCGAGCACCGCGTATCCCGCGGCGTCGCCCGCACCGGAGGAGCCCTACTCCTCGGCGATGACCCCGCCCCCGGAACCCCTGGCCCCTGGGGGGCCGATCGACTCCGTCACCCAGGACCCGACCTTTCCGGCGTTCGACGAGGTGCACCCGAGCGGGGGTCTCGGGCCGATCGACTCGGCGCCGTTCGTGCCGCCCGTCATCGACAGCCAGTGGCAGGACTCCGGGTACACGCCGGACGCCGGGTACGGACAGGAGGCGGCGTACGCCGGCGCGCCCGGACAGGAGCAGGTGTACGACTGGTCCGCGGACCCGAGCTTCGGCCAGCCCCAGCCCGGGCTTCCCGCGTCGCCGGACTACCCGCCCGCACCGGACGCACAGGGGAGCTACCTGTCGCCCGTACCCGCCGCGCAGCCCCCTTTCCCGAACCAGGCGCCCGAGGCGCAGATCCCGCCCGTCCCGACGGACGAGAGCATCCGCGCGAACACGCCCGGACTGTTCGACGAGGAGGAGGACCCGGACCTGGAGGCGCTGGCCCGCAGCTTCGGCGCGCCCACGCGCATCGTCTGGTCCCGCCCCCGGCGCAGCCAGCACCACGAGGCGGTGCTCCACCCGAACGGGGTGATCGAGCTGGCCGACGGCGGCCAGTACCGCCACCCGGACACCGCGGCGACGGCGGCCTCCGGCTCGTACACGGCCGACGGCTGGAGTGTCTGGAGGGTGGGCGAGCAGGGGCCGAGCCTGACGGAGGCGTACCAGCAGCGGTTCGTCTGATCTCGTCTCCGACTGCCTACACCGTGATGACCAGCTTGCCGAACTGGGTGCCGGACAGGAGTCTCGCCATGGCTTCTGAGGTGTTCTGCAGTGGGTGGACCGAGTCGATCAGGGGAGTGATGCCCTTGGTGGACACGAAGTTTGCCAGGGCCGCCAGGTCGTCGCGGGAGCCCATCGTGACTCCCTGAACCCGGATCTCCTGGAAGAAGATCCGCGTCAGCTCGGCCGGCGACGCGTCGCCCGACGTCGCCCCGCACACCGCGATCGTCCCGCCCGGGCGGACCGAACGCACCGAGTGCTGCCACGTCGCCTGCCCGACGGATTCCAGCACGACGTCGACCCGCTTCGGCAGGCGCTCACCCGGAGCCACCGCGGCGGCGGCGCCGAGGGAGATCGCCCGCTCGCGCTTCTCCGCGGAGCGCGAGGTCACGAACACCTCGAGGCCAGCCGTGGCCCCCAGCAGGACGGCTGCCGTGGACACGCCGCCGCCGGCCCCCTGGATCAGGACACTGTCGCCAGGGGCGAGGCCGCCGACGGTGAACAGCATGGTGTAGGCGGTGAGCCACGACACCGGGAGGCATGCGGCCTCCTCGAAGGAGAGGCCGGCCGGCTTCGGGACGAGGTTCGCGGTCGGGACGGCGACCCGTTCCGCGAGCGTGCCCGGGTAGTGCTCGCTCAGCAGCGTGCGGCGCTCGCGCGGCCCCACGCCGTGCCCGTCCGCGCCGATCACGCCGTGCACGATGACCTCGGTGCCGTCGGGCGCGATGCCGGCCGCGTCCGTGCCGAGGATCATGGGGAGCTGCTCCGCGCGCAGTCCGACGCCGCGCAGGGACCAGACGTCGTGGTGATTGAGACTCGCCGCGCGCACGTCGACCGTGGTCCAGTGCTCCCGGGCCGCGGGCTCGGGGGCGTCACCCACCTCCAGGCCGTCGAGCGGGGTGTCGGACGAGAACGAGGTCACGAACGCGGCAAGCATGCGGACAACCTATCTGTCGGGCGGGCGGTCACCAGTCGGACGGCACGTGGCCCAGGCGGATCCTCTGCGGGTGGTCGCCGACCTGCGTGGACGCGATCTTCTCACCGGTGGTGAAGTCGATCGACGTCACCTGGTCCGCGCCGGACTCGGACACCACGCACGCGCGCCCGTCGCCGGTCACGGTGGCCCAGTACGGCTTGTCGACCTCCACGAGCGGCCCCTCGGAGAAGGTCTCGCGGTCCACGATCACCGCGTAGTCGTCCATGGTGCCCGCCACGCACAGGTGCTCGCCGCTCGGCTGCATGGTCAGGCCGTGATGCCGTGAGTCGTTGACCATGTCGGTGCGGCCGCCGTCGAACCTCTCGGGGAGCGTGTGCTGCCGGGTGACGCTGTCCGAGGCGACGTCGTACTCGAAGAAGCCGTTGTAGAACGAGACCTGGAAGTAGAGCTTCGACTCGTCCGGGCTGAACGCGGCGGGACGGACGGCGTCGGACCAGCCGTCGGCGGCCGGGAGGCCGAAGTCGTCCAGCCGGTCGCGCATGTCGATCTCCTGGACGACGTCGAACGTTTCCGCGTCGGCGACGGTGATGACGCGGTCGCCCTTGGCGAAGTCGAGCCACGGCGCGTCGAGGTCGTTGTTCACCTCGCCGATCGACATGTTCCAGATGTGGCCGTCGGCGGTGAACACGTTCTCGTGCGGCTTGTCGCCGCCTGCGAAGGAGCCGATCTCCGCACCGGTGGCGACGTCGAGCACGTGCACGCGGTTGCCCGTCGAGGCGGAGACCGCGACGCGGGTCCCGTCCGGGGAGAGCGCCATGTGGTCCGCGCGGAAGCCGTCCACCCGGAACCGCCAGCCGATCTCGCCGGTGCGTACGTCGATCGAGACGACGTCGGCGAAGCTCGGCCGGGAGACGACGACGGCGGACCCGTCCGGGGTGGAGTACATGTCGTCGGCGAACTGGTCGTGTCCCTCGCCGACGGTCTCCCGGATGCCGAGGAAGAACGCCAGCCAGATCGGGTTCCAGTAGATCTCGGACATCCGCTCGTCCCGGTCGGGGATGACGTTCAGCTCGCCGAGCGGCGACAGCGACGCGTCCGACGTGACGACCGACGCCGTGCCGTCCCAGTTGTTCGCGACGAACAGGACCTCTTGTGGCGGCGGATCGGCGTGCGCGGGCACCGCCGAGCCCGTGAGCAGGAGCGTCGCGGCGGCGAGGGCGGGAAGGAACCGGGTGCGCGTGGCCATGCGGGCATCTCCTCGGCGTTGAGGTGAGTGGGCAGGGGCCACGTTACTGCGGTTGCGATCAGTAGGGAATGGGCCCGGCGAGCTGACCTGCACGGAAGCGGAGCACGGAGATGGAGCCGGGAGGTGCCGGCCCGCGTGCGATCACCTGCGGTCCGGGCGGCGGCAGCCAGGTCGGCTCGCGACCCCTCCGGTGCTCAGCCCGCGATCTCCTCCAGCACACGGACGCCTTCCCCGACCCCGTCCTCGCCGCGGATCGCCTCCCCCAGCGCGGCGGCGCGGCGGGCGTAGCCCGCGTCCCCGACCAGTTCGGTCAGGCTCCCGGCCAGCCCGGAAGCGAGCTTCCTCCGCGACAGCGGCTCCGGGCCCGCGCCGATGCGGTGCACCTGGGCGCCCCAGAACGGCTGGTCGCCGAGGAACGGAACGATCAGGCTCGGCTTCCCCGCACGCAACCCGGCCGCCGTCGAACCGGCTCCGCCGTGGTGCACCACCGCGGCCGTCCGAGGGAACAGCCAGTCGTGGGGCGCGCCCTCGATGACGAGCACGTCGTCCGACGGCGCGTCGCCCGGCTCGATTCCGCCCCACCCCGTGGCGACGATCCCCCGCAGGCCGGTGGCCGCGAGCGCCCCCAGGATCGCGTCGCGCCGCTGGTCGGCGCCCTTGCCGAAGCCCATCGAGCCGAACCCGACGTAGACGGGCGGGTCGCCCGCGGCGAGGAAGTCGGTGAGCCGTGCGGGAGGTTCCCAGGCGCCGTCGTCGTCCAGGAAGAAGTAGCCGGTGACGTGGGCCGACGGCGGGTAGTCCGCGGGGATCGGCACGACGTGACGGCTGTACGGGTAGAGCGTGTGGACGGGCGACCCGTCGGGGTTCCGCAGCGGGTCGGCGAAGCGGCCGGTCTTGGTGGTGAGTCCTGCCCGCTGCCGGAAGTCGTTGATCATGCCGCCGTACATGACCGTCGCCATGCGGTTGAAGCGGTAGGTCGCGCGGTTCCCCCAGACACCGAAGGAGGCGCCGCCGAGGAACGGAACCGGGTAGGCGCCCGTGGGCGTGTAGAACGGCAGGGGGATGGAGAGGACGCCAGGGACGGCCAGCGCCTCGGCGATGTGCGGCCCGGCCAGGCACTTCGGGTGATAGACGACGACGTCCGGGCGCGCCGCACGCGCGGCGTCCCAGGTCTCGGCGATGTGCTCGCGCATGGCGGACTTCATGATCCCGAGCGTCCTGAGGGCGTCGCGCGGGCCGCTGAGTTCCGGCATGACGTCCTGGACGAGGCGAAGCATCTCGGAGCCGGCGGGGTGAAGGGTGATGGCGCCCGGGACCAGGTCGGCGAAGGCGTCCGGGACGGCGAGGGTGACGTCGTGGCCGGCGCGGGCGAGCCCGCGGGCCAGCGCGGCGTACGGCTGGATGTCGCCGCGGGTGCCGAAGGACATGATGAGCGCGTGCACGGGTGCCTCCCAGGCTCGACGGACGAGACGCCGACCAGGCTTCCCGGCACACCGCTGACCAGGCTATCCGAGTGTGGCCGCGCGTGGCGGGAATCCCCCGGCAGGGCCTGGCGGAGCTGACCACGGTGCGGATACGGATCCCGCCGCATCAACCAGAGTTATTGCTGATCATCAAGCGGCCACTGTTGCGTATACGCAACAGGTCATCCCTAATCTCAGTGATCAAATAGCGGACTGGTGAGAACCGTGGTCTGCTTTGTGGCATGACAAATGCAACGAGGGACGCGGTCGAGCCGACCGGGTTGGTCGAACTGGTCGAGCAGATCAAGGAGCGAGTCCGGACAAGGTCATCGCCGCGGAGCTCGAGCAACGGGCCGCCGCAGACCGCGACGAGGTCGACAGTTCTCAGTGGGACGGGAATCGGGCGTAGCGGCCGACGGCGGAGCGGACGGCGTCGGGGAGCTCGTTCCAGTCGTCGACCGTGTCGAGGTCGACGGCGGTGGCCGGGTTGCTGATCGTCACCGCCCGGAGTCCCAGCCGCGCTGCCTCGGCCTCGTGGGCGGCACGGCTGTCCGGCCCGAACTGGAAGCGGAACCCACGCTCTGCGCTGGGTGCGCCCAGGAGCAGCAGGTTGGTCCCGCGACCCACTCTGTCAGTGGCGATCACGACGTCAGCGGGATGCGGTCGGCCCGATGTCGCATCGCCGTCCGACCCCGATGGCAGACGGTCGGCCAGATCCGACGACGCACGGCCGACCGCCGGATACCAGGTGGCCTGTCGCTCGGGGTGCCGACCGCTCGGACGTCCTGCCGGCCACATCACCAGGTCCGTGATATCACCCGGGGTGAGCGCGGGGAGATCGGCGTGGGCGACCAGCAGGGAGTGGGGCACGGCGTCGCCCGGCACGGCTTGGATGCCGCGAAGCGCGGCGCCGGTGCGGCCAAGTGCAGCGTCGGCGCCGCCGGGCCCGGTCTCCCGCAGGCGTGATCCGAGGGCTCTCCGGGCCGCGTCCAGTGCGGCGTTCAGCCCCGGCCGGTCCGGTGGCTGAGCCAGGAATGCCAGGTCGCCGACGTCGGACAGCTCGCCGAGCGCCGACCGCGCGAACCCGATATCCGCCGTGACCACCACGACCCCGTCCACCTGCGGTGTCGCCAGCAGCGTGCCGACCACGTGCTGGGCCAGCACGGTGATCAGGGCGCGGCGGGCATCGTCGTCCAGGACGGACGCGAGCCGGGACTTGCCGGAGACGCCGTCGCGCAGGGGGACGACGGCGGTGACGCCCGGGACCTCGGGACGGTTCACGCGGATTTCCCGAGCAACTCCCGCGCGAGCCGTTCCCGGCCCACGGAGCCGCCCATGATCGTGTCGGTGACCATGACCTCGAAGCCGAGATCCGCGATCGGCCCGGCGAGGTGGGCGTCGCGCTCGTCGACGCACATCACGTCCACCAGGCCGGTGTACAGCCGGGCCACCCCCAGCGCCGACACCTCATGACCCAGCGACTCCAGGATCTGCGCGGCCGGGCCCTTGATCGCGGCACCGCCCACGATGGGGCTGACAGCGATACGGCGCGCGCCCGTCCCGGTCAGGGCATCACGCACGCCGGGTACCGCGAGGAGTGGATCGATCGACAGGAAAGGGTTCGACGGCGCCAGTAGCACCGTCTCGGCCTCGGCCAACGCGTCGATCACGCCCGGCGCGGGATGCGCCGCCTCCGCGCCCTCGAAGTGCAGCGCGAGCACCTCGTCGGCGTGCTGGTGGCCCACGAAGTACTCCTGGAAGCCGAGCCGGCCCGACGGGGTGTCGACCATCGTCGCCAGCGGATCGTCCGTGACGGGCACGATCGCCGGCCGCACCCCGAGCGAGGCCGCGATCCGCGCCGTCACCTCCGACAGCGGTGAGCCGGAGCGCAGCTGTGCCGTCCGCACGATGTGCGTCGCCAGATCCTTGTCGCCGAGCGTGAACCACGTGTCCTCGCGGAGCCGGGCCATCTGTTCGAGCGTCGCGTACGACTCCCCGCGCAGGCCCCAGCCACGGTCCTCGTCGTTCAGCCCGGCGAGCGTGTACACGACGGTGTCGATGTCAGGGGATATCCACAGGCCGTGCAACTCGGTGTCGTCGCCGACGTTCACGACGACGGTGAGGGGGTGCGGGCGTTCCGCCGGTCGCTGGGGTTCCGGATCGCGCCGCTCCGGATGCCGGGGCTCCGGGAGCTCCAGATGCCCGAGTTCCGATTGCGGGAGTTCCGGTCGCTGAGGGTTCGCGGCGTCGATGCCCGACGTCGGCTCGCCGGACGACGGTCGCAGCGCCAGGTCTAGACCGTGCGCGAGGCGGGCACCGCCGACCCCGCCGGCCAGGAGAGTCACTCGTTCCACGGGGTCGAGCCTATGCGCCCGCGCGGGCGAGCGATGCGGTCGGCAGGTTGTCGCGCGGTCGGCAGGTTGTCGTGAAGTCGGCAGCTTGTCGTGAAGTCGGCAGCTCAAGGGACCGACTTCACGACATCGGGCCGACCATATCTGCCAGCGCGAGCGGCACGGCCGGTCGGACAGCTCACGCCGGCCCTCCGTGCCACGATGGACGGCATGGCTCTCTTCGCGTTCTCCGTTGCTCCGATGACCCCGGACGAGTCCGTCTCCGACGCGGTGGCCGAGGCCGTCCGCATCGTGCGGGAATCCGGCCTGCCGAACCGCACCACCTCGATGTTCACCGAGATCGAGGGCGAGTGGGACGAGGTGATGCCCGTCATCAAGGCCGCGACCGACGCCGTCGCGGCCGGCGGCCACCGCACCTCGCTCGTCGTCAAGGCCGACATCCGTCCCGGCGCCGAGCCGGGCCAGATCGACAGCAAGATCGCCCGCGTCGAGGAAAAGCTGGCCGCCGACGACCAGTCGCTGGGCCACAGCTGACCAGACGCCGCCCCCACGGCCCGCCCGCCCGGCACACGACCACGCCATTTTGCATGATGGCCGCGCTCCCACCACGCAAAATGGCGTGGTCGCGCGCCGGGCGGCCGGCGGGCCGACTGGTCCTCACAGTCAGGCCGCGTCCAGCCGGGTCCTGGTCTCCTCGTCCAGGTCGAGTTCCGCCGCGCCCAGCAGTTCGTCGAGCTGGTCCACGCTGGACGCGCCGATCACCGGGACCACCGGTACCTCGCCGCCCAGCAGCCAGGCCAGAGCCAGCTGGTTGGGCGTCACGCCGAGTTCTCCCGCCACCTGGCGGAGCACGCGGATCCGCTCGCGCGAGGCCGGGGTGTCGGCGCCGTTGAACAGCGGCTTGTCGTCGCGTGCGAAGACGCCCTGGTGCAGGGGCGAGTAGGCCATCACGGTGAGGCCGGGGCGTCCGTCCACACCGGTCGACCGGGCGTAGTCGAGCAGCTCGGGGCTCGCCCAGTTGGTGCGGATCGGCTGCGGCGCCGGGTACAGATAGGAGTGGCACTGCTGCACGGCCCCGTACGGTGCGACGCCGAGCCGGCGTGCCGCTTCCCGGGCCTCGACCACCCGCCACAGCGCGACGTTGGAGATGCCGGGAATCCCGACCACTCCCTCGTCGACGAGTTTGCCGAACGCGCCGACGGTCTCGTCGAGCGGAGTCTCGCGATCGTCGACGTGCCCGTAGAGCAGGTCGATGTGGTCGATACCCAGGTGACGCAGGCTCTCCCGGGCCTCCCGGTCGACCACCTCGGCCGACAGGCCCTGGAAGTTGGCGCGTGACAGGGGCACGTCAGGGTCCTTCTTGGCCGCACCGAGCTTCGTCGCGATGCGGACCTGGCCGCGGGCCTCGGGCCGTGCCGCGAGCCACCGGCCGATCACGTCCTCGGAGTCCCGCCCGTGGCCGCCGACCCAGGCGTTGTAGTTGTTCGCGGTGTCGAGGAACGTCCCGCCGGCTTCGACGAACCGGTCCAGGATGGCGAACGACGTCGCCTCGTTCGTCCGGGTGCCCATGAACATGGTGCCCAGGCAGAGGGTGGACACCTCGAAGGACGTGTGCCCGTTGTCGAGAGTGCGATAGCGCATGATCTCCTCCTTGAACGCGTTGATCGGGGGGTACGCGACAAGCAGACAACCTGGAGCGCGCTCCAGGTCAAGCAGTGCGCCAGGGAAGGATCACAGCATGCCCGGCAGCTCTCGCCGGGCGCCGGTTCTAGCTGCCGAGGTGCGGGCCCCCCGCCCCGCGGCGGTGCGAAGCGCCACTGCGCCCGGCCTGTGCCATGCTCTATGCGCCAATATGTCCGGCACGTGACCCGCGGAAGGTTGTCCGTGAACGACGACGAGCGCACTGCCCTGAGCGATTCCGCCCGCACGGGCCCCGTCCCGTCGGAGCCCGCCGATCGGCCCCGCCCGGCGAGACGCCGTGTCCGCGACGTCATCGCCTCGCGTGAGGTGATTGCCGCGGTGATCGTCGGCGCCCTGACGGTGGCGTCGACGATCGCCGGCGCCGTCGCGTCGAACTGGCTCGAGGTCCGGCAGACCGTCACCGAGAAGTCGTCGGGCGAACTGTCCGCGGAGGTCGAGAACCTCGAACGACTGCTCGCCGCGTCACAGGACGACGCGAACACGCTCCAGGACCAGGTCGACGCGCTCCGGGACGAGAATGCCCGGCTCGCGGGCGGTTCGTCGTCGGACACGACCGCGTCGGACACCGCCGCGTCAGACCCCGGCTCCACGCCCGCTCCGGACGTCTTCCGCGAGGACGACCACGTCGCCATCTCCGTCGGCTCCTGCCTCGACCTCGACAGCAAGGCCGGCAACTGGGACCTCGTCGTCAACAGCTACGGCCTCGACTACCAACTCGGCCGCGACCTCTGCTACACCACGGATTCGCTCGAAATCCTCGCGATCCGCTTGGTCGACGCCGAGCCGACCCTGGCCGACTGTGCGTCCCAGACCCTGGTCAAGGGCAAGGAGCTCGGTCCTCGCGACATCCGCGACGGCCTCTGGCTGTGCGGCCAGACCGACGAGGAGCGCACGGTGTCGGTCGGCATCCTCGAAGCCACCGACGACGACATCACGATGCGGATCCGCGTCTGGAAGTAAGGCCCGTGCCCGCGGCAGCGATCACCTGATCGTTCACCGCCGTCGGCCCCCACCGGCCGGCTCCGAGGCCGGCCGGAGCCAGGCGCCACGCCCTACAACCGCTCCGCGATCAGCTCCACCAGAGCTTTGCCCTGGACGTCCGCGAGATGGTCCGCCTGGGTGCGGCACGAAAACCCGTCGGCAAGGAACACGTCGCCCGGGGAAGCCGCACGCAGCGCCGGGAGCAGCGCGTTCTCGGCCACCGCCACCGACACGTCGTAGTGGCCCTTCTGCATCCCGAAGTTCCCCGCGAGCCCGCAGCAGCCCGCGAGCTCGTCGATCCGCGCGCCCGCGGAGGTGAGCACCTCGCGGTCGGCCGCGAAGCCCATCACCGAGTACTGGTGGCAGTGCGGCTGCACGACGGCGGTCACGTCCTCCAGCGACGGCACGGCCCAGTCCGGGCTCGGGGCCGGGAGCGGGATCGTGTCCGGCGCGCCCTGACCCGTGAGCAGTTCGGCGACGGTCACCACGGCCCGCGACACCGCGAGCGCCCTCGGGTCGTCGGGGAACAGGTCGACCAGGTCGGAGCGGAGCACGGCCGTGCAGGAGGGCTCCAGCCCGAGGATCGGGATCCCGTTCACCGCGTAGGGCCCGAGCACGCGCAGGAGGTGTTCCAGCCGCCGCCGCGCCCCGTCGAGCTGCCCGGTGGAGATCCAGGTGAGTCCGCAGCAGGCGCCGTCGTCGGGCACCACGGCCTCGTAGCCCATTGCGGTGAGCACGTCGATCGCGGCCTGCGGGACCGACGGTGCCATCGAGTCGCTGAAGGAGTCCGCCCAGAGGACCACCTTGGGCTTCGTGGCGAGCCGCGCCGCGGTCTCGGCCTCGTGGCCGGGCGTGCCGCCCACGCGGAGGCCGGGCACGCCCCCGGTCGCTCCCCCGCGGCGCCACCACTCGCGGAACGGGACCTCGGCGAACTTCACCATCTGGCGGCGGGGGTCCATCCCGCCGGCCCAGAGGACCGTCTGCTGCACCCAGCGCGGCTTCAGCGCCTTGTTGACGAGCCGGGCGAACGGCCCGACGAGCCGGGCCCAGCGGGGCAGCCAGCCGAGCGCGTAGTGGTCGATGGGCCGGATCCGCCCCTGGTAGGTGCGGTGCAGGACCTCGGACTTGTACTGCGCCATGTCCACGCCGGCCGGGCAGTCGGACGAGCACGCCTTGCAGCTCAGGCACAGGTCGAGGGACTCGTGCACCTCGGGCGCGGCGAGGCCGCCCACGAGGTTTCCGTTGACCGCCTCCTGCAGGACGCGCGCGCGGCCGCGGGTGACGTCCTTCTCGTCGCGTGTGGCCTGGTAGCTGGGGCACATGAACGAGGTGGTGGAGCCGCCGGGCTCCGGCACGACCCGGCACTTGCCGACGCCGACGCAGCGGTGCACGGCCGTCGTGAGGTCGTGGTGGTCGTGCGCGAACCCGAACCCGGTGTATCCGGTGCGCGACGACGGTCCGCCGAGCAGCTTCGGAATGGTGCTGATCGAGGGCTTGGCGGACGGCGTCGGCCGGGCTGCGGGACGGCGCAGGTCCTGGTCGACGGCGCGGGGGCGGACCACCACGCCGGGGTTCATGAGGTCGTCCGGGTCGAAGAGCGCCTTGAACCGCTCCATGAGCCGGATCGCCTCGGGCGAGTAGATGAGGGGCAGCAACTCGGAGCGGGCGCGGCCGTCGCCGTGCTCGCCGGACAGCGAGCCGCCGTACTTGGCGACCAGTTCGGCGGCGTCGTGCATGAACGTGCGCAGGATCGATCCCGACTTCTCGAGGGGGATGTCGATCCGCAGGTGGATGCAGCCGTCGCCGAAGTGCCCGTACGGGAGCCCGTCCACGCCGTACCGGTCCATGAGGGCCTGGAGGTCGCGCAGGTAGTCCCCGAGCTTCTCGGGCGGGACGGCGGAGTCCTCCCAGCCGGGCCACGCCTGCTCGCCCGCGGGGGTGCGGCCGGCCAAGCCGGCGCCGTCGGCCCGGATCTGCCACATGCGTGCCGCGTCGGGCCCGGCGGGCAGGACGGCGGTGTCCAGGGCCGACGACGCCGCCGCGATGGCCTGTGCCCGCCCGAACGCCTCCTCCTGGGTGTCGCCGCCGACCTCGATCATCAGCCAGCCCGCGCCGTCGGGCAGGTCGGGCACGGACTGGGCGCCCTTCGCCCCGCGGACGACGTCGACCAGCCGCGCGTCCAGGCCCTCGATGGCCAGGGGGTCGAAGTGGAGGAGGGCGGGGACGTCGTCGGCGGCGGTCGCCATGTCGGGGTAGCCGAGCACGACGAGCGTCGGGGTGCTCGGGAGCGGCACCAGGGACAGCGTCGCCTCGCACACGGTAACGAGGGTGCCCTCGGTGCCGACGAGGGTGCGGGCCAGGTTGGAGCCGTTCTCCGGGAGGAGATGCTCCAGCGAGTAGCCGCTGACCTGGCGGCCGAACCGGCCGAACTCCGTCCGGATGAGCGCGAGGTTGTCCCGGACGAGCTCCTTGAGGCCGGGCACGGCCGTGAACTCGGGGTCCCCGGCGCCGGCGACGAAACGGCGGCCGCGCCCGTCGATCACGTCGAGCGAGACGACGTTGTCGGCCGTGCGGCCGTACGCCACGGCGTGCGGGCCGCAGGCGTTGTTGCCGATCATGCCGCCGAGGGTGGCGCGGTTCTGCGTGCTCGGGTCCGGGCCGAACCGCAGGCCGTGCGGCTTCGCCGCAGCCTGGAGCACGGACATGACCGTGCCGGGCTGCACGCGCGCGGTGCGTGCTTCCGGGTCGATGTCGAGGACGTCGCCGAGGTGGCGCGAGAAGTCGAGCACGACGCCGGTCCCTACGGAGTTGCCCGCCACGGAGGTACCCGCGCCGCGGGCGGTGACGGGCACCTCCAGTTCGCGCAGCACCTCCCGCGCGGCGGCGACGTCGTCGGACGACTCGGGGAAGACCACCATCTCCGGGACGACGCGATAGTTCGACGCGTCCGTGGAGTACTCGGCGCGGCGGCGTGCGGAGTGGTCGACCTGGCCGCTGACGACGGTGCGCAGCGCGGCGGCGACCGCGTCCCGGGCGATCGCGGCGGCGTCCTGGGCCTCGGCCTCGGCCGCGAGCCGGGTCTCCTCCTCGGCGATCCGGCCGGCAGTCGTGACGTCGGCGTCGGCAGGAACCTGGGCGCGGCGAGTCTGCGGGGGCACGACGGCGATTGTCCCACTCCGAGCGGCCAGGTGTGGCACGGTCCACGTGGGTGCTGCTCCAGCCGCTCCGTCCCGAAGCGGTCATCCGTGGACGTGAACGGCGTCGTACATCGACGAGCGGCCCCGCGAACTCATCGCCCGGCGGAACGCGGCAGGATGTCCTCCATGGAGTTCCAGGAGGTCGTCCGCCGGCGGCGCATGCATCGCCGGTTCACCGGAGAGCCCGTCGCGGCGGGGGCCGTGGACCGGATGCTCCGCAACGCGGTCCGCGCGCCGAGCGCCGGGTTCAGTCAGGGGTGGGCGTTCGTCGTCCTCGACGAGAAGGAGAACCGCGACCGGTTCTGGACGGCGGCCGTGCCGTCGAACGACACGCGCTCCGACCGCGACATGTCCGCCTGGCTCGCGGGGATGCGCACGGCGCCCGTCGTCGTCCTCGTGCTCACCTCCAAGGACGCCTACCTGCGGCGATATGCCGAGAGGGACAAGGGCTGGGAGGATCTCGACGAGTCCCGCTGGCCCGTCCCGTACTGGCACGTCGACGCCGGGATGGCGTCCCTGCTCATCCTGCAGACGGCTGTGGACGAGGGGCTGGGCGCCTGCTTCTTCGGCGTGCCGCCGGGCGAGGCCACGGCCGTCCACGCGGCCCTCGACATCCCGGGCGAATACGAGATCACGGGCGCGATCGCCGTCGGACATCCGACGACGGGAGGCGCGGCGGGCTCACCGACGCGCCGCCCCCGCAAGCCGCTGTCGGAGGTGGTCCACCGGGGCCGCTTCGCCCGGCGGGCCGACTGACCCGCGGGCAGGCGCCGCGGGCCATGAGCTTGCCTACGGAGCATGAGGCTGCTTACGCCTGAGCCACGTCAGGCGTAAGCAGGCTCATGCTCCGTCAGCGCAAGCCCATGGGCCGGCCACGGAGTCGGCCTGATCAGCCCTCGAACGTGACGTCCAGGGTGATCTCGTCGACCCCGGTGAGTGCCTTCGAGACGGGACAACCGACCTTGGCGGCCTCCGCCGCGGCCTTGAAGCCGGCCTCGTCCACGCCGCTGGCGTAGCCGCGCACGGTCAGCGCAATGGCCGAGATCCGGAAACCACCGGCCGGGTCCGGCGTGAACGTGACGTCGGCGCCGACCTCGATCTGCTCCGGCGTGGCGCCGGCGTTGCCGAGTTCGCCGGAGAACGCCATGGAGAAGCACGAGGAGTGCGCGGCCGCGATCAGCTCCTCGGGGCTCGTGACGCCTTCGGCATCCTCGCCGGCGCGGCGCGGCCAGGACACGTCGAACGTCGCGGTGCCCGACGACGTGAGCTCGACCTGACCCGATCCTTCCAGGAGGGTGCCGTTCCAGGCGGTGCGGGCGGTACGGACTGACATTGGAGCTCCTTCTGCTCGGTGATTGCGCAGTCCGAACCTATCCCGTGGTCACCGCCCCGCGAAGTCCAGAAGGTCGTCCGCGACGGCGATGACGGACCAGGTCCCGCCGTCGCCCGTCATCTCGTACGCGGGGATCAGCACCACGGCGCCGTCGGTCAGCGTGTGCTGCGCCACGCCGAGCTGCGCGCTCGTGATCGTGACGTCGCGCACCGGCCAGGCGATCGGGGCGCCGGGCTCGAGGGCCGCGGGCGGCCCGTCCGGCGCCGAGCCGTCCGCCTCCTCCGACGACACCGCCGGGTCCAGCGTCCGGACGTTCCCGGGCGTGGCACCGAACCGCGCGTCGCCGAGCCGCTCCACCGCCTCGCGTTCCGAGACCACCGGATAGGCGCCGAGCTCCGTCACCGGTGCCAGGAACCCGTTCAGCGAGACGATGCCGATGTCGGACCCGGTGCCCGACACCGTCGCCGACCACTGCAGCCCCGTCCGCCGGTCGTCGATCCGGTGGAACGCGCTGACGCTGGTGCCCATCCCGCGCGAGTCCGCCTCGAAGTCGAACGCTCCCACGTCGACGCCGAGCGCCTCCATGACGCGGCGCAGCTCGTCGCTCGCCTCCGTCACCGACGGCACCCCCGCGCCACCGTCCAGGCAGGGTGGCGCAACGCCTTCCTTGCTGTCGACCCCGCCCCCGCTGCCGGGAGCCACGTCCGAGGAGTTCTGCTGGGTGCCGGCCTCCTCGTCGCTCGTCGGGTCCTCGGGCAGGGTCGGCTCGGCGATGTCGCAGCGCCACGAGTCCGGCCAGATGCCGTTGAACCAGATCGAGGTCTGTCCGTCGGCGGTGATCCGCAGGTTCGCACCGGACCCGTCGCTCGCGCCGGCCACCCACGCGCCGTCCTCCTGCCGGACGTCGCCGCGCAGGCCCAGCGCGCGCGCCGCGTCCTCCGCCGTCTCCCGCGTGTACGACGCCCGCGCGTCGAGCGTGTACGCGGCCAGTTCGCCCGGGTCGTCGGAGAGTCCCGCGCCCCCGTGGAACACGGTGTGCGAAGGAGCCGGGTAGAGGAACGTGCCCAGGGCCGGTTCCCGGCCGATCTCCTCCTGGGTGTCGGGCGCGACCTCCGCCATGTCCTCCGGCGACGCCTGTTCGGCACCGCCGGACATGGCGTCGTCACCCGCTCTGTCGAGCGCGATCGGTGGTCCCGCCTCGCCCTCGGCGGAACCCGCGTCCTGGCCCGCGGTCTCGATCAGGCCGCCTCCACCCGAGAGCAACCCGTTCGACCCGGCCGCGTACCCGCCGCCGCCGACGGCAAGGAATCCGGCCACCGCGGCCGCCACGAGCCACGGCTGCCGGCGCCGCGACCGCCGTCGGGCGAGTTCGTCCGTCCCTGCGCCGTCCGACGACGAACCGCCGTCGGGCGCGGCCCCGGCCGGAGCGTCCACCCCGATCAGCGCATCCACTTTGGCCCGCAGCACTCCGGCGGCCGGCTCGGGCGCACGGTGCGCGGGGTCGGCGGCACGGAGGCGGTCGAAGGCGTCGTCGTTCATCGCATTCCCTCCGCTACCCGTTCGTGGTCCAGGGGTTTCGTTCCCGGCGGCAGGCTCCTGGCCGTCCTGCTCGTCACCCAGGTTTATGTCATCACGCGTCATGGGCTTGCTCACTTGTGAGCCACGCCTCACGGAGGCGGGAACGGGCACGGGACAGCGCGGCGTCGGCGCCGCCGCGCGAGACGCCCAGGACCTCGGCGAGCGCGTCGCCGTCGAGCCCGTCCCAGGCGACGAGCAGCAGGATGCGCCGGTCGCGAGGACTGAGTGAGGCGAGGACGCCGCGCACGACGTCGTCGTCGACGGCCAGGGTCTCGGGGTCGATGTCGTCCGGTTCGTCCGGGACGACGGCGACCGGCAGCGCGCGGATCTTCCGGCGGTGGTTCGCGAGGACGAACCCGCACGTGCGGTAGAGCCACGGAAGCTCCGCGCCGTCCGGCACGTCGTCGCGACGGCGCCACGCCGTGGCGAGGACCTCAGCCGCGAGGTCCTCCGCGTCACTGGTGCGCGCGCCCCCGGTGGCGGGCAGCCGCCGCACGAAGTAGCGGAACAGGGCCCGGTGGTGCGCGTCGAAGAGCGCGGCGAACCAGGCGTCGTCGTGCGGCGGTCCACCGCCCCCGGGGGCCGGCGACCTGTCGGTGTCCTCCATGCCCCCACTGTGTCGGATACGCCCGACCTCTTGCACTCCTCACACGGCCGATGCGGAATCAGCCGCCGAACCGCAATCTGGGCTCGGCAGCACAACGCCGAACCGCAAGAGGACCCCGCATCGCGCTGCCGAGCCGCAGGGACACGCCG
>NZ_BAAGRL010000057.1:18870-162249 GCF_054782975.1 Myceligenerans halotolerans
CGGCAGCGGCCGGTCAGCGGGTCAGCGGGTCAGCAGGCCCCCAGGTCCTCCCACGGGCCCCACTCGCCGGTGCCCGGGGTGTCGCCCTGGGTCCACCACTTGGCGCGCCAGGCGTTGCCGCCGTACTCGACCTCGTCGCCGCCCGTGTAGGCCGTGGTGCTGTTCCAGGCCGCCGGGCAGTCGCCCGTGCCGGGGTCGTCGGTCGGGTCGGGGTCGGGATCGCCGGAGCATTCCCCGAGGTCCGCCCAGACGTCGGCGCTGCCCGGGGTCTCGCCCTGCGTCCACCACTTGGCCTCCCACTCGTGGCCGTTGTACGACGCGGTGTCACCGCCCGTGTACACGGTCGACGCGCTCCACGGCGCCGAGGCGCAGTCGTCCGACGGCGGATCGGTCGGGTCGTCCGTCGGGTCGTCCGTGGGATCGTCCGTCGGGTCGTCCGTGGGATCGTCCGTCGGGTCCGGGCCGGGATCGCCCGAACCGAACTCGGCGACCACCGCGGCGGGAAGGTCGCCGGTCTCGTCGCCCGACAGCTCCCACCACATGGCGCCGCTGAGGCCCTGGTCCTTGATCCACCGCGCCTTCTGCGTGACGGACTGCGGGGTGTCGAGGCTCCACCACTGCGTGCCGTCGTACCGCCAGGCAGCGCCGACCTGCTCGTCGAAGTACTCGGTGCCGAGGTTCTTCAGGATGTCGTAGTCCTCGTTGCCGGCCTCGTAGGTGCCGGGCGCCGCACCGGTGGCGCTGCCCCAGGCCTCCGACTGGGTCACTCCCGTCCAGCCGCGGCCGTACATCGCCAGGCCGAGCGTGAGCTGCGCCGGGTCGATTCCGTTGCCCGTGTACTCCGCGAGGGACTCCTCGATGTTGAACTGCCGGGACGGCTCGCGCGGGTCCGCCGGGTCCGGGTACAGGTTGCCCTGGTGCCCGGTGAGGTCGGCGTCCCAGGCTCCGTGCAGGTCGTAGCCCTGCAGGTTGCCGAAGTCGAGCGAGTCGAAGATCTGCGGGTCGTTCCAGCCACCCGCGGTGATGTCCTCCGGGTTCGCCGGGAGGAAGGCCGTCAGCTCGTAGTCCTCACCGGTCTGCGCGCCGTAGGCGTCCAGCTGGCTGCGGAACTCGGCGAGCAGCGCCTTGAAGTTCGCCGCGTCGTTCTCCGGGTCGACATGGTTGCCCGTGTTGCCGTTCGGTGAGCCGGGCCACTCCCAGTCGATGTCGATCCCGTCGAACACGCCGGCGGCCGAACCGGGGCCGCCACGACCGTCGATCACGGGCAGGTTGCCCTTGATGTACTGGTCGATGCAGGAGGACACGAAGTTCGCCCGGGACTCCGGCGTCGCCGCGGCCAGCGAGAAGTTCTTCGACCAGGTCCAGCCGCCGAGCGAGATCATCACCTTGAGGTCCGGGTGCTGCTCCTTCAGCTGCTTGAGCTGGTTGAAGGAGCCGGCCAGCGGCTGGTCCCAGGTGTCGGCCACGCCGGACACCGAGTCCGCCGCGGTGTAGCCCATGCCGTAGTCGGCCCAGGCGTCGCCGGCGCCGTCGGACCCGTTCGGCCCGTCACCCTGCGCCTTGTTCGCCTCGAAGCACTCGAGGGTCTCGTGGTGGATGTTGCCGAACGCGTAGTTGATGTGGGTCAGATCGTCGGCGATCCCCGCCTCGACGATGTCCTTGACCTGGTAGTCGCGCCCGTACACGCCCCATTGCGTGAAGTAGGCGACGTTGCGGTAGCCGTTCACGGACGTGGTCCCGACCTCCGGCTCCTCCGCGTTCGCGGTGGTGGCCAGCGCGGTGAGCGCCCCGGCGCCCGCGACGGCGAGCGCCGCGAGGCTCGCGACGACGGTGCGTCGCTTCCTCCGTCGGGCGCTCGACGGCGCCTGGCTGTGCTGCAACTCCATGAGGGGTCTCCTTCGTCCTCGTTTCCGGCCGTCGGCCGGCTGGTCCTTCGGTGTCCGGCCTGGTGTCCGGGCTCCTGGTCGGTACTGGTGCTGGTTGCTGGTGGTGTGGCCGGCCCTGGTGCCCGGTTCGCTCCGGGCCGGCCACCGTCCGTCGTGGATCCGTGCGTTCACGCACTCACGGGTCGACGACGGTCACGCCGCGCGGGTGGTCGTAGGTGGTCGCGTAGTCGGTGCCGTCGATCGTCACGACCACGTTGGAGAACTGCGCCACCGGCAGCGCCCACTTGAGGTTGTTCGTGATCGACCCGCCCGCGGGGATACCGCCGGCCGGGACCGTGAACGTCGCGGTGTGGAAGTCCGCGCCGAGCCCGCCCACGTTGGGGCCGGATCGTCCCGGCGTCGTCGTCGTGCCGAGCCCGGACCAGTCGCTCATCGCGCCGGTGTCGGTCGTGGCGTACTGGAAGGTCACGGTCGCCCCGGCGGGGACGGCGGTGTCCGAGCGGTTGTGGAACAGTACCTTCGGCGCGATCGGGTAGTTGTTGTCGCCGAGCGCGAAGTCCGTGTACTCGAGGTCGACGTCGAGCGCCTCGCCCGGCGTCGTCCCGTTCGCCTTGGTGCTGCCGTAGGCCGGCACGCCCGACAGCTTCGAGTGCAGCAGGTCGGTGAGCGTCGAGCCCATCTCGTACTGCCCCTTGGCCTGGTTGTAGCCGTAGTCACCGGCGAGCTCCCAGATCATCACGCCGCCGAGCCCGGCGTCGGCCACGTAGTCGGCCTTCTCGCCGATAGCCCACTCCGCGTCGCCGGACAGGAACGTGCTGGTCTCGGCGTTCCACCACCACTCGTTCTTGGTGACGTCATCGGTCAGGTGCGTGTAGCTGCCCTCGATGGTGCCCGGCACGCCGTACGCGTCGGTGTAGTCCCCGACGACGCCGTCGGCCAGGTTCTTCACGTGCCAGATCGGGTTCACTCCGGCGGGTACCGGGCTTCCGGTCGGGTCCGTGTCGTACCAGAGGTTGTCGATGCCGTCCGCACCGTGCCCGCAGGCGTTGTTGGTGCCGGGCGGGCAGGTGTAGCCCGACGGCGGCACCGCGGTCCCGCCCATGCCGTTCGTCCCGCCGGTCACTCCCTGGAACCCGCGCGTGTAGTAGGGCACGCCGAGGTTGATCCGGCCGGCCTGCATGGCACCGCGGAAGTAGTGCGCGGCCCAGTCGCCGTTGAGGTAGCCGATGCCGTCGTAAGCCGTGTAGACACCGCCGGCGACGAGCTCCGGGTCCTTGCCGTCGTCGTACAGCGCGGCGTTCCCGCCCACGTACTTGTTCCAGGCCCCGTGCAGGTCGTAGGTCATCATGTTGACGTAGTCGACGTACTCGGTGATCTGGTGGACCTCCATCCCCCGCAGCAGCCAGCCGGACGACGGCGTGGCCGTGGTGAGCATGTAGTACTCGCCGTCCTCGGCCCCGGCGGCGTCGAGGTGCTCGCGGAGTGTCTTCATGAGCGCGACGTAGCCCTCGAAGAGCTCGCCGCGCCGGGCGTTCGAGAACTCGAAGTCCAGCGGGTTGCCGGCGTCGTTGTTCGACGTCGGGTACTCGTAGTCGATGTCGATCCCGTCGAACCCGTACTCGCGGACGAATTCCACGACCGACTCGGCGAAGACGTCGATGCGCTCCTGCGAGTCGGTCGTCGTGTAGAAGCCGCCCGACGCGACACGTTCCCCGTCGCCGTCGAAGTAGCCGCCGGTCTCGGCCCAGCCGCCGACGGCGGGGATGACCTTCACGCCGGGGTGCTGCTCCTTGTACCGACGCAGCAGGTTGAAGTGCCCGGTGTAGGGCAGGGCAGGATCCATCTCGGCGCCCTCGACGCCCGGCCACGTCATGTCGGTGGCGGGGTTCCCGGCCACGTCGGCGTTGACCGACACCCGGTAGTCCTCGCCGACGTGCGCGAACGCGTAGTTGATGTGGCTCACGGACTCCCACGGGATGTCGCTCGCCAGGTAGGCGGGCTGGTCGCCGGTGCCGGTGCGCCAGCTCGTGAAGTAGCCGATCACGCGGCGGTCGAGGCCGTTCGGCAGGGCCTCGCGGCCGTCCGTGTCGTAGACGTCGCAGTACGGGGTGTCGACGCCGGGCGTGGGGGCCATGCCGTCCGGGCGGCAGACCTCGTCGGGGTTCGTGCCCGCCGGCGGGTCGGTGGGCTCGTCCGTCGGCTCGTCGGTCGGTTCGTCCGTCGGTTCGTCGGTGGGTGTCGGCGTCGGCTCAGGCGCACCGCACTCGCCCTGGTCCTCCCAGGGGCCCCACTGCGCGGCGCCCGGGGTCTCTCCCAGGGTCCACCACTTGGCACGCCAGTTGTGCCCGTCGTACGAGGCGACGTCGTCGGCGACGTACACCGCTGAGGACGACCACGGGGTGGCGCACTCGACGGCCGCGGCCTGTGGCGCGGCGGCCGTGGCGGCCACGCCGCCGCCGGTGACCGCCAGCGCGACCGCGAGCGCGATACCCCGCCAGGCCCGCTGTCGTCGTCGTGTGTGTTCGGTCTTCATGGCCCCTACCTCTCCTCGTCCCCCTAAAAGTAAGGAGAGGTTCCTTTTTAAGGAATCCGTGATCTCCACAATGGCGGCCCGAGAATCCGGACCGCCATACGGGAAACCCCGTATCGCGGGGTGCCGGCCAGTCCGGCGTCGTGTCGTCGGTCCGACGTCGAGCGGTCGTCGGCAACCCGAGACGCCGACCGCTCGACATCCGACCGAACGTGCGCCATCGGGCCGGCCGACGGCATGCCGCATCCACCCGGTCAGACGCCGTCAGGGGTCACGCCGTGCGGTAGGCCAGGACGGCCAGTTCCGTGCGGGAGCGGACGCCGAGCTTGCGGAACACCCGGCCCAGGTGCACCTCGACCGTGCGCACCGAGACGTAGAGCCGCTCCGCGACCTGGCGGTTCGTCCGTCCTTGCGCGACGAGCCGGGCCACGTCGAGCTCCCGTTCCGTGAGCAGCTCGCCCCAGTGCGCGAAGCGGTCGGGGACCGTCTCGGCCACCCGCACCTCGCGCCCCTGCCGCTCGAGGTCGAGACGCGTCACATTCTCGGCGGTGGGGGCCTCGGCGGCGCCGTTCCCGGCGGGGTTCTCCGCCGCGCCGTTCCCGGCCTGCCGCCCGCTCCTCCGGGCCGTACCCGGCGACGGACGCCGGTCCGGGAGGAAGGCCAGCGCGCCGGATTCCACGAACAGCGCCCGCGCCGCCAGCAGATGTGCGGAGGCCTCGGAGTCGTGCCCGTGCCGCTCGAGCGCCCGCGCGATCACCATCTCGGTCAGGCCGCGTTCGAACGTGGACCCCACGACCTGCGACACCTCGATCGCCCGCTCCGCCGCGCGCTGGAGCACGCTCGGCTCCGAGAGTGCCACCTCGGCCCGCGCCAGGTCGAGTTTCATGCGCAGGCCGGCGACGCGTGGAGCAGGGCCGAGCACCGCCGCACGCAGCTGAGCCAGGTGGCGCCGGGCGGCGCGCTGCTGGCCGGCGCGCACGAAGAGCTCGACCGGGTCCGGGGTCGGGAGCCACCATGCGCGCAGCTCGGCCCCACCGCGCTCGGCGGCCAGGCAGAGAAAGGTCGCGGCCTGCACGTCCTGTCCGGCGCGCGTGGCCTCGACCGCCTTGTCGCCGAGCTGGGCCGCCCGTACGACGCCGGCGGCCGCCCCCGCGGATGCCGCCTCCAGCGCCCGCGTCGTCGCGCTCACGCCGCCCGTCCGCACCAGGTCGAGCCGGCGCGCCAAGGCCACGCCGAGCCCGCCGAACGCGAGGGCGACGGGGAGCCGGCACGCGGCGTCGCCGAGCACGCCGGCGGCCCGGTCGAGCTCACCCGAACGCATCGCGACCAGCGCCTGCACCACCCGGAGATGCGCCTCGACCAGCGGTGTCACGCAACCCGGCGCCTCGAACCAGCAGCCGGAGCGGCGCGCGGGCGCGACGTCGGGCAGCACCTCGGCGAGGATCGCCGCGGCCTTCTCCGGGTCGGCGTGGGCGACCGCGAGCGCGCCGACCGCGGCACGCAGCGCGGCACGATCGTGCTCGGACTCGACGACGTCCGCCAGCCCGGGGTCCGGGTCGCCGTCGCGCAGGGCCAGTGCCGCGGTGAGCGCCGGGACGGCGTCGCCCGCCTGCCGCGCGAAGGAGACGGCGTCGTGCACGTGGCCGCCGAGCAGGGCTGCGCGGCTCGCGACAGCGCTGGCACGCCGGTGCGTGTCGCCCGCGCCCTGGCTTACGGCCTCGCGCGCCACCTCGTGCGCGCGGGCCGTGTCGCCGCAGGCCAGGTGCCGCTCCGCGAGTTCGACGAGGCCGTCGGCGAGCAGCGCGTCGCCCTCCATCGTGCTCAGCGCCGTGTGCCAGAGGGCCACCTCGGCCCGCCCGGAGCCGCGCAGCACGTTCGCCAGTCCGACGTGCACGGCCGTCCGCGCGGCGAGGTCGGCGTCGTCGTGCACGATCTGCCGGACCCTCTGATCGCGGAAGGAGAACCGGCCTCCCACCAGGTGCAGGTGGTCACCGGCCGGGCCGGAGACCAGGTCGTCGATGTCGGCTCCGGCGGCGGCGAGCAGCACGTCGGCACGATCGACCACGGCGACCGCGGCGGTGAGCAGGATGCGGCGTGTGTCCTCGTCCAGGCCGGACAGGCCGGGACAGGCCGCCCTGGCGGCCGGGACGGCGGGCAACGGATCCGGGAGCAGGGCCGCACCGGTCAGATGCTCGCTATGGAGAATGTTCTCGAGCTCCGCTCGAGCCTCGGGGTCGCCTTCGACCATGTCGGACAGGGCGGCCGAGACGTGCGGCGCGACGGCGCGGCGCTGCGTCCCGGTCGTGGACTCTTCCGTACGAGCTGATATGGCGGAAGCCATCACGCCTCCCGATTTGTTCACGACGGGAACAAGTATGCACCCCAGATATTTCACCCGGGTGAATCAGTTGGTCGGGCGTCCACGCCACGACCAGCCATACGACCCGGTCAGGCGTCCAGGAGAATCGTCACCGGCCCGTCGTTCACGAGGTCCACCGTCATGTCCGCGCCGAAGCGGCCGGTCGCCACCTCCAGCCCCCGGGAGCGCAGTTCCTCGACGACGGCGTCCACCAGCGGCTCGGCGACCGGCCGCGGGGCCGCCGCGTTCCAGGTGGGCCGCCGGCCCTTGCGCGCGTCCCCGTACAGCGTGAACTGACTGACCACCAGGACGGGTGCACCGGCGTCGACGGCGGAGCGCTCGTCGCGCAGGATGCGCAGTTCGGCGATCTTGCGGGCGATGGTCGCGACCTGCTCGGGGCCGTCGTCGTGCGTCGCCCCGACCAGGGCCAGCAGCCCCGGCCGGTCGATCTTCCCGACGATCTCGCCGCCGACGGTCACGCTCGCGCGCGTCACGCGCTGGATCACGGCTCTCATGCGGGCGATCCTAGGAGGTCGCACAAGACCGCGGAGGAGACGCCGTCGGCCCGCAGGCTGCGCTCGGTCGGCCCGACGCCGAGCAATCGGCCCCATGTCGAGCGGTCGGTCACTCAGGCGACCGATCGCTCGACATCGGACCGACCACGCGACTCCAGCCGACCCCATCTGCGGCTGGCACCCCGCAGAACGCGTGCGGCAGCGGCACGGTCGCCGTCCGGACCGCGGACGCGCGGCGCCGGGCCCGCGCTACGCGAACGGCACCTCGACGCTGCCCACCGGATGGCCGCCGCCCAGCACCGGGACGTCGCCCATCGCGTCCAGGGCGGCCAGATCCACGCCCGGGACGTCGGCCGCGCCCGCCAGCCGGAGCGCGGCGGCCAGGATCGCGGGTCGCGGCCGGGGACCGCCGTCGAGCACCTTGAACGCGACCGCCGAGCCGTCCGGCAGGCCCGCACCGTAGACGCCGTCGGCCCCGTCCTTCGCGACGAGCCCCGGGACCGCCCGCATCGCGAGCGTCGCCTCACGACCCTCGCCGCCGACCATCTCGGGGTGTGCGTTCATCGCGTGAGCCACCCGCGCCGCGACGTCGTCCGGCGCGCCGGCGATCTGGCCGAAGGCCCTGGCCAGGCCCGACAACGTGGTGCTGAACAGCGGGGCACCGCAGCCGTCGACGGTGGCGTGGGCCGGTTCGACGCCGGTCAGCCGGGTGAACCACTCGCGGATCTCCACCTGCACCGGATGCTCGGCCTCGAGGTAGTCCTCACGTGACCAGCCGTTGACCACACAGGTCGCGAGCATCCCGGCGTGCTTGCCGGAGCAGTTCTGCGCGATCGGCGCGGGCCCGGGACCGTCGCCTTCCTCGACGTGGTCCGCCATCTGCCACGCGAACGCCGACGGCGCGTGCAGCGGCATGTCGGGAGTGTTCCGCAGGTCGTCGGTGGTGAGCCCGGCGCGGCTCAGGATCTCCCGCACGCCCGCACGGTGGACGGGCTCGCCGTTGTGGCTCGCCGCGACCAGCGCGACCAGGGGGTCCGGGAGGTCGAGGCCGTTGTCCAGCATCGCGAGCGCCTGGATCGGCTTGGCCGACGACCGGGGCCAGATCACCACGTCAGGGTCGCCGACCGCGAGCCGCACCCCGCCGTCGGGGCCGAGGACCACCAGGTGTCCCAGATGAACGGACTCCACGAGCCCACCGCGCAGGACGTGCGCCAACGGCGCCGCCGCGTCGGCCACGGTCTGGCCGGCGGTTTCCCTGTCCGACGACGAGGCCCCGCCTGACGCTCGCACGGGGTCCGCGGAGCGAACCGTCCCCGCGCCGGGGTCCGACGCCGTCGCACCTGAGGTTCGTGCCGTTCTCAACGACGCGGGCGTGCCCGACGGCGGAGCGGCGGCCGACGACGAGGCCTCGCCTGCGCCGGGGCCCGATGCCGAGATGGTGTCCGACGACGAGACGGTGTCCGACGACGGCGCCTCGGAATGCATCACCATCCGCCGCCGGGCCCGCCGGGGCGCTGCGGGCCGCTGCCCGTGCCGTACCGCAGGAGGCGCGGGCGCACGTCGACCCAGTAGATGGCGGCGGGGACGACGGCGACCAGATTGAGGAAGACCCCGATCATGCCCAGCGCGCCGAGCAGTGCCACCACCCCGGCGAATCCGAGGATGAGCAGCCATTTCGTCTTGTCGAGCTTGCCCTCGGAGCGGTAGCCCTGGTCGGGCCGCCGCCCGGCGTCGAGGAGCGCGATCACGAGCGCGATCAGGACGCCCCAGCCGATGATCAGCGTCACGATTCCTTGGAGGGAGAAGAACACGCCCCGAGCCTACGGCAGAGCACCCCTCCCGAGGACCCCTGGTCACCTACCGCCGAACCGCACTCCGACATCGCTTGCGGCCGCCGAGCCGCACGGTGAATCGTTCAAACCCCGTGTTTGAACGATTCACCGTGCGGCTCGGCAACCGGAACCGGAACCAGACTGCGGCTCGGCACCCGGAACCGGCATCGACCTGCGGTTCGGCGGCTGCAACCGGCATCGACCTGCAGTTCGGCAAGCGGAACCGGCATCTGGCGGCGGTTCGGGGGGCGTGGATCGAGGGGCGCAGGCAGAACATGGGTCACACGCGCGGCCGCCAGACCACAGCCCAGCACGATCCGGTTGCGACAGCGATCCCCAGGGGCAGCACCCTGCCAGTCAGTACATGAGCGCCTGGGCGTCCGGGCGGAGGATCTCCTCGACGAAGACCGGGGATCCGGCGATGCGGATGCCGGTGAGGATGTCGTCGGGCCCGATCTCGCGCCGCGCCGCGCACTGCGTGCAAAGGGTGACCGTGCCCGCGGCGATGACTGCCTCCAGCAGGTCCGGCAACGGGGCCGCGTGCTCCAGTTCCAGTTCGGCCGCCCGGCCGGGCAGCGCGAACCACGACGCCTCGCCCGCGAGCCACAGGCTCACCTCGGCTCCGGCGGCCACCGCGGTGGCGGCGACCGTGAACGCCTGGTTGACGGTCTCGGGCCGGTCGAGACCCGAGGTGGTCTTGATCACGAGGGGCCGGTGCGTGTCGGTCATGATGGTTAGGATCGCACCATGCACGACTACCAGGCGCTCGAAGGCGTGTTCATCGGCCTCCTCGTGGCCGCCGTCCTGACCATTACCTGGTTCGCCGGGTACACGGTCTACAAGCTCTTCTCCGGCCAGCGCTGATGCCCTTCGCGTTCCCCGAGGGCCTCGCGCCAGAGGTGTACCCGCTGGCCTGGCTGGTGGGCACGTGGAGCGGCAGCGGCGTCATCGACCATCCCGCGGTCGGCAAGAAGCCGTTCACGCAGGAGCTCACGTTCGACCACGACGGCGGCCCGTACCTCCGCTTCGAGTCGACGCTCCGCGTCGCAACCGGCGAGCCCACCGCGGCTCCGACGACCGACGACGACGGCACCGCGTCGGGCGAGACCGTGTGGTCCACCGAGACCGGCTACTGGCGGGTCTCCACCGACCGGCCCGACGGGCTCGAGGAGGACAGGCACCCGCTCGAGGTGGTCGTCGCCGACGCTGCCGGGCGGATGACGTTGTACGTCGGCGCCGTGGGCAACGGCCGTGTCGACCTGGCGAGCGACGCGATCGCGCGCACGTCGACGTCGTCGGACGTGCGCGCCTCGAAGCGCCTGTTCGGCCTCGTCGAGGGCCGCCTCCTCTGGGTCGAGGAACTGGCCGCGTTCGGCGAACCGCTCCGCTCCTACGCGTCGGGCGAACTGGACCGTCGCTAGCTCACGCATGCGGCCCACGGCACTGAGGTTGCCGCGCACACCATGAGCTTCTCGCGCATCGGCCGGGATGAAGTCGCGGCAAGGCCATCCGGGGGGCGGCAACCTCGTGGTCGCGGTGATCAAGCGGCCTGCACCGGGCGACGCCATGCCGCGATAGCCTCGTGGTCGCGGCTGTCAGGCTGCCTGTGCCGGGAGACACTGTCGAGAGCGGGAATTCGCGCATCGGCCGGGACGCTGTGGAGAAGGTGAATGACGTGACCACGTACGCAAGCCCTTTGCTCGCCCGATCGGGAGCCGTCGCGGCGACCGGTCCCGATGAGGGAGTCGCCTGGCACTACGGCGATCCGGTGGCCGAGCAGCGCGCCCTGGAGCAGGGCGGCGCCGTCGTCGACCAGTCCCACCTCGGTGTCGTGCGCGTGGCCGGGCCGGACCGACTCGGCTGGCTGCACTCGATCACGTCCCAGGACGTCGAGCACCTGCGCCCGCGTGAGTCCACGGAGCTGCTCGTCCTCTCGCCGCAGGGGCACGTCGAGCACGCGGCCGGCGTCGTCGACGACGGCGAAGCCACCTGGCTGATCACCGAGCGCGCCTCCGCCCCCGGCCTCGCGGCCTGGCTCGAGCGCATGAAGTTCATGATGCGCGTCGAGATCGAGGACCTCACGGGCAGGTACGCCGCGATCGGCGAGGCCGTCAATGCCGAGGGCACCGCGGACGAGCCCGTCACCTGGCACGACACCTGGCCGCACGTGGTCGGCGGCGGCACGCGGTACGGACCGCCCGAGGCCGAGCACCCCGGGGCGGACCGGCACTGGCGTCTCGTCCTGGTGCCCGCCGAGGCCCTGGCCGACGAGATCGCCGCCCGCGAGGCCGCCGGCTGGCGGCTCGCGGGGACCTGGGCGACCGAGGCGCTGCGCGTCGAGGCATGGCGGCCGCGTCTCGGGCGCGAGGTCGACGAGCGGAGCATCCCCCACGAGCTCGACTGGCTGCGCACCGCCGTACACCTGGCCAAGGGCTGCTACCGGGGGCAGGAAACCATCGCGCGGGTGCACAACCTCGGCCGGCCTCCGCGCCGCCTCGTGTTCCTCCACCTCGACGGGTCGGGGCACGTGATCCCCGAGCCCGGTGCCGAGGTCCGCCTGCGCCCCGCGGGTACGGACGACGAGGCGGCCCGGGGCGCCGCGGCGCCGGGCAAGGTCGTCGGGAGGCTGACGTCCGTCGCGCGGCACCACGAGCTGGGGCCCGTCGGACTGGCCGTGCTGAAGCGCAACGTCCCGGAGGACGCGGGGCTGCTGGTCGTGTCGGAGGCCGGCGACGACGTCATCGAGGTGGCCGCCGCGCAGGAGACCGTGGTCCCGGGCGAGGGGGTCTCGGCGGACCGGCCGGAGGTGCACGGGCAGCTCACGCGTGGCCTGCGCGGAGGCGACGGCCTCCTGTGACGCGACGGTCTTGAGCGCACTCCCCGGCCCCGCGGACGCGATGTTCCGGCGCGCGCTGCGCGTCCTGGTCCTGCGCACGCGGGCACGACAGGGGTGGACGCGCGTCCGCGCGGGCCTCATCCCGATCGGCCAGGCGGCGGTGGCGGCCGGCCTCGCCTACCTGATCGCGACGCGGATGCTCGGGCACGCGGAGCCGTTCTTCGCACCGGTCGCGGCGTGGCTGTGCCTGGGCTTCTCCTCGCAGCGCGACGTGCGCAAGGTCGCGGAGCTGGCGGTGGGAGTCGCCGTCGGCGTCGGCATGGGCGACCTGATCGTGCACCTCATCGGGTCGGGCTGGTGGCAGCTCACGGTCGTGCTGTTCACCTCCGCGGTGCTCGCGCGGTTCATCGACTCCGGGCCGTTGCTGGTGATCCAGGCCGGGGCGCAGGCGATCATCGTGGTGGGCCTGCCGGCGGCGTCGGGCGGGCCGCTGGGCCGCTGGACGGACGCGCTGGTCGGCGGTGCGGTCGCCCTGCTGGTCGCGGTGCTCGCGCCGGGCGACACCCGGCGCAGGCCCCGCGCCCTCGGCGAGCAGGCTCTGACGGAACTGGCCGAGACCCTGGAGGTCCTCGCGCGCGGGATGCGCGAGCGCGACGCCTCCGAGGCGCGCGCCGCCCTGGTGCGCGGACGGGCGTCCGAGCCGGTGCTCGAGGAGTGGCAGACCGCCGCCCGTGGCGCCCGCGACCTGGCACGCGTGAGCGTGGGGCGCCGTCACAGGGACGAGTTGGGGCGCCTCGAGGAACAGGCCGTGCTGACCGATCGGGCGATGCGTTCCGTACGGGTGCTCGCGCGGCGCGCGGCCGCGGTGGTGGCCGCCGAGGAACTGCACGACATCGGCCCGGTCGCGGATCGGGTCGAGGCGTTCGCGGCAGGCGTGCGGCTGCTCGCGTCCGACGTCGGCCGGGGCGGGGCGGGTCTTCGCGCGCGGGCAGCGCTGGAGCAGACCGCGCACGCGGCGGACCCGCACGCCGTCGGCGCCGGCGACTGGCAGGTGCAGTCGCTGGTCATGCTGCTGCGCTCACCCCTGGTGGACATGCTGGAGGCGACCGGTACCGGCCCGGAGAAGGCCCGCGCCGCGCTGCCGGAGCTGTAGGAGATCGCGCGGGTGAGCGCACCTGGCCACGACCTCCGGGCTGCAGCCCTCGCTGCCGAGGACGCCGTTTCCTGTGGCGAGAACGGTTTCGATCGACGGGGACGGAGTTCTCGACGGGACGGCCCCGCCGTCCTACAGGATGACCAGGCGCCCGACCACGAAGACGAACATCCCGGTCACCGTGACGGGGACCGTGGCCGCCGACAACCCGGCGAGCTTCCCGGTCAGGGCGGGCAGGCGCTCCAGGAGCAGGTGGAGGCCGCCCACGACGATCCCGGCCACGGCGCCCGTCCACGCCCCGCTGACGGTGTCCATGGCCGGGAGCAGGGTCGCCACGCCCCCGCCCGTCACGACCGCCGCGACGACCGCCACCACGAGTGCCCGCCAGCCCTTCAGCGGCAACGCGGCCGACGCGGCGGCGATGGCCAGGGCGAACGCGGCGGTCGCCACGAGCATCGCACCGGCTTCGGTGCGCGCGGCGGCGACCCAGCCCGCCGCGCACACGACGACGACGATCCCGGACACGGTTCCCGTCACGGACTCGGTCAGGCGCCGGCGGCCGTCGCGGCGCATCATCTCCGCGAGGAATGCCAGGACGAACGCGATCGCGATGATCATCGGCAGGTGCCGCAGCACGGGCTCGCTCGGCGTGTACCAGGTCGCGGCGGCCGCGCCGAGCCCGCTGAGCAGCACCACGAGCCGGGACCCTCCCGGCGCCGGGAGCCGCAGCATGCTCGGCCAGCCGAGAGCGACCAGGATCACCAGCAACCCGATCACGCCGACGAGGGGCAGCGGGCGGGGTTCGAGGTAGGCGCCGGCTGCCACGGCCGCGGCCAGCACGGCGGTCGTCACGGCACGGGATGACACAGACACGTCCCAGAGTGTTCCAGATGGCCGAGTCCCGGCGCGCGGACACCACGGGGCTCCCCGGGGACACTTTTCACCCCGGCGCGGATCGCGCGACCACCGGGCACGACGTGCAACGCTTGCTTCACCACGTGTTCGCGCGCCCTGACATCGCCGATCGTGTCCAGGAAAAGGCCGTGTAACATGCACGCAACAAGCAACAAGGCAGACTTCCGCAGAGCCTGACCGGCGAGAGGAGGTGCGTCGATGGCAGAGTTGTTGATCCTCACACCCGCCAACGGCGGATCGGCTGACGTACTCCCCGCCCTGGGACTTCTGTCGCACCGGGTGCGTGTACTTCCCATGGAACCGTCCGCACTCGTGGACGCTCCGGACGCCGATGTCGTTCTGCTCGACGCGCGCCGCGACCTCGTCGCCGCCCGCACCACCTGTCGACTGCTGCACGCCACGGGACTGACCGTTCCGCTGGTCCTGGTCCTCACGGAGGGTGGCCTCACCGTCGTCACGCACGAGTGGGGCGCCGACGATCTCCTGCTGGAGTCGGCCTCCCCTGCCGAGGTCGAGGCCCGGCTGCGGCTGGTCGTCGAACGGTCGGCGCACGGACCGGCCGAGGATTCGCAGCAGGAGATCGCCGCGGGTGAGCTCGCGATCGACGCGGGCGGCTACACCGCTCGCCTGCGCGGCCGCCCGATCGACCTGACCTACAAGGAGTTCGAGCTTCTCAAGTACCTGGTGCAGCATCCGGGCCGGGTCTTCACCCGCGCGCAGCTCCTCCAGGAGGTCTGGGGCTACGACTACTACGGCGGCACCCGCACGGTGGACGTCCATGTGCGGCGGCTGCGCGCCAAGCTCGGTCCCGAGCACGAGCAGCTCATCGGTACCGTCCGCAACGTCGGCTACCGCTTCGACCCGCCCAAGGAGCGCGTCGCCGAGGCTGAGGAGCCCGGCCCCGCGACCCCGAGCGAGAAACCCGGCGAGACCGACAGGCCCGCCGCCGACGCCGCCGAGAAGGCGAGCACGTCCGACGACGGCGCCTCCGCCACGAAGCCCTCGGCAGGTACACAGCGCACGACCCCGCAGTCCCACCGCTGAGCCCGGTCCGAGAAGATCGGACCGGGCACCACCCAGGTTCACCCCGCAGGCCTGCCGCCGAGCGCGTAGGTTCGAACCGTGACCGTGCTGTCCCGGAGTTCGAGCGCTCCCCCGAGCGACGTCGTCGTCGCACTGCCCGACGGGCCGTGGCGGCACGAGATGGTGGCCTCCGGCGGGTCGCGGTTCCATGTCGCGGTCGCCGGCCCGGCCGACCGGCTCGCGCCACTTGTCGTCCTGCTGCACGGCTTCCCGCAGTTCTGGTGGGCATGGCGGCATCAGATCCCCGCGCTGGCGGCGGCGGGCTATCGCGTGGCCGCGATGGACGTGCGGGGCTCCGGGGCGTCGGACAAGCCTCCGGGCGGGTACGACGTCCTGGCCCGCGCGAGCGACGTCGCCGGCGTGGTGCGGTCGCTGGGCCGGGAACGGGCGGTCGTCGTCGGGCACGGCACGGGCGGCATCCTGGCCTGGGGCGTCGCCGCGCTGCATCCACGGGTCGTGGCGGGCGTCGCGGCGCTGGCGGCGCCGCACCCGGCGCGTGTCGCCGTCCCGGGCCGGGCCGCCCTGACTCCGCTGGCCCTCCGACATCTCGCCTTCTACCAGACGCCCACGTTCCCGGAGAGGGCCCTGACCGGCGGCGCCCTGGTCTCGCGGGTCCTCGCCCACGGCGCGGCGGTGCCGTTCGCGCCCGACGACGTGGCCCGGTACCGCGACGTCATGCGCATCCCGTTCGCGGCGCACTCGGCGATGGAGGCGCTGCGCTGGTCGGTGCGCTCCGCGCCGCGCGCCTCGGGGCACCGGCTCCGCGCCGCTGCGCGCCGTCCGCTGACGATCCCCGCCCTCCAGATCCACGGATCCCTCGACAGCCTGGTGCGCCCGGAGGTCGCGGACCTCGACGCGGCCCGCCTGGTGCGGGACTTCCGGTACGACGTTGTCCGGGGGGCCGGCCACTTCCTCCCGGAAGAGGCCCCGGAGGAGGTCACGGAGATCCTGCTGAGCTGGCTCGGTGTGCTGACGGACCGCCACACGCTCTGGGGGTCGTGAGCGGAGCGACTCCGCGCGCCTGGGGGTCGTGAGCGCAGAGACTCCGCACGCTCTCGGGGTTGTGAGCGCAGGGCTCCACCCGCTCGGTTCAGCGCGGTCCGGAGGTGCGGACGAGCGCGGCGGCCGCGATCGGGTCCTGTTCACCCAGGTCCGACGACGGACACCACCGCGCCACCGGGCACGCGCCGCAGGCCGGTCGTTTCGCGTGGCAGATGCGGCGGCCGTGCCAGACGAGGTGGTGGCTGAGCATGGTCCAGTCCTTGGGCGGGAAGAGTTCGCCCACCTCCCGCTCCACCGTCACCGGATCCTGCTCGGTGGTGAACCCGAGACGCCGCGCCAGCCGCCCGAAGTGCGTGTCGACCGTGATGCCGGGCACGCCGAAGGCATTGCCCAGCACGACGTTCGCCGTCTTGCGACCCACCCCCGGCAGTGTCACGAGGTCCTTCAAGCGGCCCGGTACCTCGCCGCCGAACCGCTCGACGAGCGCCTTGCCGAGTCCCATGAGGGCCTTCGCCTTGGCGCGGTAGAACCCGAGCGGCCGGAGGGCATCCTCCAGTTCCTCCGGGTCGGCCGCGGCGTAGGCGGCCGCGTCCGGGTACCTCGCGAAGAGCGCGGGCGTCGCGGCGTTCACCCGCACGTCGGTGGTCTGCGCGCTGAGCACGGTCGCGACCAGCAGCTCCAGCGGCGTGGTGAAGTCCAGTTCGGCCCGCGCGTCCGGGTAGGTCTCGGCCAGCACCCGGTCGATCCGCCGTGCCCGGCGCACGAGCGCGAGCCGGCTCTCGCCGGTCGGGGTGGTCGGGACGCTGACGGTGTCGGGTGTCGTCACGCCAGCCAGAGTATCGACCGACACCGACACCGCCGTGCGGCCACTCCTGCGGTCGGTCCGACCGCAGCGAGGGCTCTCATCCGCGCACGCGAAGTTCGCGCGAAGTTCCGTGGGGTTGCAGGAACCAGCACGTCAGATTCACGGCATAGGCTGGACGACGCTACGACGTCGTATCGGGATTGCATCGGGAGAGCACAAAATGCCGTACACCCATCACCTCCGCGTCTACAAGAGCGCGGAGAGCCTCGAGCGCAAGGACCAGCTCGCGTGGAAGCTCGCGGAACTCGCGACCGACCCCGTCGCGCCGGTGCCCGAGGTCACCGACATGGTCATCAACCGTGTCATCGACAACGCGGCCGTCGCGGCGGCCAGCCTGACCCGTGGCCCGGGCGTCGCGTCCCGCGCGCAGGCCGTGGCGCATCCGTACGCCCCGGGCGCGACGGTGTCCGGCCTGCCCACCGACCGGACCTACAGCCCGGAGTGGGCGGCCTGGGCGAACGGCGTCGCCGTGCGGGAACTCGACTTCCACGACACGTTCCTCGCCGCCGAGTACTCCCACCCGGGCGACAACATCCCGCCGGTCCTCGCCGTCGCACAGCACGCCGGCGTCGACGGCGCCGCGCTGCTCCGCGGCATCGTCACCGGCTACGAGATCCAGGTCGACCTGGTCAAGGCGATCAGCCTGCACAAGCACAAGATCGACCACGTCGCGCACCTCGGCCCGAGCGCGGCAGCCGGCATCGGCACCATGCTCGGCCTCGACACGGAGACGGTGTTCCAGGCGATCGGCCAGGCGCTGCACACCACGACGGCCACCCGCCAGTCCCGCAAGGGCCAGATCTCCACGTGGAAGGCGCACGCGCCGGCGTTCGCGGGCAAGCTCGCGGTCGAGGCGGTCGACCGCGCGATGCGCGGCCAGACCTCCCCCGAGCCGATCTACGAGGGCGAGGACGGCGTGGTCGCCTGGCTGCTGGACGGCCCGGACGCGGCGTACGACGTCGTCCTCCCGGGCGCGGGTGAGCCCCGCACCGGCATCCTCGACACGTACACCAAGGAGCACTCCGCCGAGTACCAGGCGCAGGCGATCATCGACCTGGCCCGCGCGCTCGGCAACGAGCGGCCCGACCTGCGCGATCCGGCCAACGTCGAGTCCATCGTGCTGCACACGAGCCACCACACGCACTACGTGATCGGCTCGGGCGCGAACGACCCGCAGAAGTACGACCCGACCGCCTCGCGCGAGACGCTCGACCACTCCGTGCCGTACATCTTCACGGTCGCGCTGCAGGACGGCGGCTGGCACCACGTCGACTCGTACGCACCCCGGCGGGCACAGCGCCCCGAGACCGTGGACCTGTGGCACAAGGTCACCACCACCGAGGACCCGGAGTGGACCCGCCGCTACCACTCCACCGACCCGGCCGAGAAGGCGTTCGGCGGCCGCGTGGAGATCACCACCACCTCCGGCGAGACGGTGACCCGCGAGATCGCCGTCGCCGACGCGCACCCGCTCGGCGCCCGGCCGTTCGCCCGCCAGAACTACGTGGCCAAGTTCCGCACGCTGGCCGACGGCGTCCTCGAGGAGGCCGAGATCACGCGCTTCCTCGACCTCGCCGAGCGCCTGCCGGAGCTCACCCCGGCGGAGGTCCGCGAGCTGACGATCGTCGCGCGCCCCGGGCTGCTGGACGACGTCGAGCCCCCGCGCGGGCTGTTCGACATGACGGGTGCCCCGACGACCGGGCGTGCCGCGACCGCCGGCGCGGGAGTCTCGGCCGGCTCGACGACCGAAGCAGCCACGGTCGTCGGTGCGACGGCGAGCGCCAGCGCCTCGGCCGGTGGTCCGACGTCGGCCACCGAGGCGGAGGCCCGCTGATGCTCTTCAGCCGCGAGACGCCGGCGGCCAAGCGCCGGGCCCTCCGCGAGGCGCTCGCCGCGGGCGAGATCCTGCGCCTCCCCGGCGCGTTCAACCCGTTGTCCGCACACCTGATCGAGGACAAGGGGTTCGACGGCGTGTACGTCTCCGGCGCGGTCCTCTCGGCGGACCTCGGGCTGCCGGACATCGGGCTCACCACCCTGTCCGAGGTGTCGGCCCGCGCGGGACAGATCGCGCGCGTCACCGACCTGCCCACGCTGGTCGACGCCGACACCGGGTTCGGCGAGCCGATGAACGTGGCCCGCACCGTGCAGACCATGGAGGACGCGGGCGTCGCCGGCATGCATCTCGAGGACCAGGTGAACCCCAAGCGCTGCGGGCACCTGGACGGCAAGGAGGTCGTGGGGCTCGGCGAGGCGGTGCGCCGCGTGCGGGCCGCCGTCGACGGCCGTCGCGACCCGGACTTCCTCATCATGGCGCGCACCGACGTGCGCGGTACCGAGCCCGGCGAGCGCGGGCTGCGGGTCGCGATCGACCGGGCCAAGGCGCTGGCCGACGCCGGGGCCGACGCGATCTTCCCGGAGGCGATGCGAGACCTGTCCGAGTTCGAGGCCGTGGCCTCGGCACTGGACGTGCCGGTGCTCGCGAACATGACCGAGTTCGGCAAGTCGGAGCTGTTCACGGTGAAGCAGCTCGGTGACGCCGGGGCGCGCATCGTGATCTATCCGGTGACCCTGCTGCGGATGGCGATGGGCGCGGCCGAGCGCGCGCTGGACACGCTGAACGCGGAGGGCACCCAGAACGCCGTCGTCGGCGACATGCAGACGCGGGCGCGGCTCTACGAGCTCATCGACTATGCGGGCTACAACCACTTCGACTCGGCGGTCTTCACCTACGAGCCGGGCCAGAACCAGCAGCACGACGGGCGCTGACCGCCCCCACCGGACCACCTCACGAAGGAGTGACAGCATGACCGAAACCCCCACCAGCGAGATCCGCAAGGGCCTGGCCGGCGTCGTCGCGGACACCAGCGGGATCTCGAAGGTCAACCCCGACACCAACTCGCTGCTCTACCGCGGGTACCCGGTGCAGGACCTGGCCGCGCGGCTGAGCTTCGAGGAGGTCGCGTACCTGCTCTGGCACGGCGACCTGCCGACGTCGGACCAGCTCGACGCGCAGACGAAGGCCGAGCGCGCGGCCCGCGCCCTGCCCGAGAACGTCAAGGCGGCGATCCTGGAACTGCCGGCCGAGTGCCATCCGATGGACGTGTGCCGGACGGCCGTCTCGCAGCTCGGCGCGCACGACCCGCAGGCCGAGGACTCCTCGCCCGAGGCCGAGCTCGCGAAGGCGCTGCGGCTGTGGGCGGTCATGCCGGCCGTCGTGGCGCTGGACCAGCGGCGCCGGCGGGGCCAGGAGATCGTGCCGCCGCGCGACGACCTGGGCTACTCGGCGAATTTCCTGTGGATGACGTTCGGTGAGGAGGCCGAGCCGGCCGTCGTGAAGGCGTTCGAGGCGTCGATGGTGCTGTACGCGGAGCACTCGTTCAACGCGTCGACGTTCACGGCACGCGTGATCACCTCCACGCTGTCGGACCTGCACTCGGCCGTGACCGGTGCGATCGGCGCCCTCAAGGGCCCGCTGCACGGCGGCGCGAACGAGGCCGTGCAGGAGACGTTCGAGGAGATCGGCACGGCCGACAAGGCCGTGGCGTGGCTCGACGACGCGCTGGCGCAGAAGAAGAAGATCATGGGCTTCGGGCACCGGGTCTACAAGCACGGCGACTCGCGGGTGCCGACCATGCGCGCCGTGCTCGGCGACATGGTGGAGCACTACGGGAAGTCCGAGGTGCTCGACCTGTACGACACGCTCGAGCAGGCGATGGCCGAGCGCAAGGGCATCAAGCCGAACCTGGACTACCCGGCCGGCCCGGCGTACCACCTGATGGGCTTCGACACGAACATCTTCACGCCGCTGTTCGTGGCGTCGCGCATCACGGGCTGGACGGCGCACATCATGGAGCAGCGCGCCTCGAACGCCCTGATCCGTCCGGTGTGCGAGTACAACGGACCCGAGGAGCGGCACGTCCCCTGACCCCCTCGTGTGCCGCGCCACGCCGCGGCGGACACGCCTCGATCGAGGTGTTTTCGCGGATCGTGCGGCACACTGGGTACTGGAACAACACACGGACTTCAGGAAGTCGCGCCGGTGATCGCCGCGCGCAGGCACCTGGTCCCCGACAAGTGAGGACATCACTCGTGGACGACGAGGTCGTACTCTCAGCACCCCTGTTCGCGGACATGGAGAGCGGTGAGTCGCGCGCGCTCTTCGAGTCCATGGTCCCGGTGGACCTGGTCCGTGGCGACGTTCTCTTCCGGGAGGGCGAGCCCGGAGATCGGCTCTACGTCATCGCTTCCGGCAAGATCAAGCTCGGCCGCCGCTCCGCCGACGGCCGCGAGAACCTGTTGTCGATCCTGGGTCCGGGCGAGATGTTCGGCGAGCTGTCGCTCTTCGACCCGGGCCCGCGCACGGCATCGGCGTCGTCGGTGTCGGACGCGCTGGTCTACGAGCTCCGGCACGATGCGCTGGTGAAGTGGATCGGCGAGCACCCGACCGTCTCCATGCAGCTGCTCGGCGCGCTCGCGCGCCGGCTGCGCCGCACCAACGAGACGCTGGCCGACCTGGTCTTCTCCGACGTGCCCGGCCGCGTCGCCAAGGCACTGCTGGACCTGTCGACCCGCTTCGGCGAGCCGAACGACGACGGCGTCCGCGTCGCCCACGACCTCACGCAGGAAGAACTGGCCCAGCTCGTCGGCGCCTCGCGCGAGACGGTCAACAAGGCCCTGGCCGACTTCGCGACCCGCGGCTGGGTCCGCCGCGAGGGGCGCGCCGTGGTGCTGCTGGACATGGACCGGCTGGAGAGGCGGGCGCGCTGAGGCGGCACCGCACCACCACATCCCGATGGCCTGGACCCGCTGGGTCCGGGCCATCGGTGTGTCGCGTGAGGAGTGGGCCGTTGACCCATGCCTAGGCGCGAAGAGTCAGGTGACCTTGGCCGTGAGGGTGAGGAGAGTGGCCTCCGGGCGGCAGGCGAAGCGGAGCTGCCAGTACGGGGATGTGCCCGCCCCGGCGGAGACGTGGAGCCAGGTCGAGTCCTCGCCCCCTTCCTCGTCCGGGCGCGGGCCGGGCCAGCCGTGCAGGCCGTAGGCGCGGCCGCGGTCCAGGTCGCAGTTCGTGACGAGCGCGCCGACGCCCGGGAGGCAGAGCTGGCCACCGTGGGTGTGTCCCGCGAAGAGGATGTCGGCGCCGTCGACCCGGAGCTGGTTGAGGACGCGCTGGTACGGGGCGTGGACGACGCCGAAACGCAGCAGGGGGTCCTGATCGACGGTGGCACCGGCGGAGTCCACGCCGTGTGGCGCGTCCTCGGCCGACGTCGCGCCGGCGGCGCGACGACCGGCCACGGTCCCTGCACGGGCAGCCTCGCGCGACTCCGGCATGACGTCGCGGTCCAGGTGCGGGTCGTCCATGCCGACCAGGTCGAGCACGCGGCCGTCGCGGAGCGTGATCATGTCCCGGCGGTTCGTCAGGTCCGCCCAGCCGGCCTCGCGGAACGCCTTCGCCAGGGACTCCGTAGGGAGCGGGACCAGGTCGTCGCGCTCCTCGCGGGCGTCCGGCAGGAGGTAGCGGGCCGGGTTCTTGAACGTGGGCGCGAAGTAGTCGTTCGAGCCCATCACGAACGCGCCCGGCACCTCCGTGAGCGGCCCGAGCACGTCGAGCAGAGGGCCGAGCGAGCGCAGGTGCCCGAAGTTGTCGCCCGTGTTGATGACGACGTCCGGCGCGAGGCCCGCGAGCGAGCGGACCCACTCCTGTTTGGTGTGCTGCGCGGGCGTGAGGTGCAGGTCGCTGATGTGCAACACGCGGACCGGGCGCTCCCCGGGCGCCAGGATCGGGACAGTGAAGCGGCGCACCGTGAACAGCTTCGACTCGAGATGCGCGTAGGCGAGCCCTGCGGCGGCGGCACCGCCGACGGCCGCGAGCGTGGTCAGCGCTGTGCGTGCGGCCATGGTCAGCCGTCCCCCTCGTTGCCGCCGCCGTTGTTCCCGCCGCCGCCATCGGGCTCGTCTCCGCCGTTGTCGCCGGAGTCGTCGCCGCCCTCGTCTTCGTCGTCGCCCTCCGGCGGCTCGGGCGGGGCAGGCGGCTTGCCGATCAGGTTCTGGTCCGGGCTCGGGAAGTCCGGGGCCGGCATGTCCTTCATCGCCTCGGCCGAGTACAGGTCCCAGGCGGGGAGAGCGAGCGAGCTGCCGTACAGCACGGAGTACGGCTGGCCGGGCTTCTCGTAGTTGTACTTGCCGCCGTTCACCATGATGTTGAAGTGCGGCTCATTGCCCTTGGCCTCGCCCACCCACACGGACGTGGACAAGTTCGGGGTGTAGCCCGTGAACCAGCTCTGGAACCCCTTCTGCGTGGTTCCGGTCTTTCCCGCCACCGGGCGTGTCGCGGCAAACCTGTCCTTGACCCAGAAGCCCGTGCCCCACGGCTTGCCGTCGAACACCTGAGTCATGGCGTGAGCCACGGTGTTCGCCACATTCGGCTCGAGCGACTGCTTGCAGCCGGCCTTGGGTACGTCCAATTCCTCGCCGCCGCGCGTCTTCACGGAAAGCAGCGCGATCGGCTTGCAGTACGTTCCACTCGCGGCGAACGTGGAGTATGCCGCTGCCTGGTAGAGCGGCGTCGTCTCCTGCGTGCCCAGCGTCATGGCGGGATTCACGAAGATATCCACAGGATCGGCCTCGCCCTGGATCGGCGTGCCGTCCTGCTCCTGCGACGGGCGGAAGCCGGCGTCGTAGGCCGACTTGCGAATGCCACACAGATTCATCCGCTGGGACATCCGCGCGTACACGGTGTTGACCGACTGGTAGGTGCCCCTCGCGACGGTCATCGCGCTGCTCGATGCCGGTTCGGCATTCCCGACGCTCCAGTCCTCGCCACCGATCGAGGCATTCTCACACCCCGCCGAGAACGAGGCCTGGGGCAGCGTGACCGTCGTCGCCGGCAGCTGATCGTTCAGGTGGTGCCCGGAGCGCAGCCACTCCGTGAGCACGAACGGCTTGAAGTTCGAGCCCGGCTGGAACCCCTTGGACCCGCCGTGCAGGTAGTCCGCCGAGAAGTTCAGGGCGGTGTGCAGCGGCGCGGGCTCGTCGGACGCGTCGTACGGCTTGTTCTGCGCCATGCTGAGGATCTTCCCGGTCCCCGGCTCCACGGACGTGATCGCCGCGTCCAGGCCGCTCGGGTCGTTCGTCGGCACCACCTCGACGATGCTCTTCTGCGCCGCCTTCTGCTTCTTCATGTCGAGCGTCGTCACGATGTCGAGCCCGCCCTGGTAGAGCGCGTTGTAGCGGTCCTCCCGGGTCTCGCCGAACTCCTCGCTGAGCAGGAACTCCTTGATCACGTAGTCGCAGAAGAACGCCGATCCGGCGGGGGCCTCCTCGCAGCCGAGCTGCAGCTTGCGCGGCTTGAGGGTGTCCTCGATCGGGGTGTCCCTCGCCTCCTGGTACTCCTCGTCGGAGATGTACCCGAGGCCCCACATCTTGTTCAGGACGATGTCCCGGCGCTCCTCGTTGGTCTCGGGATTGTCCAGCGGGTCGAAGTGGCTCGGCTCCTTGGTGATCCCGGCGATCGTCGCCGCCTCGACGACGTTCAGGTCGGCGGCGTCCTTGCTGAAATACCGCTGCGCCGCCACCTGGACGCCGTAGATGCTCACCCCGAACTGCGCGACGTTCAGGTATCCCTCGAGGATCTCGTCCTTCGTCATCTTCTTCTCGATGGCGATCGAGAGCTTGGCCTCGCGGATCTTGCGCTGGATCGAGTCCTCGCGGGCGTCGAGGATGCCGAACGGGTCGTCCTCCTTGAGGGCCTCCTCGATGAGCGAGTTCTTCACGTACTGCTGCGTCAGTGTGGACGCGCCCTGCTGCGCGGCACCCGAGGCGTTGCTCACGGCCGCGCGGGCGATGCCCTGCGGGTCGACGCCGTTGTGCTCGTAGAAGCGCTCGTCCTCGATGGCAACCGCCGCGTGCTGCATGTGCTCCGAGATCTTGTCCAGCGGCACCACGATGCGATTCTGCTCGTAGACGGAGGCCAGCAACGTCTTCCCGTCGCTCGCGAAGATCCGCGACTGCTCCGACAGCGGCGTCAGCTCCAGTTCGTCGGGCACCTCGTCGAACAGCTTCACGCCCGCGTCGACCGTGGTGTCCGTCCCCGCGGCCAGCGGGATGAGCATCCCTGCCCCGATGAGGCCACCGGCGCCGGCGGTGAGGACGAAGGCGAGAAGCAAGGCGATCAGCTGCGTGGCGGGGATCTTGCGCGTGATCCGCCGCTGCTCGGAGCTCAGGGGATGGGCCGACGACATGCGCCCCAGGGTAGTAGGAAAGCCTGTGATGACACGCAGTACCCGGGCCGTGCGGTGTGCGGGTCGTGTGTACGGTGCCCACCCGGCTGCCGGGCTACGATCGGCCACATGGCAACCACGTGGGAGTACTCGACGATCCCCCTTCTGATTCACAACACCAAGGCCGTCCTCGACCAGTGGGGCTCCGACGGCTGGGAGCTCGTCCAGGTCGTTCCCGGTCCTGACGGCACCGGGCTCGTCGCCTATCTCAAGCGCCCGACGGGCGAGAAGTGACCGGCGCGTCCGAGCCCACCGGCGCCGTCGTCGGCCCCGAGGGGCGCCTCGCCGAGCTCGGCATCACGCTGCCCGACGTCGTCCCGCCCGTCGCCTCGTACGTCCCCGCGGTCCGGTCCGGCCAGTACGTGTACACGTCCGGCCAGCTCCCGATGTCCGACGGCGCCCTCCTGGCGACCGGCAAGGTCGGCGAGGGCGACGGCCTGGTGGACCCCGACCTCGCCAACGAGCTGGCCCGCACCTGCGCGCTGAACGCACTCGCGGCGGTCCGCTCGCTCACCGGCAGCCTGGACGGCGTCCGCGTGGTCAAGGTCGTCGGCTTCGTCGCGAGCGACCCGTCGTTCACCGCCCAGCCGGGCGTGATCAACGGCGCGAGCGACGTCCTGGGCGAGATCTTCGGCGAACCCCACGCCCGCTCCGCGGTCGGCGTCGCCGTCCTCCCCCTGGACGCCCCGGTCGAGGTCGAGATCGTCGTCGAACTCGCGTGATCCGGCTCACCGCTATTTCGGTTTCGTACCCGGCCGTCGGGTCGGCTATGCTGAGCAGGCTTCCGCAGCCCCAGGGTCAGCGGTAGGCGATCCGGGGTGTGGCGCAGCTTGGTAGCGCGCCTCGTTCGGGACGAGGAGGTCGCAGGTTCAAATCCTGTCACCCCGACCCGGGATGTCTGAGGACATCGGAATGGCCTGAATCCACGAACGTGGGTTCAGGCCATTCGTCGTTCCGAGGTCAGGGCCGTGGCCCGGGTCCGTAACACGCACCCTCGCCGTCCGAGTGCGTGGCGAGGGTGGACGCACGGCTCACGGAGCAGGGACCGTCACCTCGATGGTCCGCCGGGGATCCCGCCGCCCGTCGACCGGCGGCCGCCTGTCCCGTGCCCACGCGGCCCCGGCCAGCACCAGCAGCCCGAGCGCCACCATCCACGAGTACGCGATCGCCGCCTCCTCGACGCCGGCGAGCGGGTTGGCGAGCACGCCGAGCCGGTCCAGGACCCACGCGGTCGCCATGACCAGCGCCACGGCGGCGCCGCCCCGGCGGACCGCCGTCGCCCAGCTCGAACGAGCCAGCACCCACAGCGACGGGAAGACCAGAGCCACCACGGCGAGCTGCGAGAGTTCCACGCCGAGGTTGAACGCCAGCAGGCTGAGCACCGACGTCGCCCCGGACAGCCCCAGATCCGCCAGGATTCCCGCGAACGCCAGTCCGTGGACCAGGCCGAACCCGCCCGCGATGAGCACCTCGCCCCGCCGCACCAGCGGCCGGATGGCGTGGATCCCCGCGACCCCGATCGACGCACCCACGAGCACCTCGACCGGTCCCGTCGGGAACGACACCCAGCCCACGGCCGCCGCGATCAGCGTGATCGTGTGGCCCACGGTGAACGCCGTGACCACGGCCAGCAGGTCCTTGATCGTCCCGCCGGCGCCCTCGCGCGGCCGCCACCGTCCCGCGACGGCGACCATCGGCGCGACGAGCAGCAGTGTGATCAGGAACAGCAGGTGGTCGGCGCCCTCCAGGACGTGATGGAACCCGTAGCCGACCATGTCGAGCACACCTGTGGAAACCGTCGACGCCGCGTCGACGGAAGCGCCGCCGATCGCGACGGTCGGCTCGGTGCTCGTGAGGACCCCGGCCGTGGAGACGTCGCCGGCCGCGTCGGTGAGGACGACGACGGCGTCGTGTCCGCTGTCCACCTCGATGATCCCGTCGTACGAGAGCACGAGGTCGCTGCCGTCGGCGCCGCCCGTGTCGAAGGTGACGTCCACGCTGATGGACTCGATCCCCTCCACGGTCTCGTAGGTCGCCTCGCCCCAGGTCTCGCCCCACTCGGCGCCGTCGGCGCCGGTGACCGTGAGGTGCTCGTCGAGGTAGTCGACGACGGCCTCCGCGTCGGTGGTCCCGATGGCGTCCTCGAGGGTCTGGGCCGCCACCGAGACGGTGGCGTCCGCTCCGTCCTCCGACGTCCGTACCGAGATCGTGCTGCTGGTGAGGCTGTGTGCCTGCGCCGTGGTCGGGATCAGGACGGTGAGTACGGCGGTGACCGCCGCCGCGAGGGCGACGGTCACTCGCCGGATCGGTGCGTTCTTCATCGCATCGTTCCTCGTCTGAGGCCCCCGGTCAGGAGCCGATCCCCTCGAAGGTCGGCGTCCCTTCCTGCCCGTCCCAGGTGACCCGGAACGTGAACGCCTCCTCCAGCGCGGCGAGGTACTGCTCCCCTTCGTCCTCGGTGAGGACGCCGTCGGCGACCAGGTCGTCGATCGCCGGGCTCCACGAGTCGACCAGCGCGTCGATGAGGGTCTGCGGGTCGATGCCGAGGTCGTTCGCGACGGTCTCCAGGTTCTGGCCCTGCTCCTCCATGCGGACGTGCATCTCGTCGTGCGTGATACCGAGCACCTCGATCAGGGTCGCCTCGATGGGCTGATGGCCGCGGTGCAGGCCCAGGCCAGCATCGCCGTACGCCTCCTGGACGAGCGCGATCAGTTCCTCCTCGCTCGCGACGGCGCCGGCATCGGCGTCGACGGACGCGCCCGGGCCGTCTCCCGTGCTCGCCGGCCCGCCGTCACGAGGCGCCCCGCCTCTTCCCGCCATGGTCCCGGTCTCGGTGCTCTCGCTCTCCGTGCTCTCGTCCGCCACGCTCTCGACCGCGACATCGGAGCCGGTCGACCCAGCGCTGTCGTCGGTCGTCGCGGTGCAGGCCGCCAGGAGCGGCAGCGTGCCGGCGACGGCGAGGGCGGTGATCTTGGTGCGGATCTTCATGAGCTCACTCCTTGTGTGCCGTTCGTTCGTGTGGGCACCACTCTCCTGACGTGGCCCATGCGGCGGCTGCGACGGCGCTGTGGGAAACCTATGAACGACTCGGGACCGCACCCGGCGATCTCGCCGGCCCGGCGCGGAGCACAGCCCGGCGACGACGGCGCCCCGCCGCGACGGCGGGCTCCTCCCGCCCGCCACTCGCGCGCCCCGCGTGAGAGCCTGGACGCATTCGTCCCCCGCGACTCCCTGGAGGCCTGTGATGGAACCGATCGTCCTGGTCGGAGGCGGCCTGGCCAGCGCCCGCGCGGCCGAGACGCTCCGCGCCGAGGGGTACGACGGCGATGTCGTCATCGTGACCGCCGAAGCTCACCACCCCTACGAGCGCCCGCCGCTGAGCAAGGACTTCCTGCGCGCCGAGTCGGAGCGTGACGTCGTGTTCCCGCTGGCCGACGACTGGTACGACCACCACGACGTCGAGATCCGGGACGCCACGCTGGCTGTCGGGCTCGACGCCGCCGACCACGTCCTCACCTTCGCCGACGGCGGCACCCTCTCCTACTCCCGGTGCCTGCTCGCCACCGGTTCCTCGCCCCGTCCGCTCGACATCCCCGGCACGGATCTGTCCGGGATCCACTACCTGCGCACGCTGGACGACGCCGACCGTCTCTCCCGCGTCATCCTCGACTGCTCGCTCGAGGGCGCGGGCCGGGTCGCCGTCATCGGCGACGGCTGGATCGGACTCGAGGTGGCGGCGTCGGCCCGCTCGCTCGGTCTGGACGTGACCGTGCTCGGCCGGAACACGGCGCCGCTCGTCCGGGTGCTCGGGCCCGAGATGGCCGAGCTCTTCGCCGACCTGCACGCCGAGCACGGCACGCGCCTCATCCGTGACACGTCGGCGGTTCGCCTGGTCGGCTCGGAGTCCCGCGTGGTCGGCGTCGAGCTGGACGACGAGACGGAGGTCGACGCCGACATCGTGGTCATCGGTGTCGGCGCGACGCCGAACGTCGGGCTCGCGGAGGCCGCCGGGATCGATCTGCGGCCCGCGAGCCAGGGCGGCGGCATCGCCGTCGACGGCACGCTGCGCACCTCCCACCCCGATGTCTTCGCCGCCGGCGACGTCGCGAGCATCCCCTCGCCGCACTACGGCCGCCCGCTCCGGGTCGAGCACTGGGCCGCCGCCAACGACGGCGGTGTCCACGCCGCCCGCGCGATGCTCGGCGCCGGCACGCCGTACGACAACCTCCCCTTCTTCTACTCCGACCAGTACGACCTCGGCATGGAGTACCTCGGCTGGGTCGAGGAGGGCAAGAGGTACGACGACGTCGTCGTGGCCGGGTCGGTCCGGAAGCGTGAGCTCGTCGCGTTCTGGGTCGGCGACGGCCGTGTGCTCGCCGGTATGGCCGTGAACGTCTGGGACCAGGTGGACCGGATCAAGGAGCTGATCCTCGGCGGGCGGGATGTCCCGCGCGACGAGCTGGAGAACTTCATCGCGTCGTGAGAGGCCGGGAGCTGCAGGGGCCCGCGATTCCTGCCCCGCGCGGCCACCGCCGCGCGCCCCGCCCGGCGACGACGTGACCGACCACATACCGAACAACGCTGGACGTGCGAGGTCGCTCGGGCTACCTTCATCCGTGTGAACATCCGTTGGTATTGGCGCTTTACGTCGGCTCCTGGTGGAGCCCGGCGCGTTCGCGCCTGACCACATCCACCCGGAGCCACCAGGGCCTAGGACACCGACCGTGTCCGGGCCCTTCGTCATTCCAGACGGGCCGCTCCGGATCACGAAGCGGTGGCGGTGCCCGCCTGGACCCAGCACGAGTCCGCGCACAGCCGAGCACCACCGACCACCAGGAGCATCGATCCGATGAACACGCCGACCACACAGCCAAGCCTCGACCCGTCGTCCGAATCCTCGGCCGGCACGGCGTCCGACACGGCATCGGCCCCCACCACCGAGCTGCAGGCCCGCACCTCCGACCTGCGTGTCCGCCACCTGGATCCGCTGCCCGCCCCCCGCGACGTCCTCGACGAGATGCCGCTGGGCACTCAGCGTGGCGACCTCGTGGCGACCTCGCGGCGGGAGGTGCGTGACGTGCTGACCGGTGAGGACGACCGGCTCCTGGCGATCGTGGGGCCGTGCAGCGTGCACGACCCGGCCGCCGCGCTGGAGTACGCGGGCAGGCTGGCGGGCGCGGCGCGCGAGCTCGCGGACGATCTGGTCGTGGTGATGCGGGTGTACTTCGAGAAGCCGCGCACCACGGTGGGGTGGAAGGGCCTGATCAACGACCCGCATCTGGACGGCAGTCATGACGTGCATCACGGGCTGCGCCTGGCGCGGCAGGTGCTGCTGGGGGTGCTGGACGCCGGGGTGCCGGCGGCGTGCGAATTCCTGGAGCCCACCAGCCCGCAGTACATCGCCGATGCGGTCACCTGGGGTGCGATCGGGGCGCGCAACGCGGAGTCGCAGGTGCATCGGCAGCTGGCGTCGGGGTTGTCGATGCCGGTGGGGTTCAAGAACGCCACGGACGGCGACATCCAGATCGCGGTGGACGGCTGCATCACCGCCGCGAGCGAGCACACGTTCTTCGGCGCGGACAGCGCGGGACGGGCCGCGGCGGTGGAGACGGCGGGGAACCCGGACTGTCACGTGATCCTGCGCGGAGGCCGGGGCGGGCCGAACTACCACGCCGCGGACGTGGCGGCCGCGCTGGATGTGGCGCGTACCTCGGGGCTGGGTGGCGCGGTCGAGGCCGGAGTGATCGTGGACGCCAGTCACGGCAACTCCGGCAAGGACCACATCCGTCAGGCTGAGGTCGTCACCGAGATCGCCGCGCGCCTGGCGGCCGGCGAGCCCGGGATCACCGGCCTCATGCTGGAGTCCTTCCTGGAGGCCGGCGCCCAGAAGCCCGGCCCCCTGGACACCCTGACCTACGGCCGGTCCGTCACCGACAAGTGCATGGACTGGAACACCACCGAACGACTCCTCGACACCCTGGCCAAGGCAGTCCGCGAGCGCCGGAGCTGACCGGGAGCAACTGACCGGAGGCAGTGGGCCGGAAGCCGGCCTGCTGCCTCCGGCCTACGGTGTGTAGCGCACCCAGAACCACTGCGGCCGGGTGAAGAGTTCGTCCTGTCCGTCCCAGTCGATCGGGTAGTACTCCTCGTGCAGCCATCCGTAGGAGCCGGTGTGCGCTCCGGTTCGGGTGCCGTCCGCGTCGACGGCGAACGCCGACGTCGCGGCCTGCTGCGAGACCTCGCGCCGGACCACCGTGCCGGCGGAGACATCGGCGCAGGTGGCTGCCGCTTGGAAGGGCAGTCCGAACGACTCGTTCGCCAGGGCCCGGTGCACCGCGACGTGGTCGGGATGCGGGTACGAGAAGCAGCCGTCGTGCTCGCTGGCGAAGGCGCCGACGGCGCCTGCCTCGGGCATCGCCGGGTCGATCCCGAACTCTTCGGGATGACGACGGACGGTCCGGAGCGCCCATGTCACTTCCTGCTCGGTGAGATCGCCGTCGCCCAGGTCGAAGAAGACCACGTTCCCGCGGCCTCGCACGTCCTCCCAGACCTTCGCCGATCGGGCTCCCTCGCACGGTCCGGTGCGGCTCGCCGAGTTCACGCGACACGTGACGCCGTCCTCGTCGGGAAAGGGTCCCACGGTGCGCGGGGTGCCGAACTCCCCAGGGATCGTGGGGTCCTCGGCGGACATGCCGGCCATGTAGCTGAGCAGGGAGTCGACGCGGGCCGTGCGGCATTCGCCGGTCCATTTCCCGGTCGGCCTGGTGGAGGGCTCCGGTTCCAGATCCGGCTGCCAGCCCTTGGCGAAGGCGCGCCCGCAGAACTGGGTCTGCTCGCCGCGGGTCAGCACGAGGAAGACGGGGAAGGTCGCCGCGTCGTCCTCGACGAACGACCAGAGCTCGAACTCGTCGTCAGGGTGCGGCACCAGGGCGTACAGGATGCGCTCGGTCCCGGTGGCGGTGGCTGCCGCGACCGTGACCGCGCCGACACAGGTCAGCGTGACGACGACGAGGAGCGCGACCCAGCCGAGGGCACGGGTCACATGGCGGGACGGCTGGTTGCCGGGGGCCTGGGGAACGGTCATGGACGCAGGTACACCTTCTTCCGGTGGAGCAGTACTGCCAGAGCCGTCCATCCGGCGACGAGCAGGAGCGACCACGCGAGTTGGGGTTGCGGTCCCAGCACCGGCCATATCCGGTCGAGCAGTGCGGGCGTCCCGCCGAAATCACGCCGCAGCAGGCTCGTCAGAAGGTGCGAGCCGAAGTAGACCAGCAGGCTGTTGCGCCCGAGAGCGAGCAGTGGATACGTCGCGCCCTGTAGTACCCGGCCGGTGTTCACGCGGTCGAGGAGGAGGTGCCACCCGAGCAGCAGGAGGATCGTCCCCGCGGCGATCGCCAGTGCGAACGGCGCGGTCCAGAGGCGTTTCATCACCAGCATGGGCGTCCCGGTGACCCACGCCGGTACCTGTATCGCGAGCCAGGACATTCCTGCCGACGCACCCGCGACGCAGAGCAGCGGCACCACGGCGGCGGCGACCGAACGGCCGGTCGTGTCGACTCGTTCGCGCACCGCGAGCAGCAGGTGCGCGGCCGTCGCCCCCGCCGATGCCGACACGAGGGCGCCGAGCACGACGATCGCCCCCTCCGGGTCGTGTCCCGCGGCTCCCTGCCGGTAGATGTGCGAGGCACTGAACAACGCCTGATCGATCGCACCGGAGGGGTTGCACGCGGGGGTGAGCAGCCCGCCGGGGCAGCTCACGGCGGTCGCGGCCAGGATCACGGTGTGCGCTGTCGCCAGCACGAGGGTGATCGCCGCCCAGCCTATCCACGACCTGGTCAGAAGGTGCAGCAGTCCCATCACCACCACGACCGCCGCATAGAGCTGGAGCACACCGGGGATGCGCCACGTGCCGAGGTCGAACGCCCATTGCGTGACCGCGTTGTACAACAGCCCCGCGGCGAACAGGACGGCCGCGCGCCGCGCGAGTGTCCCCGGGGCGACCCTCCGATGCAGGGCGAAACCGAGCCCGATGCCCGTGATCGTCACGAACATGGGGAAGATCAGGTCGATGCCGTGCACTCCGGCCCACCGCGCGTGCTCGTACCATTCGGGGGCGTGCATGAGGCTGTTCGAGGCGACGCTGGCCACGAGCATCGTGCCCCGCAAGGCGTCCAGGCTCACGAGACGACGTCGGGAACCTGGCACGCGACGAGATCCTACACGTGGCGCGCATGTGTCACGGGGCCGTGGCGTACACCGGGTTCCCCGTCAGCCCCGCGCGTACCGGTCCACGAAGTTCCGCAGGATCCGCATCGGGTGCTTCACCTCGACCGCGCGAGCGCGTTCGGTGACGGCCTCGGCCTCGTCGGCCGGGAAGTAGCCGTAGCTCTTGTACACCTGGATGCGCAGCTCGATCCCGGGGAGGTCCAGCTCGGGGTGGAACTGCGTGGCGTACAGGTTCTCCTTCACGCGGAACATCTGCACGGGGCAGCCGGCGGAGGAGGCCAGCAGGACGGCGTCGTCGGACAGCTTGCGTACGGCCTCCTTGTGTCCGACGTACGCCGCGAACGACTCGGGCATCCCGGCGAGCAGCGGGTCCTCGGCCGCGGCGGGCTGGAGCTCGACGGCGACGGGCCCGGGCGGCTCGCCGAAGGTCCGGTCGATGTCGGCGCCGCGGTGCGCCCCGAGCGTCCCGACGCCGTAGCAGGCGCCGAAGAACGGGAAGTCCCGCTCGACGACGTGGTCGAGCAGCGCGAAGATCTCGGATTCCACGCGCCGCTGGACCAGGGTCTTGAGCACGGGCGGGTCCGAGAAGTTGAACGGTCCGCCTCCGGTGATGATCCCGGAGTAGTCGTCGAGGTTCACCTCGCCCAGCGGCCCTGACTCCATCCGGACGCGGCGGAGCTGTTCCGGGGCGAGGCCGCCGTAGTCCAGGAATGCCTGGTACTCGGCGTCGGCGGCCTCGTCCTCGGCACGGGTCGCCAGGAGCAGGAACGGCTTCATGACGGAAGACTAGAAGGTCGTGGCGGTCGCTGCCGCCCGCGAGCGCGGACCAAGACACCGGGTTCTTGTGGTCGGTCCGATGTCGAGCGGTCGGTCCGTTGTCCGTGCGGTCGGTCCCTCGAGGAGCCGACTTCTCGACATCGGACCGACCACTCTCGACAACCGGCCGACCGCATCGCCTCTCCGCGCGATCTGTTACCGGAGCGTCGTGGGGCGCCGCGCCCACCAGGAGGCCAGCGCCGAGCCCGAGACGTTGTGCCATACCGAGAACAGCGCCGCGGGCAGCGCGGCGGCGGGTGTGAAGTGGGTGGCCGCGAGGGAGGCCGCCAGGCCGGAGTTCTGCATGCCGACCTCGATGCTGACGGCCCGTCGTGCGGCGCGGTCGAGCCGCGCCGCCTTCGCGGCGCCGTACCCGAGGACCAGGCCGAACAGGTTGTGGACGACGACGGCGAGCGCCACCAGGAGCCCGGTGCTCAGGACGGTGTCGGCGTTGGCAGCGACGATCCCCGCGACGACCACCACGATGCCGGTCACCGACACGAGCGGCAGGTAGGGCAGCAGCCGCGCCACGACCCGGCCCGCGACGGCGCGCAGGGCGAGCCCGGCCAGCACAGGGGCGAGCACCACCTGGGCGATCGAGACGAACAGGTCGCCGAACGCGATGTCGAGGGTCTCGTCGGCGAGCCACAGGATGAGGGCGGGCGTGATCAGCGGGGCCAGCAGCGTGGAGACGGCGGTCATGGTCACGGACAGTGCGGTGTCGCCCTTGCCGAGGTGGACGATGACGTTCGACGCCGTCCCGCCGGGCGCGGCGCCGACCAGGATCATGCCGAGCATCGCCATCCCGGTGAGTCCGAACAGCCCGCCGACGGCCCACGCGGCGAGCGGCATGACGAGGAACTGCGCGACGACACCGATCAGTACCGCCCACGGCCGCCGTGCGACGAGCGCGAAGTCGCGTCCGCGCAGGGTGAGCCCCATGCCGAACATGATGATCCCGAGGAAGAGCGGGATGTGCTGGGCCACGGGCGCCACGGCCCCCGGGGCGAGCAGCCCGGCCGCTCCCCCGAGAACCACGAGCACGGCGAACCATCGCCCGGCGAACTCCGCCACTTTGCGCATCCTGCTCCCCTTCCTCGGGCCGAGAACCGCACGGCCGTCGACGAGATCGGCTGCCGTCGACGGCCGTGCGGTTCTGGACCGCAGTTCGTTGGGCGGTCAGCGTAGCGGGGTGATGGGCAGGCCTGACGTCACGTCCAGCGGAACAACTTCACGCCGAGCGGGAACAGTACCGCGGTCCAGGCGGCCATGACGAGGACCTCCGTCAGCGGGAAGTCCTGCCCGAACCAGCCGGCCATCATGCCCTGCGAGGCCGCGCCGATGGGCGTGTACTTCGCGATCTGCGCCATCCACTCGGGCATCACGGGGATCGGAACCCACACTCCCGAGAACAGCAGGGACGGGAAGTAGATCAGCATCCCGATCCCCGACGCGGCGCTCGCGCGGTCGGCCCGCGCCGCGACGAGCAGCCCGAGCGAGAACATCGCCGTGGTGGCGAGCACGAGGCAGAGCAGCACCACGAAGGGGTTCACCGCGAAGGGGATGCCCAGGACGGTCATGCCTCCGACGACGGCCGCCGTCGAGGCCACCAGCAGTGGATAGGTCTTGCGGAGGTTCCGGACGTCGACGACGACCGGGTCGGCGACGGATTCAGGGACGGGCCGGGGGGCGGAACGGGTGGCTGCCATGGAGCTTCTCCTCTCCGGAGAGTCTGGGGACCACTCTCAAATCATGGCGGTTGCGATCAGGAAATGGGCCTCTTGACGGGAATGTCGCGAAGGAGGAGGCCGAGCGCGACGTACGTCGCCGCTGCCGCCGCCGCGACGGTGAGCAGGCCGGCCACCACCGGAAGCGGGCCGCTCAGGCCGAACACCCCCTCGGCCAGCGCGGTGGCGGGTCCCGCGTACAGGGCGATGTCGGCCGCGATGGCGGGGACGCCCAGCCCGAGGCAGACGACCAGGCCAAGCCACGGTCCGAACCGCACGAATCCTCCCGCGACGGCCACGCCGAGCAGACAATACGTCGAGACCACCAGGCCCTCGCCCACCGCGTTCACGACGAACCCGACGACGCCGGTGCTGTCGTCGCGCCCGAGGCTGCGGTGCCAGTCCAGGCCGAGCAGGCTCCACGTCACCTGCTCCACCGCGTAGAGGGCCGCGACGGCGAGCCCGAACACCGCTCCGGCCCGGGCCGCACCCCGGGCCACGCCGCGGACCAGGGCACGCCGTGTCCCACCCGCTGCCAGGTGCGTGCGGATCATGGCCAGCGGAACGATCACGCCCAGCGCGAACCCGAACCAGCGGACACTGCCCACGACGTACTGGACGGTGCTGCCGTCCAGCGCCCCGACCCGCAGCTGGATCAGGGCGATCGCTACCGCGGCCAGCGTGATGATCGGCCAGTACCAGACGCCGACCGTCCACAGCGCGGTTCCGACCTGCCGGTCCATGGCACGGACCGCGCTCCGGTGCGCGACGACGCGTCGTTCGTCCAGGGCCTGCGCAATGGTGCTCATCGAGATCCCTCCTTCAGGGGCTGTGCCCGTTCGGCCTCCGCCCGCCTCGCGCCCGTCGCCTCGCGGGAGGTGCGCGTCAGGTGGACGAAAAGGCTCTCCAGTCCTTCATGACCGACCGCCACACCCTCGGCGGTCGCGGCTCGGGCGTCGTTCTCGGACACCGTGCCGTCCACGGTGACTCTCGTGGTGGGGCCGAGCTCCTGCCGATGCAGGACATCGCGCCCGGCGGTGAGGCGTTCGACGACGGCCGTCGGCCCGGTCAGGGAGGTGGCGCGGGTACGGAGCTCGTCGGCGGGCTCCGCGAGCACCACCCGCCCCCGGTCGAGGAGCACCACGTGCTCGAACAGCCGCTCGGTCTCCTCCACGAGGTGGCTGGACAGGACCACGGTGCGTGGATGCGCGGTGTAGTCGGCCAGCAGGGCGTCGTAGAACGCGAACCGGGTGGGCGCGTCCATGCCGAGGTAGACCTCGTCGAAGATCGTCAGTGGTGCCCGGGCCGCCAGCCCGAGCGTGGCCGCGAGCGCCGACCGCTTGCCGCGGGACAGGGCCGACGGCTTCCTCCGCAGCGGCACCTCGAACAGGTCGAGCAGTTCCGCGGCGTAGTCCGCGTCCCACTCGGGCCGCAGGTCCGCGTAGAAGGAGAGGGTGGCGGTGACCTTCTCGTCGTTCAGCACGTCTCCGCCCTCCTGGACCAGCAGCACGGCCGAGGTGAGCGCGGAGTCCTCCCAGGGGTCACGGAGCTCGCCGTCGGGCCCGACGAGGACGGTGCCGCGTGTCGGGCGGCGGAAGGCGGCGAGCAGGCCCAGCATCGTGGACTTGCCGGCGCCGTTCCGGCCCAGCAGGCCAGTGATCTGGCCGGCCGGGAACTCACAGGTGATGCCGTCGAGGGCAGTGCTGCCGGGTACCCGGTGGGCTGTGCCGGCGGCGTTCATTGCCCAGGAGCGGGGGAACGTCACCTCGACGTCGTCGAATCGCGCCGCGAACGGCGGGAGCGTGTTCATGACTCTCCTTCCTTCGTGGCGGACGATCCGCCGGGAGGCCGGTGGCTGCGGACGTAGGCGACGATGTCGTCGGCTGGGATGCCGAGGAGCGATGCCTGTGCCAGGGCCGGGCCGAGCACCTCGTCGAAGTACCGCTCGCGGTGGTCGGCCCAGAGCCGTTCCCGCGCGCCGGGCGCGACGAACATCCCCAGTCCGCGGCGCTTGTACAGCACCTTCTCCTCCACGAGCTGCCCGAACGCCTTCTGTGCGGTAGCTGGGTTGATACGGAACGTGGTGGCGAACTGTGTGGTGGACATGACCTGGTCCTCCTCGTCGAGCTCACCGGAGAGCACCTGCGCGCGGATCATCTGCGCGATCTGGATGTAGATCGGTTCCGGGCCGTCGAACACGGGCCACCCTCCTCTCGGTGCATTGGTTCATCGGTTCGGGGGTTCATTACATGAGTAATGAACCACAGGCAGGGGTCCGCGCGCAAGCCCTCCTGGCGAACTCCGCACTCCGGATCCGGCTGCGGCTGCGGCTGCGGCTGCGGCTGCGGCTGCGGCTGCGGCTGCGGCTGCGGCTGCGGCTGCGGCTGCGGCTGCGGCTGCGGCACAACGCTGACACTGACACCGGTTCAGGAGAGCCGCACAGACCTTTCGGACGCCTCATGGAGGGTGCAGGACCCTGCTGAACGAAAATCAGCCGCGACCTCGGGGAAGGAAAACGCCGGGGCAGCAGGTCCGGTGAGACCTGCCGCCCCGGCGTGGGTGGAGCGGGAAACCTGTCCTGCGTCAGACCTCGGCCGCGTCCAGCGCGGTCAGCTCCGCGAGATCACCGGCGACGAGCTCCGCGATCTGCACGGTGTTCAGCGCCGCGCCCTTGCGCAGGTTGTCGTTCGAGACGAAGAACACCAGCCCGCGACCTCCCGGCACCGACTGGTCGGCGCGGATGCGGCCCACGAACGACGGGTCCGCGCCCGCTGCCACGAGCGGCGTCGGCACATCGGCGAACGCCACACCCGGCGCGCCGTCGAGCAGCTCCCGCGCGCGCTCGGGCGTGATCGCCTCCGCGAACTCCGCATGGATCGCCAGCGAGTGCCCGGTGAAGACCGGGACGCGCACGCAGGTCCCCGCGACGGCCAGGTCCGGCAGTCCGAGGATCTTGCGCGACTCGTTGCGCAGCTTCTGTTCCTCGTCGGTCTCGCCCGAGCCGTCGTCCACGAGGTTGCCGGCCAGCGGAACCACGTTGAACGCGATCGGGGCCACGTAGGCCTTCGGGCTCGGGAACTCCACCGCCCCGCCGTCGTGCACGAGCCCCTCGATGCCCGGCTCGCCGGCCGCGACGGCGGCCTTCGCCTGCCCGGCCAGTTCCGCCACGCCGGTCAGGCCGGAGCCGGAGACCGCCTGGTACGTCGCGACCTTGAGGCGTTCGAGTCCGGCGGCGTCGGCCAGCGGCTTGAGCACCGGCATCGCGGCCATGGTGGTGCAGTTCGGGTTCGCGATGATGCCCTTGGCCGCCTCGCTGACGGCCTCCGGGTTGACCTCGGACACCACGAGCGGAACCTCGGGGTCGAGGCGCCAGGCGGACGAGTTGTCGACCACGACGGCACCCGCCTCGGCGAACCGGGGCGCGTGCTCGCGCGAGGTCCCGCCGCCGGCGGAGAACAGCGCGATGTCGATGTCGGCGAGGTCCTCGGTGGCGGTCGCCGCGGTGTCCTCCACGGTCACGTCGACACCGGCGAACTCGATCGTCCGGCCGGCGGAGCGCTCCGACGCGAACAGCCGCAGCTCCCGCACCGGGAACTCGCGGTCGATCAGCAGCTGCCGCATCACGGCACCCACCTGCCCGGTCGCGCCGACGACGGCGACGTTCACACCCTGCTGGGAGATCACAGCCATCCCGCGATCACCGCCCCGACCCGGCGTAGACGACGGCCTCGCCGTCGGCGCTGTCGAGACCGAACGCGGTGTGCACCGCGCGCACGGCGTCGTCCAGGCTGTCGGCTCGCGTCACGATCGAGATGCGGATCTCGGAGGTGGAGATCATCTCGATGTTGATCCCGGCGTCGCGCACGGCGCCGAACAGCCGTGCCGAGACGCCCGGGTGCGACTTCATGCCCGCGCCGACCAGCGACAGCTTGCCGATCTGGTCGTCGAACTCGAGGCTCTCGTAGCCGACCTCGCCCTTGACGTCCCGCAGCGCGGCGAGCGCGCTCGGGCCGCTGCCCTCGGGCAGGGTGAAGGAGATGTCCGTGCGGCCGGTCGAGGCCGCGGACACGTTCTGCACGATCATGTCGATGTTCGCGCCGGAGGCCGCCACGACCTCGAAGATGCGCGCGGCCATACCGGGCTTGTCCGGGACGCCCGTGACCGTGATCTTGGCCTCCGACCGGTCGTGTGCCACGCCGGAGATCAGTGGGTCTTCCATGACGTCATCCTCCTGCTCATTGCCATCGGGGGCGTTCGGGTCGATCAGGTCTCCGTAGGTACCGGAAACGAGGGTGCCGGGCGCGCCGCTGAACGACGACCGCACGTGCAGCGGTACGCCGTAACGTCGCGCGTACTCGACGGCGCGCAGCGCGAGCACCTTGGCGCCCGACGCCGCGAGCTCCAGCATCTCCTCGTAGGTGACGCGGTGGATCTTGCGCGCCGTCGGCACGATGCGCGGGTCCGCGGTGAACACGCCGTCGACGTCCGTGAAGATCTCGCAGACGTCGGCACCGAGGCCGGCCGCCAGGGCGACCGCCGTCGTGTCCGAGCCCCCGCGCCCGAGCGTGGTGACGTCGTCCTCTTTCCGGTTGACGCCCTGGAAGCCAGCCACGATCGCGACCTGCCCCTTCTCGATCGTCGTCCGGATGCGGTGCGGGACGACGTCGACGATCCGCGCCTTCCCGTAGGCGGCGTCGGTGATCACGCCGGCCTGCGGGCCCGTGAACGACTTCGCCTTGATCCCCAGGTTGTTGGTGGCCATCGCCAGCAGCGCCATCGAGATGCGCTCGCCCGCGGTGAGGAGGATGTCCATCTCGCGCTTCGGCGGGAGAGGACTGATCTGTGCGGCCAGGTCCAGGAGGTCGTCGGTGGTGTCCCCCATTGCGGAGACGACGACCACGACGTCGTTCCCGGCCCGCTTGGCCTCCGCGATACGCTTCGCGACCCGCTTGACGCTCTTCGCGTCAGCGACCGAGCTACCGCCATATTTCTGCACGACAAGTGCCATGTGCCTGCTTCCTCTTGCCGGCCTCCGTCTCTTTCAACGGCCCGCCGGGATCGGTCTGCTTGCTCGCCAAGGCTACGACGAGGGTCGGACACCGCTCCAGGGCGTCCACCCTTCAGGACGACCATTCATCGACCACGTCCCAGCCAAGCCGGAGTATCAGGACGGCAACGACGACCACGAAGACCACGCGCACGAACCGCGATCCCCGCGCCACCGCCATCCGCGCCCCGATGTACGCGCCCACCAGGTTCGCCGCGCCGAGGCCGAGGCCGAGTGTCCAGATCACGTGCCCCGCCGGCACGAAGAAGATCAGCGCGCCGAGGTTCGTCGCGAAGTTCACGATCTTCGCGATGGCCGACGCCGGCAGGAACGAATACCCGAGCACACTCACCAGCGCGATCACGAGGAACGTCCCGGTGCCGGGCCCCAGCAGGCCGTCGTAGCCGCCGATGAGCAGGCCGATCGCCGCCGCGATCCGGCGATGACCGTTGCCCACCCAGCGCAGGTCGTCGTACTCCCCCAGCTTCGGCCGCGCGAGCGTGAACACCAGCACTCCCGCGAGCACCAGCAGGATCACGGGCTTGAACAGGTCGGCCGGGATCAGCGCGGCGAGAGCCGCCCCGCCGACCGCCCCGCCGAGGGCCGCGACGGCCATCGGGCCGGCGGTGCGCAGGTCCGGCCCCACGCGCCGGTAGTAGGTGATCGACGACGTCGCCGTGCCCAGGATGCTGCCGAGCTTGTTCGTCGCGAGGGCCTGGACCGGCGTGATGCCGGGGACGAGCAGCAGAGCCGGGAGCTGGATCAGCCCGCCCCCGCCGACGACGGCGTCCACCCAGCCCGCGGCGAGCGCGGCGAACAGGAGCAGGACGATGGTGAGGAGATCGAGCTCGGGCACGCTGTGCATTCTCTCCCGGCGGCGGGGTCACGAGGGTTCGGTGTCCGACGACGGGTTCAGTGTCCGACGACGGGCTGAGCGTCCGACAGCGGTCTCGGTGTCCGACGACAGATCCGGTCCGACAGCAGGCTGAGCGCCCGACGACAGATTCGGCGTCCGACGGCGGTCGCCCCGCGCGGCGCCGCGGCGATCGCCGTCGATGTCGGAGTGTCCGCGTAGGCTGTGCCGGGTGTACGAAGGCGTGGTCCAGGACCTGATCGACGAGTTGGGGCGGCTTCCCGGCGTCGGCCCCAAGAGCGCGCAGCGCATCGCGTTCCACCTGCTCGCGGCAGACGACCACGAGGTGAAGCGTCTGGTCGACGCGCTCGTGGAGGTGAAGCGACGGGTGCGGTTCTGCGAGCTGTGCGGCAACGTCGCCGAGGCCGAGCGCTGCCGCATCTGCGCGGACCCCCGCCGCGGGGACGAGATCATCTGTGTCGTCGAGGAGCCGAAGGACGTCGTCGCGATCGAGCGCACCCGTGAGTTCCGCGGGCGCTACCACGTGCTCGGCGGGGCGATCAACCCGATCGACAACGTGGGCCCGGACGATCTGCGGATCAAGGAGCTCATGACGCGGCTCGCGGACGGCACGGTCCAGGAGGTCATCATCGCCACCGACCCCAACGTCGAGGGCGAAGCCACGGCGACCTATCTTTCCCGATTGATCGGTTCGCTGGAAATCACCGTCTCAAGGCTGGCCTCGGGGCTACCCGTCGGTGGAGACTTGGAGTACGCCGACGAGGTAACCCTCGGGCGGGCATTCGAAGGCCGGCGGATCGTCGGCAACTGATCACAGGGGTGACAACGATGAGCGAGATCGCCGCGGACTCCGACCTCCGCGAAGTAGCCGACCAGGCATCGGCCCAGGCCCGGACGTTCCTGTCGACGCTGACGAAGGTGGCGTCCGGGTCGATGCCGGGCGCGGAGCTCTCGCTCCTGGTGCTGGCCACGAGCGACCTGCTCTCCGTCGGTGCGCGCCTCGCCGCGATCGTCGACGTCGTCCCCGCCGAGCGGTACGAGCCCGACGCCGGCCCCGAGACCGACATGGATCCGCTGCGCGATGCGTTGTCGCGACTTCTCGACGGGTTCGACGACTACCTCGAGGTCTCCGACCCGATGCTGGGCGAGGAGGTCGGCCCGGCCACGCTCTCCGGCGATCTGGCGTGCGTCGCGGAGGCCATGGCCAAGGGCCTGCAGCACTTCGACACCGGGCACGAGCTCGAGGCGCTGTGGTGGTGGCAGTTCAGCTACTTCTCCGTGTGGGGCGAGCGGGCGACCTCCGCGCTGCGCGTCCTCCAGTCGGTGCTCGCGCACCTCCGCCTCGACGTCGACGACGACGTTGCCGCCGAAGCGGAGTACGACGCGCTCCACGCGTGAGCTGAGCGCTGTACAGTTTCCTCCCCCACTTGGCCCGGCTCACGCCATGCGTTGACGACCGTACACGCCGGCCGCGCACAGGCCTCACGTCTGCCGCAGGTTGACGCCGCGCGGAGCGGCGTCAACGTGCGAGTCCGGCAGGCCGTCCCGCCTCACGCCACGCGGGTGCCCTTCGGCAGGACGCCTGTCGGGATCCGCAGCCGGTTCACCGCGACGGCGACGCCGGCGCCCCCGAACAGCAGGTTGAACCCGAGCCCCCACGGCCACGCCATCTGGTCGGTCACCTCGGTCTCCTCGACCGGCCCCTCCGGACCGCCCGCTTCGAAGCCGGTGTAGCACTCGTCCCGCTCCGGGTTCTCGGCCGTCATCGCGTATCGCACGCCGTACTGCAGCAGGGCGAGGAGGTTCACGTCGTCCATCTCGTCGGGGTCCGCGACCAGTGGCTGTGCGTCCGCCACGAGCACGAACGGGTTGGGCGCGAGCATCCACCAGGTCCGCTCGTGATGCCAGACCGGGAGGGTGTGCGTCTGCCACTCGCAGTCCTCGGCGTACCCCGTCTCCGGGTCGTAGGAGGTCTCCGACCAGACGCGCACCTCGTCGTCCGTGGTGGTCAGCGGGGCCAGCAGCCCGAACAGGATCGGCAGCACGACCGTGATCGTCCCGATCGTGAGGTAGGTGAGGACCGCCGCCGCGGACGGCTTCGTGACGACAGCCGAGAACCCGAGGCCGATCGCGCACACGACGCCGAGCACCACGGCCAGCATGAGCAGGGTCCCCACGAGCGCGAACGCCGTGATGCCGCCGGCGAACAGCGCCCACAGGATGAACGGCACGCTCGCCAGGAGGAACGCGAGCGCCGCGAGCCAGGACGCCGCGAGCTTGCCCAGCACGATCTCCGCCGGGCTGAGCATGGTGACCTGCAGCGTGGCGAGCGTTCCCGCGTTCCGGTCGCCGTTGATCGCCCCGGAGGAGAGCGTCGGGGCGACGAGCAGTCCGAGGAACAGCACGAAGCACACGACGATGCTGTAGATCATGCCGCCGAGGGGCTCGTCGGACCCCAGGTAGTAGGAGCTCTGCACCTCCACGGCGAACGCCCACGTGGTCAGCCCGGTGATGAGACCGACCACCAGGACCCACAGCACGAGCGCCAGCTTCCATCGTGTCGACCGCACGCGCTGGCGCAGTTCCAGCCGGGTCACCGTGCGCAGCCCGTGCCAGGACAGGGACCAGGTCCCGCGCTCGGCTCCGGCGGCCGCCGTCGTCCCTGTCGGGGCGGGTGCGCCCGCGTCCGTCGTCGTCCCCGTCATCGCCGTTCCTCCTCGAGCGCCAGGTACTTCTGCTCCAGCACGCCGCCCGCGGGGGCGAGGCTCACCACGTCGACTCCTGCGCGTACGGCGTCGCCCAGGAGCGCGGCCGCCTCGGTGTCGTCGGACAACTGGACGAGGACGCCCGTGCCGCCGTCGGGCTCGATGTCGTGGGTGACGCCGGCCTGGGCGAGATGTGCCAGGAGCACGTCCCGGTCCAGGGCGCTGATCCGCCACTGGCGGGTCTCGCCCGCCGACTCGATCATCTCCGGGGCGACGGTGCGACCGCGGGAGATGAAGACGGCGTCGTCGGCCATCTCGTCGAGCTCGGTGAGCACGTGCGAGGAGACGAGGATCGTCTTTCCCTCGGCGGCCAGCTGCCGCAACAGCACCCGCAGATCGACCCGCGAGCGCGGGTCGAGGCCCGATGCGGGTTCGTCGAGCAGGAGGACCTCCGGGTCGTGCACGAGGGCGCGCGCGAGTCCGAGGCGTTGCTTCTGTCCACGTGAGAGCACGTGGGCGGGCTCGTCGGCGAGCTCGGACAGGTGCACCAGGTCGAGGAGTTCGGCGGCCCGCCGCTCGCCGTCCGCCGGGGCGATCCGGTAGGCGGCGGCGACGGTGGTGAGCACCTCCCGCGCGGTCAGGGAGTCCCAGGTGCCGAACACGTCCGGCATCCAGCCTGTGCGCGAGCGGGCCTGGTAGGTCCGGGTGACCGGATCGAACCCGGCTACGGAGATGGTGCCCGCGTCAGGCGTGAGAAGCCCGGCGAGCATGAGCAGAAGGGTCGTCTTGCCGGAGCCGTTGGGCCCGATCAACGCCGTGACGCGTCCGGGCGCGGCGACGAGGTCGACGTCGGCCACTGCCTCGACGCTGCCGAAGGACCGCCGCACGCCGTGCGCAGTTACTCCACTGTCTGGGGGCATGGGCAGACGCTAGCGCCAACCACTGACATCGGCGACGAAAGTCCTGGTCGGGCACGGAACCGTGGCCGAGTCGTGGCCGAATCGCGGGCGCCGCGCCGACGCGGATCGGGGCAGCATTCTGCGGAGCGCCGTCGGCAGGCGACGCCTGACCGGTCAGCTGCCCGTCGGAGCGTGCGGACGGTGGTAGACCTCCGCCGGACCTCCACGGCGGTCCCGGTCAGACGGCGGTGCCCTTCGTATCGAGCAGGCGGGTGTCGCCGAACGACACGTTCTGGTCGAGGGTGGCCGCCACGCCGTCGTCGTCGAACCGGAGCGTGAGCGTCCAGGCGAACGGGGAGCCGACGGAGATCATCCGCACCAGCAGCACGTTCGTCTCGGTCCATGCCGCCGCGCAGGCGAGTTCCTCCGGCCCGTTCGCGAGGTCGACCCGCTGCCGTACCCATTCGCCGTGGCCCAGCGAGAGCGTCCGCTCCTGCCCGCGAGTCTCCTCGCGCAGCGCCATGCGGCCGGCGTCGTCCCAGGTCAGCTCCAGTGCTTCGAGACCGCCGACGTTCGGCGACATGCGGTAGGTGTGCCCGGTCACCGGCGTCCCGGGTCCGCTGCGCTCCCCCGCGGGCAGGGGAAGGCGCAGGTCCCAGGTGACGCCGTCGTCGGGCGCCACGATGTCCGACGACGGCCGCGGGTCGCCCGGCAGCCCGGCGTCCCCTGCGGCGGACACCCCGGCGTCCCGCGCGGCGGCCGGGTCGAGTGCCGGGAGCAGGGCGTCCCAGACCGCGTCCTGCACCGACTGGAGGTTCTGCAGGCCGGACGTGATCGCGAGGACGACGTCGTGCTCCGGCCAGACGATCGCGTACTGGCCGAACGCGCCGTCGGCCCGGTAGGCGCCGAACCGCGAGCGCCAGAACTGAAATCCGTAGCCCTGTCGCCACTCGGGCCAGTCGGCGTGGGTGCTGTCGATCTGGTGGGAGGTGGCGGCGTCGATCCATTCCGCGGGGACGAGCTGCTCGCCCTCCCACGTCCCGCGTCGGAGGCAGAGTTGTCCGAGCTTCGCCAGGTCCTCGGTCCGTACGCGCATGCCGTAGCCGCCGACGTCGAGCCCGTCGGGGTCCTGCTCCCAGGAGGCGCCCTGGAATCCGAGCGGCCCGAGGACACGGTCGCCCAGGTACTCGATCAGCCGCCGGCCCGTGCGACGCTGCACGAGCACGCCTGCCAGGTAGGTGGCTCCCGTGTTGTAGACGAACCGCGAGCCGGGCCGGTACGGCACGGGCATGGCGAGGATCTGGCGCACCCAGTCGGCGTCGCGCAGGCCGAGGTTCGTGGGTTCGATCGCCTCCATCGTCGAGACGTCGTGGCCGGTGCTCATCGTCAGCAGGTGCCGGATCGTCATCGCCCGCAGGTTGTCCGACGGCGACTCGGGGGCCTCGGCCTCGAAGTGGTCCAGCACGTTGTCGTCGAGAGCGAAAAGTCCGTCCGAGATCGCGAGGCCGACGGCGAGGCTGGTGAAGCTCTTGCTCACGGAGAACATGAGCTGGGGTGTCGCGGGATCGTACGGCGCCCAGCAGCCCTCGGCGATCACGTTCCCGTGGCGCAGCAGCATGAAGCTGTGGACCGCGTCCAGGCCGTCGAGGTTCTGCACGAGCTGGAGGACGGCTTCCGGGTCCAGGTCTTCCGCCTCCGGGGAGGAGCGGGGCAGGTCGCGCGTCGTCGTCACGCGACGATCGTAGGGGACTTGTGATTCTGGCTGGATCCTCGCCACGGAACGCTATACAGGGTTCATGGACCGGACTCCTCCCGACCCAGCCCCGCCGTCGGCCGGGCGTTCTCGGTGGCGCACGACGGGGCTGGTCATAGCCTGGACGCTGGCGCTGGTGATCGTGGTGCCCGTCGTGGCGGTCATCGGATACGGGATCTATCTGGCGACGCCCGGGAACGGCGACCGGATCGCCCGCGGGACCGCGGCGGACACGGCGGCGACGATCGCCGACGAGGTCGTCGTGCCCCTGCACAACAGCAACGGGGTGCTGCACGCCGAACAGATCGCCGAGAGCGCGATCCTGAGGCAACCTGATCCTCGGCTCCCCGATCGGCGGAATGCCGACGTCGTCGTCGAACTCCTCGGCTGGGACGGTGCCACGGATGACGCCGACGGTGCACGCGTGGATCTCCGTATCGAGGTCGTCGTCCACGGTGGATCCGGCGGCACTCTCTTCGCGCGCGGACGGACAGGGGGACATGCCGTCGAGTGCTACCGATTGACAGTGGGATACTACGAGTACGACGAGGCGGCCGATCTGGACGAGATCGACTGCTCCGCACAAGGGTCGACGCCCCCTGCTCTGCCTGCGGGCATGCCCGCCGAGCTCGGCCCCGAGGTGGGCGTCAAGGTCCGGCGGGCGCTGGACGATGTCGACCTGAGCGTCTACGAAGACATCAGCCACGTGATCGTCAGCGACGAGATCCAGCAGGCGGTAGGGGACGAGTTCCCTTTCGAGGAGTACGAAGGCTACGACCTGACCATCCGTGTCGGCATCCTGGACGGCCCGTACGTGGACGGCGACGAGACGATCGTGGCCGCGATCGGGATGCCGTATCCGGTGGACTGCGTCGTCGCCGTCAGAGAGCCTGGGCGCCCCGCATACGTCTCCGTGGAGTACCCGTCCGAGGAACTGGAGATCGGCGGGATGGGCTGCACACCCCAACTGATCACCCGATACGGAACCGGTGAAGCCGCACCGGAACCGACTGCGATGCCGTCCCCGGCATCTCCGGATCCCACTGCGCCCTGGAACGTCGAGTCGGCCTCTTCGACGGCGAACGAGGAGCGGCTGCTCGAGGTGCTCTCCGAAGCCGGCCCCGATTCGGAGGATGCGAGCGTCCTGGCAGCACTCGAGGATGTCTTCCCCGATCACACCGTCGCGGCGCGACGGGACGGGAACGAGCTGGTGGCCTCGGTCATGGGGCCGGGGCACCGCGACTGCCTGGTCGGTGTGCGGGTCGGGAACGACAAGCCGTTTCGCTACACGGACTTCCCACGGGTCCAGCTCGAACTCGGTGAACTGGGCTGCGGTCCGCTCTTGTACCGGTCGAACGTGACGGCGCACTGAGGCTGCCGAGCCGGTACGGGCATCGTCCGTGACGCTCTTCGTGGGCGGCGGGATCTGACATCGACGCCCCGTTCAGTTCCGCCCGAGCGCGAACCTCGCCCCTCCGTCCGCGCCATTCACCGCCCCCTTCGTCTGTGTCAGCCTCCCCGTCTATCGTTGCTCGCGTGACCACCGCCTTGTATCGCCGCTACCGGCCCGACACGTTCGCCGACATGATCGGTCAGGAGCACGTGACGGGACCCCTCATGCAGGCGTTGCGCAGCGGCCGGGTCAACCATGCCTACCTGTTCAGCGGCCCGCGCGGGTGCGGCAAGACGACGTCGGCCCGGATCCTCGCGCGCACGCTGAACTGCCACCGCAACACGCCCGACAGTCCCCTGGACACCCCGTGCGGCGAGTGCGAGTCGTGCACGGAGCTGGCTCGCGGGGGTACGGGGTCGCTCGATGTCGTCGAGATCGACGCCGCCAGTCACAACGGCGTCGACGACGCACGGGACCTGCGCGAGCGCGCCACCTTCGCCCCGGCGCGTGACCGGTACAAGATCTTCATCCTGGACGAGGCGCACATGGTGACGCCGCAGGGCTTCAACGCCCTGCTGAAGATCGTCGAGGAGCCTCCGCCGCACATCAAGTTCGTCTTCGCGACCACGGAGCCGGACAAGGTGATCGGCACCATCCGGTCGCGCACGCACCACTACCCGTTCCGGCTCGTCCCCCCGGACGTCCTGTCGCCGTACCTGGAGAAGCTGTCCGATGCCGAGGGCATCAAGGTCGGGTCCGGCGTGCTGCCGCTGGTGACGCGGGCCGGCGGCGGTTCGGTCCGGGACTCGCTGTCCGTGATGGACCAGCTCATCGCCGGCGCGTCGGGCGGCGAGGTCGGCTACGACCTGGCGGTCGGGCTGCTCGGCTACACCCATGCCACTCTGCTGGACGACGTCGTCGACGCGCTGGCGGTGCGGGACGGCGCGTCGATCTTCCGGGTCGTCGACCAGATCATCGCGACCGGGCACGAGCCGCGGCGGTTCGTCGAGGATGTGCTCGAACGGCTGCGCGACCTGATCGTCATCGGTGTCTCCGGAGAGGCCGCGGATGCGGTGCTGCGCGATCTTCCCACCGACCAGCTCGAACGGATGCGGGCCCAGGCGGGGCGCCTCGGGGTGGCCGAGCTGTCGCGGGCTGCCGACCTCGTCAACGCGGCGCTGACCGAGATGACGGGTGCGACGTCGCCGCGACTGCACCTGGAGCTGCTGTGTGCGCGTCTGCTGCTCCCCGGAGCCGACGACGGCGCCGCCGGGCTCGCCGCACGCATCGACCGGCTGGAACGCGGGGGAATCGCGACGCAGACCACCGGCGGCTCCGGCGCCGACCCGGCACCCGTCGGAGACGTGGGCGGCGGGCTGACCGGCGCCGCGGCCGCCCGCGCGATCGTCGAGGCGAACCGTGTGAAGAAGGGGGCGCCAGGTGGATCCACGTCGCCCGGCGGTTCCGACGCGGGTTCCGCGACGGTGGACGGACCGGCGGGGGCTCCGGAACCGGCGGGGGCTGCGGCACCGGCAGGGGCTGCGGCGACCCCGGGGGCAGCGCCGACCCCGGGGGCAGCGCCGACGAGGCCGGCCACGTCCGCGGTGGAAAACGCTGGGGCGGTCGCTCCGCAATCTCAGGCGGCCGGCGAGGAAGACCAGCAGGCGCCTGCGCCTGCGCTGGTTCCGCCGGCCGGGGAGCCGGGGCGCCAGGAACTCTCTCAGCAGGCCACGCCCGCGCAGGCTCCCACTGCGGTCGGCGGCGCGATGACCACGGAAGAAGTCCGCCGGCGCTGGCCGGAAGTACTGGAGACGTTGTCCGCAGCGCGGGTCACCTGGTCGCTCGTCGGGCAGAACGCGCAGGTCGCGGCGCTCGACGGCAGGGTGCTGAAGCTGGCGTTCCGCGCGGACGGCCTTGCCCGGGCATTCGCGAACCCCCGGCACACGAGCGCCGTCGAGGAGGCCGTCTACCAGACCCTGGGTATCCAGGTGAAGGTGGAGGGCATCGTCGGTGACGGTCCCGGTCCCGCCGAGGGCGGCGGGGACTCTGGTGCTGGGCCTTCCGGAGGTGGCGGGCCCTCCGGAGGTGGCGGGCCCTCCGGAGGTGCTGGGCGTGCCGGAGGTGGCGGGCCTGCCGGAAGTGGCGGGCCTGCCGGAAGTGGCGGCCGTGGAGGGAACGCCGGGCTGGGCGGAAACACTGGCCCGGGCAGCGGTCCCGCTGGTCTCTCGGGGCAGGGCAGCGCGACCGGCCCACGGGCGGCGGACGGCCCGGGCGGCGATCATCAGGGGCTATCGGGATCGACAGCAGACGGGGCGGTGTCCGCTCCAGCGAGCGCATCCGCCGAGACTGATGGCTGGCCGGAGGTCCCCGTCCCCGGCGGCCGGCCGAGCGAGGACATGGGTACTGCGCCGGGTCCTGCCGACGGCCGAGGCGCGGCGGGCCCGCAGGGCACCGCCGGAAGCCGGGACACCGGGGACGACCGGAGCACGGCCGGTCGACGGGGAGCAGACAGCAGCCGGAGCGCAGCGGGCGGTCCGGGCAATGACGGGGATCCCGGCAACATCGGGGAACCTGCTTCGATCGGCGACGGCCGCTCTGCCAACGGCCGGAGTTCGGCCGGCAACGAAGGCGCGGACAGCGTCCGGTCCACAGCCGACGGCTGGGTCGCGGCTGATGGCGGCCGGGGTACCGAAGACAGCGGCCGGGTCACGGGCGACGCGGCGAGCGCGGGCGACGCGGCGGGCGGCTCGGCCGCGGCGGGCGGCTCACGTGAGGCCGGTGGTCGTGGCACGGTCGGCAGCCAGGACGCGAATGCGGTCGGTAGCGCGGGCACGAGCAGAGGGGTCGCCAGTGGCGCAGACACGAGCGGCGGGCCCACCAGCAGCGGAGGCAGCGGCAGCGCGGGCAGCGGCGGCGGCCGGAACACCGGATCGGCCGCGGTCGCCGTGGCGGATCGCGCCGCACCCGCTCGGTCGTCCGCGGCGGTGCCGGAACCCGGCGCGGCGCCGTCGTCGGCCGGAACCACCACCGCGGCGGACGAGGAGCCGATTCCGGAACCCCCGCCCGGCTATGACGACGACCTCGAGCCCAGCGGAGGCCGCACACCCAAGCCACCACCGGTTCCCGAGTCGGTCTACGCGACCCAGGGCAGACCGACCCAGAGCAGACCGACCCAGGGCGCACCGGCCGGCCTGACCGGCGCCGATCGCGCCCGCGAGGCGCTACGGCGCGCGCAGGCAGCGCGCAACCCCGGAGTGGCCGCCGGCGGCACGGAGCCGACGGGGGCAGGGCTCGGGGCGAAACCCGCGGGCGCGAGGGCCGCCTCGTACGAGGAGATGTCGGCCGACGACCCGGACCTCGAATCCGGCGGCGGACTCGTCGGTGTGCCGCTGGTCGTGAAGGTGCTGGGCGGCACGGTCATCGACGAGACGATCGACCAGGCATGACGGCACCGGTGACGACGCTGCGTATCGTCGCGGCGGTGGTGATCGGGGCCGACGGGCATCACCTGCTGGTCCGCAAGCGCGGCACGACGTCGTACATGCAGGTGGGCGGCAAGATCGAACCCGGTGAGGAACCGCTGCCCGCACTGCTGCGCGAGTTCGAGGAAGAGGTCGGGCTCGCGCTCGATCCCGCGCGTGCCGAGCCACTCGGGAGATTCACCGCACCGGCCGCGAACGAGCCGGATCACCACGTCGACGCACACGCCTTCGTGGTCCGTCTGGCGCCAGGAGAGAGGCCGCAGGCGCTGGCAGAACTGGACGACCTGACATGGATCGACCCGGCCGCACCGACGGCGCCTCATCCGATCGCGCCGCTCAGCCTCGACCTTCTCGCAGCATGGCACGAGCAGAACGCCGGAGCCGACGGCGGCATCTGAGCTGATCCTGACCGTGCCGGCAGTGTCCGAGCGACGCTGCCGTCAACTGCCCGCCCGCGGCGGGAGAAGGATGAGCTGCCCACCCGCGGCGGGAGGGCCCTCAGGCGTCGCCCCAGCGTCACGCCGGGCGGAAGGCGACCATCGGAAGTGCTTCGACCAGCCGACGCCGATCGTCGTCGGTGCTGCGGTACTCGAATTCGGCGAGCTTCCCGAGAACCGGCCGCGCGACCAGCATCAGGAGCCGGTTGCGGCGCTCGTACCGGGCAAAGACCGCGGCCGCCTCGTCGGCGGGCAACATCCGGTACGACGCCGGTCGCGGGGTCCGCCCGAAACTGACCTTCACACCGGTGCCCGCTTGAATGTTCAATAGCCAGTCGGAATGGTGCCCGAAGCCGGAGACGACGACGGTCTCACCCGTCTCCCGGTCGTAGTCCACGACCTCGAGGACAGTGGTGAAGGTGCGGCCGCTGCGTCGACCGACATGCGTGATCTGCACGAACCGATGACCGAGAAGACCACCCAGGCGGAGGCGATATAGCGCGTTCGGCATGGCGAACACACGCTTGAGCCAACCCGGTATCGCCTCGTTCACCATGGATCCACCGTACGGCTCTCGGCCCTGACGGGCAGCCCGGGCCGCCCCTCGGGGTGCGCCTACGCTGTCGTTTCGCGCCGGAGCCTTGCCCGCGCCCTCATCAGCGCAAAGCCGAGAAGGTTGTGCCCTCGCCAGGAGTTCGGCCGCTCGGCGTTCTCATTCCGCGCGCCCATTCCGATGCCCCAGATTCTGTCCCGCGGACTGGCCTCCATGAGCACGCGTTCCCCGGTGCTCACCAGATAGGTCCGCAGTTCAGGTGTTGACGAGAACTTGTGGACGCTTCCACGAACGACGATCTCGAAACGTGCTCGCTCCCAGACCAAGTCGTCGAACCCCTGCACCGTCCGCCCAGCGGCCTTCGCGAGAGCCGGGTTCGCGGCGTCGACGGCGGCTTGCTCGGCCTCCGCATCGTGGAACAGATGCGCTTTCTCCGCCATCATCCAGTGCTCAGCGGTCCGATAGGTCACTCCGTCGACGGCGAAGGGCGACGGCCACCACTGGCTCAGGCAGCCCCGCCCGAGCCGGCCGTCGGCCTCCGGGCTGTGGCCCCAGAAGTGCAGGTACTTGACGGTGGCTCCGGAACCAAGGTGCGCGATGAGCTCGTCGACGGATCGGGCGGCAACGGTACGGGCCATGAGCGGCAGTGTGTCAGCGCGAGGCCACGCCAGAAGCAAGGCCTGACCAGGCCAATCGATGCGGTGAGACCACTGAAGCAGACAATAACCTGTGGAAAGCTATGTTTGTACACAGATTCTCATCTCAGATAGCAGCAAGGACATGTGCTACGTATGATCGAACAGAACAGCGAAGAGGTCGATCTCATCGGACGGGGGCAGGCACAGTGCACGATGGTTCACGAATCGCGCGGCTGGTCGAGATGTCCCGCGCAGGTCTGGAGCACCAGCAGCCGGCGGCTACGGGTCGGGTGCTGGACGCGCTCGCCGGCCACGTCGCCGATCTGCCCGATGACGTCCTGGCGGACATGGTGCGCGCCGCCGCGAGCCTGGCGGGCTGGGCTGCGGGCGTGCAGGCTCGGGCAGCCGGGGAACTCGTGCAGCGTTCGGAAGGGTTCACGGGCTTCGAGGAGACGACCACGATGGTGTCCGGTGAACTGCGCGAGACACGGAGGACGGCACGGGCGGTGACGGTGCGAGCCACTGCCGGCCTCCGCCACCCGGTCGTGATCGAGCACCTCAGTTCGGGGCGCATCGACGCGCCCCGAGCGGATGCCCTCCTGCTGGCCGGACGATCCCTGACCGACCAGCAGCGGGCCAGGGCAATCGAGCAGCTCCTGCCGATCGCCCCCGACCGGTCGGCGTCCTGGCTCGCCAACGAGATGCGCAAGCTTGCCCGGGCCCTGGACCCGGACAAGGAGAGCAGGGCTGCGACGCAGTCGCGAGCAGTGTTCCATGACGTGTGCGAGGACGAGATGGGAATCCTGACCGCCTTCCTGCCGGCCGTGGACTCCGCGGCCGTGTGGGGCGTGATCGACGACCTCGCACAGCAGATGCGCCGTACCGACGACAGCCGCACGCTGGGCCAGCTCCGCGCGGACGTACTCACCTCCATCGTGACCGGCCGCCTCGTCCCCGAACACCGCGACCTGGAGAACGCCAGCCACCGGAACGACATCGACGGCCCGGACGATGCCCACAGCGGCGGCCAGCGCCTGGACGTGCGGGTGGAACACAGCAACGACGATGACCGCACCCTGGCCACGGACCGCAACCGCCCCAGCGAGCCGGACGACGAGCGCACCCAGTGGCCGATCGTGCGGCTCACCCCGACCCGCCCGGTCGTGCGCGTGACCGTGCCGCTGGACGCACTACGCACCCAGGCGGCCGAGACGCCGACGGCCGCTCCCGACGCGCCGATAGGCGCAACCCCGAGCGCCGACGCTTCCGGCACCGACGCTCCGGACACCGACGCCGTTGAGACCGACACCGACGCCGCCGGCGGAGCTGCGTGGTTGGACGGGTTCGGCCCGGTCAGCGCCACCACCGCCGCCCGGGTCGCGTTCGACCCGGACTCCACCTGGACCCGGCTGGTGACCGATCCCGTCACCGGCGTCCTGATCGACTACTCGACACGCTCCTATCAGCCTCCCAAGCCCTTGGCCGACGCGGTGCGCCTGCGCGACGCCACGTGCCGCGGGCCTGGCTGCCAGGTCGATGCCCGGTGGTGCGACCTGGACCACATCGACCCCTACGACAAGGGCCATGCCTATGCCTCAGGCGAGCGCGGACAGACACGTGCCGACAACCTCCATGCGCTCTGTCGCACCCACCACCGGCTCAAGACGAAGTACGGCTGGCAGGCACGCCGTGACCCCGCATCCGGGATCACGTACTGGACCGCGCCCACCGGCCGCCGCTACACCAAGGCCCCCACCAGCACCGACCCCGAACCCATCAGCTTCAGGCAGTTCATGAGGGCAAAAGTCGCCACACCAGCAGAACCGGAACCAGCACCAGCACCCGACCCCATCGGAGGAAACACAGCTGCCCTCGACGCCGACGGGCCCGCCGCAAGCCCCAGGAACGACAGGGACGACCAGCGCCCGCGGGGCGTCAACGGCAACCACCCGAACGCCCCCGAGCAACCGCCCTTCTGATATGCAGGCCGGTTCTGTCAAGAGGGCAGGTGGGGGCCCACCGATGGAGCAACCGGCGCCCGGAGCAACCAGCGCCTCGAGCGCCCTCACCAGCGAGCCCGCCCGTCGAGAATCCCAGCCTGCAACCCGAGTCCCACGTGCAACCCGAAAAGGCGAGTACCACGCCACCGTTCACCCCTAATGTGCCACCCGTGCGCAACATCCCCGACGCGATGGACCCCGCTGTCGTCTCCGCCATCGACGACCGCCTCGACGATGTCGAGGCGGTCCACGATGTGCGCATCCTGTGGGCGATCGAGAGTGGCAGTCGCGCCTGGGGCTTCCCCTCCCCCGACTCCGACTACGACTGCCGCTTCCTGTACGTCTCACGCGTCGAGGACTACCTCAGCCTGCGACGTCGCCGCGACGTGATCGAGACGCCGCTCGACAAGATCTTCGACGTCAACGGCTGGGACCTGCGCAAGGCCCTGGGGTTGATGGTCAAGGGCAACGCGACGGTCGGCGAGTGGTTGCGCTCGCCCATCGTGTACCGCGGCGACGCACAGCTTCGTGACACATTGCTCCACCTGGCCGACGACATCGTCGACCGTTTCGCGCTGACCAATCACCACCTGCACGTGGCTCGCAACCAGCTCGGCTCACTCGCGAAGGGCGGGTCGATCAAGAAGTTCTTCTACGTACTGCGGCCCGCCATGACGCTTCGCTGGCTGCGGGTCCACGACGAAGCCGTGCCTCCGATGGCTCTCGGGCCGCTGCTTGAGGAGTCCGACGTCTCCGACCCCGTGCGGCGGGCCGCGGAACAACTCGTCGCCGAGAAAGCCCGGACCCGCGAGACAGGGCAGGTACCCGTCCCACGCCTGCTCCAGGAACTCGTCGACGGGGAACTCCTGATCGCCGAGTCACTGCTGCCCGGGCTGGAGTCCGCGCGCGAGGGCCGGGACAAGGCCTGGGCGCGTGCCGATGCGTCGTTCCTGGATCTGCTCGACCACTGGTCCACTTGAGGCGAGCCGACGAACCTGCTCGCAGGCACCCGGCGGCGCATGGGCCGTGACCGCCGTTCGTCCCGGCCGCATGCCGTGGAATCACCTGGCCACCACCTGCAAGGATGACCGTATGAGTCGCGGGACGCTGCATCACGTCGAGCTCTGGGTACCTGACCTGGCCCGAGCCGAGCACACGTGGGGCCGGCTCCTGTCCCGCCTCGGCTACAGCGAGCATCAGCGCTGGCCGGACGGCGTGAGCTGGATCCTCGGAGACAGCTACATCGTCGTCGAGCAGAGCTCGGCCGCCTCCGGCCCGCTCCATGATCGCAGGCTCCCCGGCCTGAACCACCTGGCATTTCACGGCGGCGGCAGGAGCGAGGTCGACGCGCTCGTCGCCGAGGCGGCGTCGCACGGCTGGACGCTCATGTTCCGCGACAGACATCCGTTCGCCGGCGGCCCTGACCATTACGCGGCCTACCTCGAGAACGACGACGGCTTCGAGGTGGAGATCGTGGCCGAGGACACCACCGCCGAGAACCACCGGGAAGAGTCCCCGTCGGATTCCCCAGGCACCGCCTCATGAGTAGCGTCCTCGAACTCGACGACGTCTCGCACTCCTTCGGCGCCCGCGTCGCCCTCGACCACTTCTCGATCGCCGTCGACCCCGGCGAGGTCGTCGCGATGATCGGCTTCAACGGCGCCGGCAAGACGACGGCGATGCGCGTCCTCGCGGGCCGGCTCCGCCCTCGCAGCGGTACGCCGAGCCTCTTCGGCCGCAGCCCGGACGACCTGCTCGAACACACGGCGCACCGCTTCGGCCAGCTCATCGATGCCCCGCTCGCCCATCCGGATCTCTCCGTCACGGAGAACATCCGCTCGGCCGCCCGCCTCCACGGTCTCGACCGCGCGGCCGCGGCCCGCGCCACCACGACCGCCGTCGGGCAGCTTGCGCTGGAACCGTGGGCGGACACCCGGTCGCGCGGCCTCTCCCAGGGCAACCGGCAGCGCCTGGGTATCGCGTGCGCCACCGTTCACTCCCCCGAGGCGGTCGTGCTCGACGAACCCACGAGCGCACTGGACCCGCGGGGCGTGGTCGTCGTCCGCGACCTGATCCGCGAGTGCGCCGCACGTGGCGCGGCGATCCTGGTCTCCAGCCATCACCTGGACGAGGTCTCGCGGGTGGCGGACCGGATCGTCGTCGTGCACGACGGCCGCGTGGTCGGCGGCCTCGAGCCCGGCGGCACCGACCTGGAGCGCCGCTTCTTCGACGTGGTGCACGACGCCGACAGCCGCGCCCACGCGAGAGAAGCCGACACCTCCGTGGGCGACGGCTCCCCCGTCACGCCCGCCGTCGGAGCCGAACACCTGAGCAGAGGCCACGCCAGCCCGCGCCGATCCGGTATCACCCCCTCCGACCCGGAGCCCACCTCATGAGGAACTTCGCCGCCGCATGGGAGACCGAGTGGCTGCTGTGCAGCCGGTCCACGATCGTGCGCCTCGCCACCGTGCTCCTCCTGCTGGTGATCCCGGCCATGTCGGTCGGGGCGGTGGCGCTCGCCCGCGCCGACACCGCCACCACGATCACCACGGCGAAGTTCGCCCCCTACGCGGTCGGCCCGCTCGCCGAGACCCACGTTCTCGTCGCCGCGCAGATCCTTTCGGTCGCGCTGCTCATGGCCGGGGGATTCGCGATGTCCTGGACGTTCGGCCAGGAGATCGCCACGGGCCTCGCGGGTGCACGCACAGGAATGGCCACCTCGCGCGGCAGTGTGGCGCTCGCCAAGGTGCTCGTTCACCTCACGTGGCTGGCCGGCTGCGTGGTCGCCGTCGTCGGGCTGACGCTCGCAGCGTCGGCGCTCGTGTGCGCCGTGACGGATGAACCGTTCGACGACGGCGCCTGGAACCGCGCCGGTCTCGCGCTTACCGCCGGACTGCTGTCCGCCGGGCTCACGATCCCGTTCGGCTGGGTCGCGTCGCTCACGCGCAGCCCGCTCGGCACGATCGGTGTGCTGATCGGGGTCGTCATGGTGGCCCAGATCGCAACCGCACTCGGCGCGGGGCCGTGGTTCCCGTACGCGGCGACGTCGCTGTGGACGGAGATGGGCGGCGCGGAGGCAGCGTCCGACGTCGGGCTGCCGCAACTGCTCCTGGCCGCGGCCATCGCGCCGGCGGGAGCGGTCGCCGTCGTCCACACGTGGCGGCGGCTCGACGACGTCTGAGGGGCCGGACGAGGGTTCCGCCGCGAACCCGCCAGCCCTCAACCCGCGCGCCTGACGGCCCTGGGGACAGCAAGGACCCCTCGCGCACCCACCAGAGCTCACTTACCCTTGCTGCCTTCCGGCCCTGGGGGAGTTCGGCGAGGTGATGCCGCACGAGGGGTCTGCCCTCAGCCTAACCGAGGCCCTCCCCGAATCCCGAATCCTGCGACGGTACCCCCGCCATCCGCGGCGAACGACTACGTCACACCAGCGTCGGCCGCTTTCGATTCGGCCCCAGCCCCTCCGGTCCGGTATCCTCGTCAGGCCGTTCCCAAACACGTTCGCGTGGTCGGATCGGCCGCGCCCACGGGCGCGAGGAGGATTCGCCTAGCGGCCTATGGCGCACGCTTGGAAAGCGTGTTGGGTTCACGCCCTCGGGGGTTCGAATCCCCCATCCTCCGCAGAGTGATGACGCGGGACATCGTTGATAGATGTCTCGCGTCATCGTTGAGATCTGAGAGCCTGGCCATCGGCCGGGCTCTCGTTCGTTGTTGCGCCAGTAGGTGCGGCCAGCCATCACACCCCGACTCGTTCTCCTGCATTCTGGTAGTAGGAAGACCCGAGACCATCTGCGCGGCTCGAAGGAGGAACCGACGATGATGTGGGGATGGGACCCTCTCTGGGGGATCGTGATGATGCTGGTCATGCTGGCCTTCTGGTGCGCGGTCATCTGGTTGATCGTCGTCCTGGCCAAGGGCGGGATGCGTACCGGGAGCCAGAAGAGCTCGCATGACGCCGAGCAGATCCTGGCTTCCCGCTACGCCTCCGGGGAGATCGACGAGGACGAGTACCGCCGTCGGCTGACCGTACTGCGCCAGGTGCACCGCGACATCGACTGACCAACCACTACTTCAGTGCGACTGTGCCTCCGCTTCGCGCGAGCGGCTGCACCCCTGACCAGCGTCCACCAAGGCCCCGAACCGACCTGCCACATCCAGCTTCCTCGCGCCCTCGTCACCCCTCGGCCGCACGGCCGTTGACCCGCTCCAGCACGCGCTCGAGCACGTCAAGTTCACCAGGCTCGATCAGGTCGAAGAAGTGCCTGCGAACCGCGGCGACATGCTTCGGAACAGCGGCCGCCATGACCTGCTCCGCCTGCACGGTGAGCGCGATGACCAGGCCGCGCCCGTCGCCCGTCGCCTCCCGGCGCTCGACGAGCCCGCGCCCGGCCATGCGGGTCACGTGCTTGGACAGGCGAGCCTTGTCCCAGCCGATGGCGCCCGCCAGGTCGCGGGCGCGCATCTCGCCACCCGGTGCCTGGCCGAGCCGGGCCAGCACCTCGAAGTCACTGACGGAGAGCCCGTCACGGGCGAGGCCCCGGGCGAGCACAGCCTCCAGGTCTCGCCGCATGGTCACGAAGGCTGACCAGGTGCGTCGTTCACGTTCGTCGAGGGTCGCCTGCGGGTCCACGTTCACCATCCTAGCAACCTAGTTGCCATGGCAACCGAATTGGACTTTACTGGTTTCCATGGCAACCAAACCTTCGCACCCGTCCCCTGAGACCAGCTCTGCTCCCGCCCACCCCGACAGGACCACCACGACGTCGGTCATCGTCGTCGGCGCCGGGCCGACCGGCCTCCTGCTGGCCGGGGACCTCGCCGAGGCCGGGCTCGACGTCACGATCATCGAGAAGCGCCCGGCGGGCCTGTCGAACCTCTCCCGCGCCTTCGGCGTCCACGCCCGCACCATGGAAATGCTCGACATGCGCGGCCTCGCCGAGGAACTGCTCGCCTACGCCTCGTACAAGATGGACAAGATCGCCGCGTTCGGCAACGCCGAGCTCGACCTCTCCCAGCTGCCGACCGCCTACCCCTATCTGCTCGTCTGCTCCCAGACCAACGTGGAGCGCGTCCTGCGCGACCGGCTCGACCGGCTGGGCGTCGCCGTCCGCCACGACACCGAGGTCACCGGCCTCGAGCAGGGCGCCGACAGCGTCTCGGTCACCGCCGCCGGAGCCGACGGCGAGTCCGTCCTCCTCCAGGCCGACTACGCGGTCGGCTGCGACGGCGTCCGCTCATCCGTCCGCGACCTGATCGGCCAGCCCTTCCCCGGAGGCCCGGTCATGCGCGGCATCATGCTCGCCGACGTCGAGCTCGCCGACCCGCCTCGGAAGCCGACCGTCCACACCAACGAACACGGCTTCGCGTTCATCGCGCCCTTCGGCGACGGCTACTGGCGGCTCACCGCCTGGAGCCGCGCCGACCAGGCCGACGACGACGCCCCCCTGTCACTGGAGCAGATCTCCGCCGCCGCGCGCCAGGCGTTCGGCACCGACTACGGCATGCACTCGCCGCGCTGGATCTCACGGTTCCACTCCGACGAACGGCAGGCTCCCGAGTACCGGGTCGGCCGCGTCTTCCTCGCCGGGGACGCCGCTCACTGTCACACCCCGGCCGGCGGCCAGGGAATGAACACCGGGATGCAGGACGCGGCCAACCTCTCCTGGCGCCTCGCCGCGGTCGCCCGCGGCGCCGACCCTGACCTGCTCGACGGCTACCACACCGACCGCCACCCGGTCGGCGTCCAGGTGCTGAAGTCCAGCGGCCGCATGGCCCGCGTCGCCACCGTCCGCTCCCGGTTCGCCGTCGCCGTGCGCGGCGCCGTGGCGCCGCTCATCCTCGGTTCGGCCGCCGTCACGAAGATGGCGACCATGCAGATCTCCGGACTCGGCATCGAGTACGGCCGTCGCGCGGGCGACGCGAGAATCGTCGGCACCCGCGCTCCCGACCGCGAGTTCCCGGACGGGACGAGACTGTTCGAGCACCTCCGGGACGGCAGGTTCGCGCTCGTCGGCGGCAGTGCTCTCGCCGACGGCGGAGGTCGGCTCGACGGCGACAGTTCGCTCGCAGACGGCAGCCCGCTCGCCGGATGGAGTGACCGGGTGAGCTTCCTCCCCACGTCCGGAGACCGGGCGGTCCTCGTCCGTCCGGACGGATACGTCGCCTGGTCCGGAGCGCCGGATCACCAAGACATCCAGGAGGCACTGCAAACCTGGTGCGGCGAACCGTCGTCGTGACGACGGCTTGAGCGCCCGCGGGCGCGCGCAACCACGCCGCCGCGCGCCCGCGCACCACCCAGGCGCCCGCCCGCGCAACCAGGCCCGAGGGAGCGAGCCCGCCCGCCTCAGCTCTCTTCGGTCTCGGGCTCCTGCGCGGCCAGCCTCTCCATCGACAACGCCCGCTCCTTGGGGGTGATCTCGTCGGCCGGCACGCAGCCGTCGACGTTCTCCAGCGGTTCGTCGGCCGGCGGCACGTCCTCGATGTCGACGGGCGTGTCGTACTCCTCCCCGATGAGCAGGTCGACCTTGGTCCCACCGCGGTCGTCCATGACCATGCGGATCGACGGAAACTGCGCCGCCAGGGTGTACGCCTGCACGATGCCCTTGGCCCCGAAGCGCAACTCCGAGACGTCGAGCCTCTCCTCCTCGGGCATGGTGCCCAGTTCGAGCACGGTGAAGCCCTGGCTCACGAGCGCGGTCTCGAAGGCCTTCGCCACGCCCTGGTTGTCCGACGCGTTCAGCGAGTTCACCTCGACGTCGGCGTACGGCAGGGGCAGGGCGCCGTCGGGCTGTCCCTCGACCTCCGGCAGGCACGGCGCGGGGACCTCCTCCTGCTGGGACACGCCTACCACCGTGAACTCACGCTGGAACGGGCCGACGAGCGAGCCTGTGTACATCGCCAGGGCGAAGATCCCGGCGACCGCCAGGAAGGCGATGATCACGCCGAAGACGACGGCCTGGCGCTCGTGCTGACGACGACGCCGGGCGACACGCGCCTCGTCGTAGGAAGGGTCTGTCACGCTATGAACCTAACCGATCGTGAGGACGCGCGCGTGCAGCACGGGGCGCTGCTGCAGCGCCGCGCGCAACGCACGATGAAGCCCGTCCTCGAGGTAGAGGGTGCCCTCGTACTCGACCACATGAGCGAACAGGTCGCCGTAGAACGTGGAGTCCTCCGCGAGAAGGGTCTCCAGGTCCAGGGTCCGCTTGGTGGTCACGAGCTCATCGAGGCGGACCTGCCGGGGAGGGACGTCGACCCAGTCCCGGGTGCGGGTGCGCCCGTGGTCGGGGTAGGGACGGCCGCCCCCGACGGCCTTGAAGATCATGACTGAAATCCTAGAGTTCGACGACGGTCACCGCGGCGAATCAGCTTATCGAAACGGTCACATCACGCAAAGTCCGTGCTGTATACACATCTTCTTCCCGTGCGTCTTGTCCTCGTACCGCGCGTCTCGTCGCGCGTACACACCAGAACGGTGCCCGACGGCGGTCGCGGGCGCGCTCACGGTGGAGGCGCGCCCACGACCACCGTCGGCCACGACACGTCACACCGCCGGGATGTCCCGCCGCCGGAAGCCGAGGAACGCGAGGACGAACAGTGCGACGACGGCGACGCCGAGGCCGATCATGTGCGAAGGCTCCGGGCTGTCCACGAACGGTTCCGGCACCCAGTACAGCGGGTTGGCGTAGTTCGCCTCCTCGGGCAGATTCTCGAGGAGCGCCCCGAACATGCCGATCCCGAACGAGTAGGCCAGCAGGATCCAGGCGAGTCCGGTGTGCTGCGGGAACCATGCGTACATGGCCGCGGTGAATCCGAGGAAGCAGAGTGCCGCCGGGATGTACGGCCAGAGCACCTCGGTGTAGTCGCCGAACGAGAAAGCGTCCTCACCGACCACCGCTCCCCCGGCCCACATCGCGTAGACCGTGACGACCGCCAGTACCACGGTCCCGATGCCGGCGACCAGCAGTTGCGCGCCGTACCAGGTGGACCGCGCCAGGGGCCGCGCGAGCACGACCTCGGCGCGCCCGGCGGACTCCTCGGCCTTCGCCCGCCCGCCCATGACGATCGCGTACGCAATGACGCACCACATCCCGTACAGGAGCATGATGCCGAGGAACGCCGCGGTGAAGCCCGCGGGGTCGTCGCCGAAGACCGCACTCACCAGCGGGTTGCTCTCGGCCATGTCGCTCATCAGGTCGCCGATATCCGGGAGCATCGTGCCGCTCGCGAACCACATGAGCCCCAGGCCGAGTGCGCTCCAGAACAGCGCCCAGCGCTGCTGCCGCCACGCGAGCGAGACCGGTCCGGTGAGCGAGCCCGCCGCGTCCGCGCGCCCGGTACGCTCCGCGAGCAGTCCTCCGCCGAAGTCCCGCCGGGACGCCAGGAACGAGCCCAGCAGCAGGAGGAGCACGATGGCCGCGCCGGACAGCACGGCGGGCCACCAGGTCAGATCGACGAACGGCCGCATCTGCTGCGCCCAGGCGAAGGCGGACACCCACGACAACGGGCTCCCGTGCATCTCGATCATGTCTCCGGCGGCCCGCGCGAAGAATGCCGCGCCGAGCACGGCCATGCTCAGGCCGATTGCCCCCCGACCGGTCACGGTGAGCTGCGCGAAGACGAAGGCGACCGCGCCGAACACCATGGACGCCAGGGCCACGCCGACGGTGAGTCCGAACGAGTCGGCGACGGTCACGTACTCCCCGTCGATCGCCACGATGATCCCCGCCGAGAGCACCGCGATCAGCGCGTTCACGAGAGCCAGGGTGGTGATCGCCGCGACGGCCGGTGCGTGCCGCCCGACGACACTCGCCCGCACCAGCTCCGACCTGCTCGACTCCTCCTCGGTCCGCGTGTGCCGCACCATGTGCAGGATGCTCATCACCCCGAGGGCGATCACCCACCAGGTGATGCCCTCGTTGGCCACGGCACGTTCCGGCGTGTAGTCCTCGACGCCATATCCGGGCCCGCCCATCGCGATCCCGCTGGGCGTCTCCATGAGCAGCGCCCGGCCCGCCATCGCCTCCGCGTCGAAGGTTCCGAGCGCGGCCATGAAGTACACGTAGAACGCGACGATGCTGAACGTCCACCAGAAGATCCGCACCCGGTCCCGCCGCAGGATGAACCGGACCATCCTGCCGGTCCCGGTCAGCGTCGACCCGAACCGGGTGGCCCCGACGTCCGGCGTCGCCGCTCCGGCCGGAGGTGCCGCCACGGCGCTCATCGCGCACCCGCCTGCTTCACGGCGCGCCGCGCGGCCTTTCGCGCCGCGCGGTCGGACGGCACGCCGTCGCCGGCTGCCTCCTCGGCCGCGACCTCGTCGGCGTCGATGACGTCGCCGTAGTGCCGCATGAACAGTTCCTCCAGCGACGGCGGGGTGACCGTGATGCTGTGCACGCCCAGCGCGGTCACCGCCGTGAGGACGTCGGCGATGGCGGCGTTGTCGGCGTCGAAGGTGACGCGGGTGCCGCCGTCGTGCGCCATGACCTGGAGGTCGTTGACCGCGCCGAGCTCAGCCAGCACGGCCGGGTCCCCACCCACCACGGCGGTCACGTTCGACCGCGTGAGGTGCCGCAGCTCGTCGAGCGTGCCGTGCTCGACGGCGGTGCCGTTGCGGATGATCGTGACGGTGTCGCACACCTTCTCGACCTCGCTGAGGATGTGGCTGGACAGCAGCACGGACCGCCCCTCTGCCTTGGCCTCGTGCACGTACTCGGTGAACACGGACTCCATGAGCGGGTCCAGGCCGGCCGTGGGCTCGTCGAGGATGTAGAGCTCGGCGTCGGACAGGAAGGCCGCGACCAGGGCGACCTTCTGCCGGTTGCCCTTGGAGTAGGTGCGGGCCTTCTTGCGCGGGTCGAGCTCGAAGCGCTCCAGGAGCTCGGCCTTGCGGGCACGCAGCGCCTTCTTGTCGGCCGTACCACGCAGGCGGGTGAGGTAGTCGATGCACTCCCCGCCGGTGAGGTTCGGCCACAGGCTGACGTCGCCCGGGACGTAGGCGATGTGCTGGTGCAGGGCGACCGAGTCGTGCCAGACGTCGCGGCCGAACATGCGGGCGACGCCGGCGTCGGACCGCAGCAGGCCCAGCAGCACGCGGATGGTGGTGGACTTGCCGGCACCGTTGGGCCCCAGGAAGCCGGCGACCTCGCCGGCGGGGACGGTCAGGTCGAGGCCGTCGAGGGCCTTCACGGAGCCGAAGGACTTGTCGAGGCCCGCGATCTCGATCGCGGGCGCGACGGAGGAAGTAGTGGTCATCAGGTGCTCGCTCTCTGGTTGTCGTGACCAGTTCACGGAAGGTGGAGGGCCGCTGTGCGGCGCCGTCGAGGGGACGACGGCGATCGTGGGCGCGGCGAAGGTCGCGCGGAGACCGCGCGGCAGTGGTCGGTCCGATCGTGAATGATCGGCAGATCGAAGTGCCGATCGCTCGTGAACGGACCGATCGCATGCTCTTCGAACTGGCTCGTGCTCTTCAAGCCGGCTCGGCAGCCTGCATGCCCTCCGGCGGATCGGTGACGTACATGAGGTAGTCGTCGAGCATGCGGCGGGTCGTGAGGAATCCCTCGGTGTACAGCTCAAGAATGGGCAGGTAGCTCTGCTCCATGAACCGGTTGAGGATCGCGAGGAGATCCGAAGGGTCCGCCGGTGGGTCCAGGGTGACCTCGAGCAGCAGGGCTCCCAGGGCGGAGACCGTCATGTAGCGCGCCCGGGCCGCCTCGTCGCGGCTGGGCACGGCGAGGCCCGAGGCGACAGCGTGCTGGGTGTACTCCACGGCGTCGTCGACCATGTGGTCGATGAAGTCCCGGGCGAGGGCGCTGCCGTCCTGCATCGAACGCAGGACGTAGCCCAGGAGCACGGCGTTCTCCTCGGCGGACGCGAAAGCCTGCAGGAAGCTGCCGCCTCCGGCCGCGTGCTCGATGTTCTGGTTCTTCAGCTCGCGGATCTGGGCGAGGACGTGCTCGTCGCACACCTCACGGAGCGTGTCCTTCGAGCCGAAGTGATGCATCACGAGGCCCGGGCTGACGCCGGCCTCCTGGGCGATCGCGCGCACCGACGCGCCGAATCCGCCGGTGGCGAAGCACTGCACCGCGGCATCACGGATCCGCGCCCGCGCGGTCTGATCCACCGCGGGCGTCCGGTCGCGCCCGATGGGGCGCCGCTCGGCTGAACGCACGTTCAACATGCTACACACGCGTTCAGCCCAAGGGGAAGACCTTCTGGGGCGCTAGCGGGCCCGCGGAGGAACCGCACCGGCGGCCGGTGACCGACCGTTCGCATGGTCGGTAGATGTTTGAGTGATCGGCAGATTGACCTGCCGATCACTCAAACAGTTGCCGACCAGCCGCATAGCCGTGCACGACGGCGGTCGCAGGCCGGGCGGTCAGTCGAGCTGAGGACGCACCTCGCGGGCGACGAGATCGAGGTGGTCCAGGTCCTGCAGGTCGAGGACCTGCAGGTACACGCGGGACACGCCCGCCTTCTCCAGGTCCCGCAGGCGGTCCGCGGCCTCGGCGACCGTCCCCGCGACGCCGTGCTTGCGGAGCTCGGCGGGCTCCCGGTCGATCGCGGCGGCGCGCTTCGCGAACTCGGCCTCGTCCTTGCCCACCGCCACGACGAGCGCGGCGGACTGGACCATCGAGTCGGCACCACGACCGGCGTCGGACAGTGCCTGCTCGATGACCTTGACGCGCGGGCCGATCGTGTCGATCTCGGGGAAGGCCTGGTTGTACTCGTCGGCGAAGCGGGCGGCGAGCGCCGGGGTCCGCTTCGGTCCGCCGCCGCCGACAATGACGGGGATGCGCTGCTGCGCGGGCTTGGGGAGGGCGGGCGAGTCGGTGAGCGTGTAGTGCGTGCCCGCGTGCGAGAAGGTCTCGCCCTCGGGCGTGCTCCACAGCCCGGTCACGACGGCGAGCTGCTCCTCGAGGATGCCGAACCGCTTGTCGGGGAACGGGATCCCGTAGGCGGCGTGTTCGGCCCTGAACCAGCCGGTGCCGAGGCCGAACTCGACCCGCCCGCCCGACATCTGGTCCACCTGCGCCACCTGGATGGCGAGCACGCCGGGGTGGCGGAACGTCGCGGAGGAGACGAGCGTGCCGAGCCGGACCGTCTCGGTGTCCCGGGCGAGTCCGGCGAGGGTGGTCCAGGCGTCGGTGGGGCCGGGCAGGCCGTCGCCGTCGCCCATCGCGAGGTAGTGGTCGGAGCGGAAGAAGGCGCTGAAGCCGAGCTCCTCGGTCGCCTGGGCGACGGCGAGCTGGTCGTCGTACGACGCGCCCTGCTGAGGTTCCGTGAAGATGCGCAGATCGAGGCTCATGTCTCCAACAATGTCATCGGTCCGGGAAACGTTCCGACAGGTTCCGGCGAACTCGCCGGTCTGTTCGAGGTGCCGGGATCGGCCGGGAGCTGTCCGGAACCGTCACGCTCAGTCGAAGTTCAGCGACCCTGACCGTGTCCGCTTCAGTTCGAAGAAGTCCGGGTACGAGGCCAGGGCGACCGCGCCGTCGAACACGCGCACCGCGTCCTCGCCGCGCGGGATGGACTGCAGCACCGGTCCGAAGAACGCGACGCCGTTGACGTGGATGGTCGGCGTGCCGACGTCCTCGCCGACGGGCTTCATGCCGGCCTCGTGCGAGACGGCGAGCGCGCCGTCGTACGCCTCGGACCCCGCGGCCGCCGCGAGTTCCGCGGGCAGCCCGGCCTCCGCGAGCGCCTCGGTGATCACGGCCTCGAAGTCCTTGTTGCGCGCGTTGTGGATGCGGGTGCCGGCCGCGTTGTAGAAGGCCGCGAACGCCTCGGGGTCGTGGTCGGTCTGCACGGCTGCGGCGACGCGGCCGATGCCGCGTGACCTGTCGATGAGCGCCCGGTAGTCCGCGGGGATGTCGCGGTCCCTGTTGAGCAGGTAGAGGCTCATGAGCTTGAATGTGAGGTCGACGTCGCGGTGCCGGGCGACCTCGAGCGCCCAGCGTGAGGTGATCCAGGCGAACGGACACGCCGGGTCGACGTACACGTCGACGACGGGTGCGGAGTTCGTGGTGTTCTCGGTCATGCGCCGACCCTATGACGTCTGTCCGACATCCTTGTCCGTCGTTCCGTCGTTCCGTCCGTCCGCCCTTCCGTGCGTCCGATCGGTGCGGCCGGCGCGGTGTAGCGCGCCCCGCGCTCCGCTACGGTGAGCACCATGCGGTGGTCGAGCCTGTTCACGGTCGTCGGCGGGGTCCTGGTGGCGATCGCCGGGTTCTTCGGCGTCCTCTCGGGGCATCCGTGGGCCGCTTTGCCGCTGGCCATAGGCGCCGCCATCGCGCTCCGCGAGGTGCGCTATCTCCAGCGGCTCCGTACCGGCAGGATCCGGGAACGGTAGCCTGCCCTGCATGACAGCGGTTCGACCTCACACGCACGCTCAGGCAGTTGACGCCGCGGTCGACCTCTTCACCCGGCAGGGCTACGAGAAGACCACCGTCGAGGAGATCGCCGATGCCGCCCAGGTGAGCCGGGCGACGTTCTTCCGCCGGTACCGGTCGAAGGAGGACGTCGTCTTCGCCGACCACGAGCTCCTTCTCGAGGAGGTGGTCGTGATGCTGGCCGCCACCCGCCCGGAGGCGCGCACGAGCGAGGAGGCCGGGGGCGACGTCGGGCACGGCTGGGACCCGGAGATGGGCCCGTACCTCGAAGTGTGCCGGGCCGCGCGCATGGTGTTCGACCACCACGTGGGCCAGCGCGAGACGTCGCTCGCCCGGTACGCGCTGCTGCAGCAGGTCCCGGCACTGCGTGACCGCGAGCTGGTCACCACGCACCGGTACGAGCGCGCGTTCACGCAGTACCTGCGCGACACGCTCCCGCCGGACCGGTCGAACACGACCGCATCGATCGCGTTCGCGGCGTCGGTGGTGGCGGTGCACAACGCGATCCTGCGCCGCTGGCTGCGCAACCCGTCCCTGGATCCGCGGCCCGACCTGGAAGAGGCGTTCGCCGACCTGCGTCGCGCGGTCGTGGTGAGCAAGGGCGGCGCGGCGCCGGAGGCGGACGCCAATCCCCGCCGCCGCATCGTGGTCACGGTGCTCGACGGCGAGACGCCGCCCGACGACGTCGCCCGCGCGGTCCGCGACGCACTGGGGTAGCGCCGCGAGGCGCCGGGGCCCGGGTGCCGACCACGTCATCGTGACCGATAGTCGCGCTCCCACCAGCCGAAATGGCGTGGTCGCGCGCCGGTGCCCGCGCTCACGCCGACTCGCGGAGCACCAGGTCCGTGGGGAGTATCAGCGCCGGGTCGATGTCCTCGCCTGCCACCAGCTTCAGGACCTGCTGCGCCAGCATGCGGCCGATCTCGTGGATCGGTTGCCGCACGGTGGTCAGCGGGGGCTCGGTGGAGCGGGCAGCGGCGGCGTCGTCGAACCCGACGACCGCGACGTCCTCCGGTACCCGGCGACCGGCCTGGCGGAGCGTGCGCAGGGCTCCGTCGGCCATGAGGTCGGAGGCCACGAAGACGGCGTCGATCGCAGGCTCGTCGGCGAGGAGCCGGCGCATGGCGACCATGCCCGACTCGCGCGTGAAGTCGCCGATCTCGACGAGCGACCGCATGCCCGCGGTGTCGAGGGCGGCGCGGTACCCGGCGAGCCGGTCGATGCCCGCGACCATGTCCTGCGGGCCGGCGATCGTCGCGATGCGTGTCCGGCCCTGGGCCAGCAGGTGCTCGACCGCGACCCTGACGCCGCCCGCGTTGTCGACGTCGATGTAGGGGACCGCGTGGCCGGCGAGCGGACGGCCGCTGGCGACGACAGGCACGCCCATGGCGGCGAGTTCGCCCGGGAACGGGTCGGCCCCGTGCAGGGAGGCGAGGATGACGCCGTCCACGGTCCGGCCGCGGATGTATCGCATGATGCGGTGGTGGCTCGCCGGGGTCGAGGCGAGCAGGAGGACGAGCTGCTTGTCCGCGGCCTCGAGCTCCTGCCCGATGCCGCGCAGGATGCCGGTGAAGAAGGCGTCGTCGGAGAACATCCGCGCGACCGGCTCAGGCACGACCAGCGCGATCGAGTCCGTACGACGCGAGACGAGACTGCGCGCCGCCGGGTTGGGCACGTACCCGAGCTGGTCGACGGCTCGGTCCACGGCCTCGCGCACCCCGGGCGTCACCCCCACCGACCCGTTGATCACGCGGGACACGGTCGCGCGCGAGACCCCGGCCAGGCGCGCCACCGTCTCGAGGGTGGGGCGTGCGGCCTGCGTGTCGCGCATGGCTGTCCTCCAGGTCCGGGCCGGTTCCGGTTCCGGTTCATCGGAGTGTAGTTCCGCGGCAGGACGGCCGGACGTGAAGCGCAGGTACACGGTGTGGACGCCCGCGGTCGGCTCGATGCTCTCGGGCACGGTCCGCCAGGTCTGCCCGCTCCCGGTGCCGCCGGGAAGTCGATGAAAACGATCCCAGGACCGTGGCGGGCCTCATGCGATCCTTCTCGCATGGACGTGATCCGCTGGCTGTTCGACGCCACCTTCAGCATCGGTGACCAGCACCTGCTCTGGCGCGAGGTGATCGGCAACGCCTTCGGGCTCGCGTCGGCGCTCGGCGGGATGCGGCGCAAGGTGTGGGCGTGGCCGGTCGGCATCGTCGGGAACGTGCTGCTGTTCACGGTCTTCCTGGGCTCGTGGTTCGGCGAGACCTCACGGGCGGACATGCTCGGACAGGCGGGGCGGCAGATCATGTTCATCGCCGTGTCCGTCTACGGCTGGTACCGCTGGCAGGAGACCCGCCGTCGGTCCGCGGACCTCCGCGCCGACGGCAAGGTCCCGGCCGGCGACGGCGCGGCCGTGCACCCGCGGTGGGCGTCGTGGCCCGCGCGCCTCGGTCTCGTCGCGGCGCTGGTGGGCGGCACGCTGCTGCTGACCCCGCTGTTCCGGGCGCTGGGCTCGTTCGAGCCCGTCTGGGCGGACGCCTGGATCTTCACGGGTTCGCTCCTGGCGACCTACGGCATGGCGAAGGGCTGGGTCGAGTTCTGGCTGATCTGGGTGGCCGTCGACATCGTCGGCGTGCCGCTCCTCCTGAGCGCCGGCTACTGGGCCACGGCCGCGATGTACCTGTTCTACGGAGGGTTCACGCTCGTCGGCTTCTTCGTCTGGTGGCGGGTCCAGCGACGAGAGCTGGCAGCATCACTCGCGTGAGACGCCGTATCGCTTGACGTGAGATTCAGTACCGGAGCACCATGGTTCGCATGACTCAGACTCCCGGTGTGTCGGCGCCCGCGTACGACCTGTCCCAGCCGCTCGACATCGACTTCGCCCGGGCATTCGCCGACGCCACCGAGGAAGAACGCGCCCACCAGCACAAGGTCCGGCGGTTCGTGCAGGAGGAGGTCCTGCCGGTCATCGCCGACTACTGGGAGCGCTACGAGGTCCCCATGGACCTGGTCAAGCGCCTCGCCGACCTCGACCTGCTGCGCGACGGCGTGGACGTGCCCGGCCTCCCGCACGTCACCCCGTACGCCGAGGGCCTGGCCGCGATGGAGATGTCGCGCGGCGACGGCTCCGTGGCCACGATCTGCGGCGTGCAGGGCGGGCTGGCCCTGCGGTCGATCGCCATGCTCGGCTCCGACGAGCAGATCGCGAAGTACGCCGGCCCGATGGCGCGCGGTGAGATCCTCGGCGCGTTCGGACTCACGGAACCGACACACGGGTCCGACTCGGTCGCCCTGGAGACGACGGCGGTCGCCGCCACCCGCGACGGCGTCGACGGCTACCTCATCAACGGCGAGAAGAAGTGGATCGGCTTCGGCTCGACGGGCGACATCACCGTGGTGTGGGCCCGCGGCGAGGACGGCCAGGTCCACGGCTACATCGTGCCGCAGGACACGCCCGGCTACGAGGCCACCACCATCCAGGGCAAGGTCTCGCTCCGTGCCCTCCACCAGGCGCACATCGTCCTGACGGACGTGTTCGTCCCGGCGGAGAACCTGCTGCCGAGGTCGCGGTCCTTCAAGGACGCCGGCCGGGTGCTGTTCGCGGCGCGCATGGGCGTCGCCTGGGCCGCCGTCGGACACGCCGTCGCCTGCTACGAGTCCGCCGTGGCGTACTCGAAGCAGCGCATGCAGTTCGGCCGCCCGCTCGCCGCGAGCCAGATGATCCAGGAGCGCCTGGCCCAGATGCTGTCGACCCTCACGCAGATCCAGCTGCTGGTGAAGCAGATGACGCGGCTTGCCGAGGCCGGCGAGCTGACCGGCCCGCAGGCATCGATCGCCAAGTACTCCTGCACGCGCGGCGCGCGCCAGATCGCGCAGGTCGCCCGCGACATGCTGGGCGGCAACGGCATCCTGCTGGAGAACCGCGTGGCGCGGCACTTCGCCGACATCGAGGCCCTGCACACGTACGAGGGCACCGAGAGCATGCAGGCGCTGATCATCGGCCGCGAGATCACGGGCGAGAGCGCGTTCGCGTAAACGGTCCGCGGACGACGTCGGCCCCCGCCGCCGACACCGACCCGGGTTTAACCGATTTCGGGCAGCACACCGCCGAGGCGATCGGTGCGAGGATGTGAGCCGTGCTGACCGACGCCCGTCCTTTCCGCGTCCTGATCCGTGCGCTGCTCTCCCCCTGGGGCATCGCCGTCGCCTTCGTCGCCGCTCACGCCTGGCTGATCCACGAGGCGTGGCAGTGGGAGCCGCAGATCTTCGGCGATGTCGCGCTCTACGAGTGGTGGGCGCGCAACGGCATCGAGGCCGCGCGATGGCCCGTCTTCGAGTACGCCTGGGTGTATCCGGTGGGGGCGCTCGTCGCGATCACGCCGCCGGCCCTGTTCTCCCAGACCACCGCCGGCTACGAGTGGGTGTGGCTCGGCCTGATCGTCGCGCTCAACGCCGTCGCCACGATCTTCCTGGCGCGCGCACGGCCCCGGGGACGTCTGGCCGCCTGGTTCTGGCTGATCTTCCTCGTGGCGCTCGGCCCGATCTTCCTGGGCCGCCTCGACGGCGTGATCGCCCCGATCATCCTGGTCGCGCTGGTGATCGCGGCCCGGCATCCCGCGACGGCGATGACGCTGGCGACGATCGGTGCCTGGATCAAGATCGCTCCGGGCGCCGTGGCGGTCGCCATCGCCGCGACGTCGGGCAGCCTGTATCAGTTCGCGCGGAACGTCGTGCTGCCCGGCGCGCTGGTGAGCACGGTCGTCCTCGGCTGGGCCCTCGCGGGCGGCAGCGGCGGCCGCGTGCTCGACGTCTTCGGCGAGCAGAGCGACCGCAATCTCCAGGTCGAGTCGGTCGGCGCCACACCCTTCCTCCTCATCGGGATGGACAGCCCGAAGTACAGCCCGACCTGGAACGACGAGATCTACACCTACGAGGTGCTCGGCTCCGCGCCACGGGACGTCGCCGAGGCGCTCGACGTCGCGCTGCTCGTCGTCGTCGGGCTCGTCGCCCTGCTGGCGGCGTTCGCGGTACGACGGCGGCCCGGGCGCGCCCAGGACATCCTCCTGCTGGCCGCCGCCGCCGAACTCCTCGCGCTGATCGTGTGCAACAAGGTGGGCTCGCCCCAGTTCATCGCGTGGCTCGGCCCGCCGGTCGCGGCCGCCGTCGCCCTCTACGGCCGCGACGCCGCCGAGGCGCGGCGCACGTGGCTGCCGCCTGCTCTCGGTCTCATCGTCACCGCGATTCTCACGAAGATGATCTTCCCGGTCCGTTACGGGGAGTTTCTCGGGGGTTTCCCTGAAATGACTCTGGTGGGGGCGGTGCGCAACGCCCTTCTCGTGGCACTCTTGCTGGGAGCGGTTGCGCGACTGGTCCAGATCGCGGCCGCGGCAGACCGCCGGGACGTTCCGGCCCGGACTTCCGCGGACGCCCCGGCGTTGCAGAAGGAGCAAGATGACACGTGACGTTTGCCGACACTCCGCCCACACGCTCCTGACACTTCACCAAGTGATGGTCGAGTGTCTACTGTGCGTGTAGCTATCGTCACAGAATCGTTTCTCCCGCAGGTGAACGGAGTGACCAACTCCGTCCTGCGGGTACTCGAGCATCTTGAGCGGCGTGGCGACGAAGCCATGGTGCTCGCTCCCGACGCCGACAGCGGCGCCGTACCGCCCTTCGTCAGCGGGGCGCCCGTCGTCGAACTCGGCTCCATCGGCTTCCCCGGCTACCCCGACGTCCGCCTGGTGGTCGGCAAGAAGTGGCGTACCGAGCGCACGCTCGCGGCGTTCGAGCCCGACGTCGTCCACCTGGCCTCCCCGTTCATCCTCGGCTGGCGCGGCATGCTCGCGGCCGAGCGGATGGGGCTGCCGACCGTCGCCGTCTACCAGACCGAGGTTCCGGGCTACGCGTCCCGCTACGGGCTGGGCCACTTCGAACCGCTGCTGTGGAAGCGGGTCAAGGACCTGCACGAGAAGGCGACGCTCAACCTCGTACCCTCGACCGCGACCATGCGGCAGCTCACCGCCCACGGCATCCCGAACATGCGCCTGTGGGGGCGCGGTGTGGACACGACGTCGTTCCACCCGCGGTTCCGCGACGAGAGCTGGCGCCGCGCGGTCGGGAACGGCAGGGAGGTACTGGTCGGGTACGTCGGGCGCCTGGCCGCGGAGAAGCAGGTCGAGGCGCTGAGCGTGCTGAAGGACCTGCCGAACGTGCGGCTCGTCGTCGTCGGCGACGGGCCCGAGCGGGACGCGCTGCACCATCTGCTGCCCACCGCGCACTTCACGGGCCTGCTGCGCGGCCAGGACCTGGCCAAGGCCATGGCCAGCCTGGACGTCTTCGTGCACCCCGGCGAGCTGGAGACCTTCGGCCAGACCCTCCAGGAGGCACACGCGAGCGGGGTTCCCGTGGTGGCACCCGCCGCCGGCGGGCCGCTGGACATCGTGCGGCACTCGCACGACGGATGGTTGTACGCTCCAGGTGACCACAAGGCACTGCGGCGGCACGTGGCCGATCTCGTGGGCGACGAGCGCAAGCGGCTCGCGTTCGGGGCAGCGGCCCGCGAGCGCGCCGAGGGCCGCACCTGGCACGACATCTGCGAAGAGCTCGTGCACCACTACGAAGACGCGATCCGGGTCCATGAAAGGGCAGGATCGGCGGAGGTCTGACCGTGCGCATCGTCCACATCGCGAACTTCTACGGTCCGCGCTCCGGCGGGATCCGAACCGCGATGCACGCGATGGCGGGGCAGTACCTGAGGCACGGGCACGAACCTGTGCTCGTGGTCCCCGGCGAGCACGACACCGTGTCGCACGTGGACGGCGTCCGGCTCATCACCGTCGCCGCGCCCCGCGCACCGTTCTCCGGCGGCTACCGCGTCGTGGTCCGGCCGCGGAAGGTGCGGCGGCTCCTCGAAGCGCTCGAGCCGGACCGCGTCGAGGTCTCGGACCGGACCACCCTGACCGGGATCGGCGACTGGGCCAGGAGTGAGGGGGTGCCCTCCCTCGCGATGCTGCACGAACGGGTCGACGGCGTGCTGCGTTCCTGGGTCCCGGGCCACGGCCCGGACGGGCGCATCGCCTCGCTGGGAGCCGCGACCGCGCCGCGGTTCGCCGACCGCTACAACCTCGCCACCCTGCCCAGGTTCGACCGGCTGGTCGCGACCACCGAGTTCGCCGCCGGCGAGGTGGAGCGCCTGCGCCGTCGGTCGCGGAACACCCTGCTGCCGCCGCTGATCCGGGTTCCGCTCGGCGTCGACCTGGAGATGTTCCGGCCGGACCGGTACGACGACGACTTCCGGGAGCAGTACGCCCCGCCCGGCACCACGCTGATCGTCACCGCGAGCCGGATCTCGCAGGAGAAGCGTGTCGATCTCGCCGTCGACGCCGCCGCGCAGGTGATGCGCGACGGGCGCCCGGTGCGGCTCGTCGTCGCGGGGGCCGGGCCACTGCTGCCGAAGGTCCGCGACCGCGCCGCCGCCGCGGGACTGCCGCACAAGTTCCTCTCGTTCGTGCCCGACCGGGTGCGCCTCGCGACCCTGCTGAGCTGCGCCGACGTCGTGGTCGCCCCGGGCCCCATCGAGACGTTCGGCCTGGCCGCGCTCGAGGCGCTGGCCTCGGGAACGCCCGTGGTGTGCTCCGCGACGAGCGCGCTGCCGGAGATCGTCGGCCCTGCCGGCGCCGCCGCGGCGCCCGAGCCGGCGACGCTCGCGCTCGCGATCCACGACGTGCTGGACCGCGACCCGGTCACCCGCCGCGCCGCGGCGCGGGAGCGCGCGGAGCTGTTCCCGTGGACGGCGACGGGCGAGGCCATGCTCGCCCTGCACAACAAGCCGACCTTTCTCGACATGGGCTCACTCACCGGCACGACGACCGACGGTGTGGTGATGGCCGGGTCCCGGCCATGACCACGGGGCCCGCGGTCGCGGTCGCGCTGGGTGACTCGATCACCGTCGGCGTGGGTGACACCGTCGGGCCCGATGCCCGGCACGGCGCGGGGTGGGCCGCGCACCTCGCCGCCGTCCTGCGGGTCGGGACGTTCCGGAACCTGGCGAGCAACGGATCGCGCGCCCGCGACGTCGCCGCGGATCAGCTCACGGAAGCCCTCGAACTGCGGCCGACGCTCGCCACCGTGCTGGTGGGCGGCAACGACGTGCTGCGCAGCGACTTCTCCCCGCGGGAGATCGAGGCCGCCCTCGCGCGGACGGTCGACGCGCTGGCGCGCGCCAGGAGCGATGTCGTCCTCGTGCGGCTGCCCGTGATCGGCCTGTTCGAACTGGCGCCGCGCGTGGTCCGGCGCGTGATGCGGCGACGGGTGGCCGTGGTGAACGCGGCGGTCGACGCCGCCGCTGCCGCGGCCCGCGAGGCGCCGGGGCGCGTCGTGGTGGTCGACGGCGGCGCGGCGATCGCGTCCGCGGGCGCGCGGGCCTGGCACATCGACCGGGTGCATCCGTCGCCGGCGGGGCATCGGAAGCTGGCGCTGGGGGTCGCGAGGGCTTGGCTCGGTGAAGCGGCCGGGGAGGGGGCGCGGGAGGCGGCGGCTGAACCCGCACGTCCGGAGAACACGCCGCCGGAGGCCGCGCTGGCGGCCCGGCTTCCCGTTGCGCCCGAACCCCCGTCCCGGTGGCAGCGGGCGGGGTGGCTCGTGGTCAAGGGCATCCCCTGGACCTGGCGCCGGGGCGGGGACTTCCTCCCGGGGCTGATCCGCGCCGTCGTGTCGGACCTCCGGGCGGAACAGGTGCTCTCCCCCGGTTCGGCGATCGCGGGGATCGCGGACTCCGGCCTGGACCCGCGCAAGCGCATGAAGCGCCGCGGCCCGGCATGAGCTTTCCCGCACTCGCACGAGGCTTGCGCGCATCGCCCGGGAAGTCCGGCCGGAAGCCTCGTGCTCGTGCGGCGAACCTCGTTCCGACGCGAGGGACCCCAGCGCTCTTCAGCGCCGGGGTCCCCGTCGGCCAGGTGCCGGAGGACGAGCAGAGCCACCTCCGGCCGCCGGCGATCAGCCCTGGGGGCCGCCGCCCATACCGCCTATACCACCCGCGACGGCCTCGCCGGCTGTCGCCGTGGCGATCTCGGTGCCGTCAGCGACGATCTTGTAGGTCCGGCCGTCGACGAGGCCGGCCGCGCTCAGCACGATCGACTGCGTGTCCTTGGCCAACGTGACGTCGGCGAGCACCGAGCCGCCGTCGCCGATCACCTGGACCTCGGATCCCGCCGCGACGGTGTCGAACGTGGCCGCCACCCAGGCCTGTGACGAGTCGGCGTCGGGCGTCTGCGCCATGCCCGACGAGCCCACGGCCACGAGGTTGCCCCCGCTCACCGTGAAGGCGCCCTGACTGTCGAGCGCGCCGTTGCCGTTCATCGTCGGGCCGAAGACCGTGATGTCGCCGCCGGTGATCGTGGTGGTGCCGTTGGAGTCCAGGCCGTCGCCGTCCGCGTCGACCGTCAGCGTGCCGCCCGTGATCGTCAGGGAGAAGTCGCCCGCAGACTCGCCGCCGGCGCCACCTCCCATGCCGCCACCGCGGCCGCCCTCCGGAGCGCCCTCGGGCCGCTCGCCAGCCTGGGCGGCGCCGTCCTGCGTCGTCGCGACCTGCGAGGTGCTGGTCTCCTCGGTCGCGGCGGTCTCCTCCGTGCTGGTCGCCCCGGCCGCGTTGAGCCCGTCGTCCGACGCCGTGATGTCGGTCGTGCCGCCTGCGACGAGGATGTGCGTGCCCTCGAGCCCTTCGTAGGACTCCGTGACGGTGAGCGTCCCGTCGGCGACCACGAGGTCCGACTCCGCGTGCACGCCGTCGTCCCCGGCGCTGATCGTGACGTCGCCGCCGAGGAAGGCCGCGTAGCCGACGGTGTCGCCGTCGTCGTCGGTGCCGTCCTCGTTGTCGGCCTTCAGGCCGTCGTCGTCGGCCGTGACGTCCAGCGTGCCGCCGGTCACGACGAGGTAGTCCTTGCCGCGCACGCCGTCGTCAACCGCGTCGACGGTGATGTTCCCGCCCGCGACGACCAGCCCGTCCTTCGAGCCGATCCCGTCGTTCGAGTTGCCGGTGACGGTGAGCGCACCGTCGCCCGAGATCACGAGGTCCTCCTTCGAGAACAGTGTCGCGTTCGGTTCGTCCTCGCCGTCCTCGTACTCGTACTCCGAGGCGTCGGCGAGGGAGTTCTCGGAACCGTCCGCGAGGACCACCGACACGCCGTCGGCCTCCATGATCGCGATCGCCGAGGTGGTGCTGCTGGTGATGTCGACGCCGTCGAGCACGAGCCGGACCAGGCCGTCGGCCTCGGACGACACCACCACCTGGCCGTCCGTCAGCGTGCCGCTGAGGCGGTACGTGCCCGGTGCGGTGATCGTCACCGTGGAGCCGTCCACGTCGACGCCGTCGCCGGACGCCTCCGCGGTGTCGCCGTCGAGCGTGACGGCCACCTCGTCGGCCTCGTCCCAGGTCTCGTCGGCCAGTGCGGCGGTATCGGTGTAGTCCTTGTTCTCGGCGAGGGCGTCGTCGGTGGTGAGCGCGACGTCGGTAGCGCTCGACCCGGTGGTGCTCGATTCCGACGTGGTCGTCTCGGCAGCCGAGCTCAGGCTGCATCCGGCGAGCGTGGCGACCGTGAGGTAGGCGGCCAGCGCGGCGGCGAAGATGGCCTTGGGGCGCTTGATCTGCATCGGTGGGTCCTTGCTGTGAGGTGTTCAGGTGGGTCGGGCTGTCGGCGTCCGCCGAGGTGAGCGCGATTGCCGGCCCGGGGCTCCGCTACAGGGCGGGCTCGGGAGCGAACGCGGGCTCCGCCGCGAGGCGGTGGCGGATCATGCGACGCCATGGGGCGTCGGGAAGACCGGGGTGCAGGAGCGTGAGCCCGGTCGCGTACTTGGAGATGCGGTCGGGCCGGTGCCCGGACCGCCAGAGGATCCGGTCCGCCGACGACGGTCCCGGCCCTCCGGTCTTCGTCTCCACGACCACGAGGTCGTCGAGGCGGACGACGGCGGAGGCGGCTGGTCCGGCTGGTCGCCGCGCGGTCGGTCCGCTGTCGAGAAGTCGGTCCCCCGAGGAACCGACCGCATCGCCGGCGGACCGACTGCTCGACAAGCGACCGAACTCCGGATCGGGGCGAAACGCGTCGACGAGCGCGACAGGGTTCCCGGGAACCATGCCGGGGACGGTCCAGACCAGATCCGTGTCGAGGGTGAGCCGGCCGTCCGGGAGCAGCAGCGTGGTGCGGCGGTACGAGGACCGCAGCGTCGGGACGAGCGCCTGGGCAGGCGCGGCGTCGAGGCCGGCCGCGGCGAGCCGCTCGTCCACGAAGGCGTCGGCGGCGCCCAGGCGGGCGGGTCCGGCGTCGTGCACCTGGCGTTCCTTCACGGTCACGCCGCGGCCCGCACGGGTCTTCACCTCGATGAAGCACGTACCGGAGTCGACGTAGGTGCGCGTGCGCACCTTGTACCGCCGCCGGCGGCGATGCGCCGCGAGGTGGAAGGAGTCGAGGCCGGGAGTGTCGAAGTAGGTGGACTCGTAGGCGAAGGTGCGCGCCCCGCCGATCTCCAGCACCCGCGTCGCGGGGTCGAGGGCGGCGAGCAGCTCGCGGCACTCGCCGGCGTCGAGCACGTACTTGCGGTCGCGCCGGGTCTGCAGGGCCGCCGCGGAGTCCAGCTCGGCGAGGCCGACGGGGGCGAGGTCGGGGAGGGCGTCGGCGATCATCGAGCCGCCCCCTGCAGGAGGGCGGTGTCCGACGACGGCGTGGGGGTGGCCGACGACGTCACCGGGCGCGGATCGGGCGAGAAGCGGACGTCCACGAGCGTGGTGTCGTTCACGAGATCGAGCTTGCGCACCGACACGGTGTGGACGTGGCCGCCGAGCAGCGCCTCCAGCCGGGTGACGAGCGCGGCATGGTCGGTCATGGCCCGGTCGAGCACCACGGACCGCGTCTCGTGGCTCGCGCGGGCGAGGAACCGGGGGTGGTCGGCGACGGCCATGATCGCGACGATCAGGACGGTTCCCGCGATCCCGAGCCAGCCGATCGTGGTCCCGAGCCCGCCCAGCAGGCCGAGGGCCAGCGCGGCGAAGTAGTAGGCGACCTCGTGCTGCACCAGTTCGAAGGAGCGCAGGCGGATGATCGACAGGACGCCGAAGAGTCCCAGCCCCAGCCCGGCGGCGACCGTGCTCGCCGCCAGCGCCGAGCTCACCGCCAGCACCCCGACGTTCACCAGGAGGTACGCGACCACGAGATCACGCCGCCGATGACGCGGGAAGTACAGGGCGAGAACGAGGACGACGACGGCGACGAGATCGACCGCGTAGAGCACGAGGGGCGACATGGCTACTCCTAGATGGACAGAAGGTGACTTGCTTCTGTCCACAGAGGTAACCGGGCGCGGCCATGTGGAAGCTGCTATCGGGCTTTGCAGCTCCTATGAGACCGGGCTCGGAGACGCTCCCGCGACCCGGACGGTGGGTCCAAATCCCACCGCTACCGCCGGCTGGGGCGAGAGCGGCCTTGGGTGCCGCGGCCGGCTGCCGGGTCGCTGCTCCGCGCGACGACGGGCTCGACAGCCCGGGGGTGCGGTCGAGCCCGTCGGGGTGTCTCGGGTCAGCCCTTGTCGCGGCCCGGCTTCGTGACTGTGAGCGTGACCGGGTCGCTCGTCTCGCTGCCGTGGGCGTTGGTCGCCGTGGCACGCACGAGCGTGCCGTCGGTGTCGGGCGTCGCGCGGAGCCGGAGCGTGGAGGTGCCGTCCGCCGAGGTCCTGGGCTGCCCCTTCTCGGGTGCGCGCCAGGTGGCGCCGTCGTCGTCGGACACCTCCCACAGCACGAGCGGACGCGGGGAACCCGTAGCCGTGGCGGTGAACGACGCCTTCCGGCCGATCCGGGCCGACGCGGCCTCCGGGGCGGCGGCCAGGGTCGCGGCGTCCACGGTCATGTCGACCACCGGCCAGCCGTCCACCCAGTCGAGGCGCTGCAGGCCGAGCGTCGGAAAGTAGGGGATCTCCTCGTTGGACGCGTCGTAGTAGTGGAACGCGAGGACGTCGTCGTACACCGACTGCCCGCCCGGGCCGACGACGGCGCCGTGGGCGTCCAGCAGGATCGTTCCGCCGCCGCCGAACATGTCCCGGCCGTCCTGATCCAGGTACGGGCCGGTCACGTCGCGTGACCTGCCGACGGCCACCTTGTACGTGCTGTCGCCGCCCTGGCAGCAGCGGTCGAAGGAGACGAACAGGTAGTACCAGCCGTCGCGCTCGTAGATGTAGGGGGCCTCGACCGGGTTGCCGGGCTGGAATCGGTCGACCAGGTGGACGGCGTTCTCCAGCGCTCCCTCCACCGGCTTGCCGCTGGGCCAGGAGATCTCCACCAGGAAGATGCCGTACCAGTACGAGCCGATCGCCATGTAGGGGGTGCCGTCCGCGCCGGTGACGATGCCGGCGTCGATGGCGTTGAACGACTTGCCGTTCTCGATCTCCTGCGGGGAGGTGATCACGGTGCCCTGGTCGACCCACTCGTAGTCGGGGTCGTCAGGGTCGAGGGTGGTGTTGGTGGCCAGCGCCGTGAGGCTGTCGTTGGTGCCGAATCGGCTCGCCGAGTAGTAGAGGTAGTAGGTGCCGTCGTGCTCGTAGACCTCGGGCGCCCAGAGGTTCCCCGGGAGGTCTCCGTCGGAGAAGTGCTCGTCGATCCACGCGGGGATCCGGTCCCACACGTTGCCCTCGTAGGTCCAGGTGACGCCGTCGTCGTGGGAGGACCACACCTGGATGGTGCCGCCGTTCGTGCGGTCGATCTCGCCCGTGGAGTAGACGTACCAGGTGCCGGTGCGCTCGTCGACGATCAGGGCGGGGTCGTGGATCGGGGAGGTGTCGCCGGTGACGGTGATGCCGCCGGGGGTGGGGTCGGTGGTGGGGTGCGCAGACGCGGGGTCCGCTGCGGGCGCGGGGCTCGGGGAGTTGCCGGCCGCTGCGGTGTCCGCGGGTGTGCTGCTGGCCGGTGCGACCGGTGCGAACAGCAGGAGCCCGGCTGCGAGCGCGGCCGCGGTGCGGCCTGCGAGGCGGGGACGTGCCATGGTGGTTCCTCTCGATGTACAACGTTGTAAATCGCTGCTCGACGAGGCTAGCCAGCAGGGTCCGACGGGTCAAGAGGTATCGATTGGGCGATCGCGGGTCAGAGCAGGTATCCTGCTACGGCCCGCTCAGGCGGGCGCCAGGTAGCGTGTCCGAGCGGCCTAAGGAGCACGCCTCGAAAGCGTGTGTGGGTTAACAGTCCACCGTGGGTTCAAATCCCACCGCTACCGCACCTTTTGAAGGCATCGAGCCTTTGACCAGCGCAAACGCTGGTCAAAGGCTCGATTCTTTGGCTCTGGTCCCGGAAAAGTCCCAGAAAAGGGGTTCAGGCGGCGTCGCCGGGAGCCTCGTCGGAGGCGTCGGCGGCAGGGCTCTCGATGAGCTTGTCGAGCACGGTGCGGACGTCGGGGGCGATGTTCTTCCGGCGCACGTAGTGGCGGAGCGTGGTCGCCTCGGATGAGTGCCCGAGTTGCAGTTGCGCGGTCTTCGTGTCGAGCTTGTCGTCGAGAAGGTCCCCTACCGTCCGGCGGAAATCGTGCGGAGCGATCTTGACGCCGGTGCCCGTCAGCGCCTCCTTGATCTGCTCGCGGACACGGCCGGGAGAGCGCGGCGTCGCCTTCGTCGACGGGAAGACCAGGCCGTCCGGCCCACCATCGAGGGCAAGGTCGAGCGCCCGGCGGAGTGCGGCGACGACGAACTCGGGGAGCGTCACCGTGCGGATCGATGAGTCCGACTTCGGCTTGGGCTGGCGATAGAGCCGGCGCCTGCCCGATGCGTCCGGGTCGGCACGTGCCACCGTGCCGTTGACGGTGAGCGTCGGCACCTCGGCATTGAGCCGGAGGTCGTCCTCACGGAGCGCAAGGCACTCACCGATGCGAAGTCCCGTGCCGAGCATCGTGTCGACGATCTCGGGCAGCAGAGTGGTGTTCCGCTTCCCCCGTCGCTTGGGCGGCCTGTGCTCCCATGCGAGAACCGCCTCGCGCAGCGTGACGACTTCGTCGAGAGACAGGGTGCGGACGTCCTTTCGCGTGCGCTTCTTGCGGACAGGAGCGGCATGGATCACGGGGTTCGTGGCGATCGCCCCGTACCTGACACACATCGCCATGACCTGCCGCAGGACGTTCTTGGCCTGCCGCGCGGTGTCGTACTTCCCGGCCAGGTGCAGCGACTCCAGGGTCCGGTTGATCGCGACGGGCGTCACCTCCTGTACACGGAGCTTCCCGATGCTCGGTCGGATGTGGTTCTTGATGACGCTCCCGTACGAGTCGAGCGACTGCCCGCGGATCGCGTCCTCGCCCTCCTGGCGGCGTTCGCGGACCCACTCCGTGATGACGTCGTCCATCTTCGACGACGGCGTGACGGCACCGACCCTGGACTCAGGTGCAATGCGACTCATCGCGTGCAGCTTGTTCTCAAGCTTCGTGCGGGCAGCATTGCGGGACTTGGCTTGTGCCGTTGGGTCGCTGTACCGGCCGTTCAGATGGCGGTATGTCGTGCGAGCCCGGTAGACGCCGGGGCGGATCTCCTTCACGGAGATCTCGCCCCAGCGCCCGGGCTCGATCTGTGGGCGGCCGATGGTGCTCAACATGCCTCCTTCTCGTCGGTGTCCTCGCCCATCCGGTCGAGCCACGCCTCAACGTCCGCCGGGCGGTAGCGCAGGCGCGCGCCGACTCGGGTGATCCGAGGGCCACCACCACGGCTCGACCAGGCGTAGACGCAGTGGATCGTGACGCCGAGGTACTCAGCCAGGTCATCGGGGGTCATGAGCTTCGGGCGGACGACGGTTGGGCTCGACATGGGTTTCTCCTTGCTGGCGATTTCGTCGTTTGAGGGGTTCAGCCCTGGCAAAGTGCCAGGGCTGGTTGCCAGGGCTGGTTTTGGGGTCTGACCTGCATGTTCAGCCCTGGCATTTCAGCCCTGGCAGCCCTGGCATTTGCCAGGGCTGAGCCCTAGTCGGGACGTCGGAGCATGGTGCGGGGGCGACCTTGGTACTCGTCCTCCAGACGGATCGCGAGGCCGCGGCGGATCAGGTCGTCGATCGCGGCGTCGAAGTACTCGCGCAGGTTCTTGCCCAGTGATGCCCGTACGTTGCTCGCCGAGGTGGGTTCGGTGGTGAGTTTGGGGAGGATCTTGCGGGCGGTGCGTGCGACGGCGGCGGTGTCCTGGTGTTCGTCGAACGCGGCGCGGGCCTCGGCGCGCTGCTGAGCGGTGCGGGCGGCGTCGGCGGCGATCGTGTCGCGCATGCGCTGCTTGGTCTGGTCGGAGACGGTCATGATGTGGTCGGCCAGGTGCCAGTCACTTTCGGTGACGTCCAGGCGCCCGTTCAGGAGCGCAAGCAGGGCCGCGACCTTGAGCCTCACGATGGACTGTTGTCCGTTGTTGTCGGTGATCTCTTCGCGCAGGCGGGCGCGCCGTTCGGCCTGCAACTGCTCCTTGATCGAGCGGGCGACCTTGAGCATGGTGCGGTCGAGCGTGAGCGGGGAGGCCGGGCAGGTCCACCGGATCGGCTCGGGCGCCTCGGGGGTGACGTCCGGCGCGCCGGGGTCGGTTGCCGGGAGCCAGATGAACCGTTGCGGGGTTCCGCCGGCGGCATCGTCGAGCAGAGGGCCAGCCTTTTCGGGCTGGACGCCGGCGACGAGAGTGGCGCGGTAGGAGTGGGCGGGGGTGATCTTGCGGCGGGCGACGTCGGCGTTCTGGAAGCCCAGACCTTCACCGGAGAACATCTTGCGGACCTCGGATGCGGTGGTGGAGGACTTGCGCTGCACGAGCGCGGTGAGGGTGTCCACCTCGGGCACGTCGAACCAGACGGAGTAGGCGGCGGGCATGGTGTCGCCGTTCTCGTCGGTCTCGACGAACATGTGCGAGATGCCCTCACCGGAGCCGAGGGGGCGTTCCTCGATCGCGCGCCCGCCACCGGGCGGCACGTCCAGGAACGTGCGCGCCGCGGCGGTCGCGACCCCCTTGCCCACGCCGGACGGGCCGACCAGCCCGACGAAGAAGTTGAGCGACGCAACCGCGGCGCGGTCGTTGCCGAGCGGCGGAATGACGACGGTGGGCGGGGTGGACAGGGCCACGCGCGCGAGCACGCAGCCGAGCACGGCCCACGGTGAGGCCATCGCCGCGCGGGCATAGTGGCGGATCGTGGCCAGCTCCGGGCGCGCTTCCCAGAACACGGCCTCGGCGTCGAGCTGGTCGGCCGGCGCCGGGTCGTAGGCGTCCAGGGCGGCGAGGTCGTGCCCGGCGGCGAGATGGTCGGAGATGTCCTTGCCCGTGCGAGCGCGCATGAACACCAGCTCGCCCGCCGCGTCGGCGAGCTGGTCGTGGACCTGGGCGGCCCACACGTCCCCGGCCACGTCCCGGTCCGGGACGGCGATGACGCGGGCGCCGTGCAAGGGGGTCAGGTCGGTCTTGGCGATGTTGGTCGCACCGCCGCGGCCGGTGGTGCCGACCACGTCCGGGCCGCACAGGGCGGTGACCTGGTCGGCGTCCTTCTCTCCCTCACACAGCACGATCCACCGGCCCGCCGAGGCCGCGGCGGTCACCTCGGGAAGCTGGTACAGCGTCCAGGGCAGGTCCCGAGGCCGGACGCCCGCCGCGGCGGCGGTCTGGCGGAACTTCTTGTCCGGGGTGCGGGTCACGTGCAGCAGCGGGGCGCCGTACCGGTCGCGGTAGGTGTACCGGCGGCCTCTCTCGTCGTCGTACAGGTCAGCCATGCCTAGATCCAGGGCGGCGAGGATGTCGGCAACGTCGTCCCCGGCGTGGCAGTACACCAACGCCTGCCCCTCCCCGGCGCGCAGAGACAGGGACGGGTTGCGGTCACCGTGAGCGTGCGCCGGGCCGGCGCAGTTTGCGATCGCTTGGCGGTCGCCCTTCTCGGTCACGGTTGAGCCGTGGGCGCGCAGCGCGTCGAGCAGCCGCTCGTACGCGGACCGCGCTCCCCCGGCCGGCGCCCCGCCGGGCCGCGGGGTGAGCGTGTCAGTGGTCATCAGGTCCCCCTTCCTCGTCGTGGCGCGCGTCTCAGGCCGCGGCCTGGTCGCCCGACGCCGCGGCGCCGGACGTCGTCGTGTCGGTCTCGCGCTCCCGAGCGGCGTCGGCCTTGGCCTTGGCGGCGGCCTCGCGGGCGCGGCGCCAGGCCGGACGGATCGCCGCGCGGTCCTTCTCCGTGGTGCCCGCCCAGATGCCCTGGACCGTCGGGCGGTGGTGGTCGAGGGCGATCGCGAGGCACCGGTCGATGAGCGGGCACGTGTGGCACCGTCGTTTGGCTTCGGCCTGCTCGCCGGGGTGGTCGGAGAACCACAGGTCCGGGTCGGACAGGCACACGGCCTGGTCCTTCTCGGTCTCGTCGAGCGGCCGGGAGTCGAACGACGGAGTCGGGATCAGGTAGCCGCGGCGACGGCGGACCAGCAGCGGGAGGGGTTCGGCGATACGCATACGGAGGTCTCCGTTCGGGTCAGGCGGCGAGGTCGACTGCGGGCACGGCGGTGGTGTCGGCAGGGTGCGGGAGGGGCTGGCCGGTGATGGTTTCGACGAGGGCGGAGATGAGGACTTCGGCGACGGGTGGGGTGACGGCGTTGCCGAGCTGGCGGACCTGGTCGCGCTTGTTCCCGAGCACGATGTAGTCGGGGACGAAGGCCATGCCGGCGTGGATCTCGTGGGGTTCGAGCATCCGGAACAGGCAGTCCTCGACGAGCGCGTCCCACTCGGCCGCGGTCAGGAGCGCGTCGCCCTGCACGGTGGTCTGGGTCGGGAGTGCTTCGGCGAGGTTGGTGAGGCCGGAGTCGTAGGCGTAGCCCCAGGTGAGCAGGGACTGGTGACCGGCGGTCGTGATGGTCCGCAGTTCCTCGCCTGCCGGGGTGCACATCTCGGCCCCGGAGCCCTTGGATCCGTTGTTCCGCATGACCAGGGGCGGGATGACGAGGCCGTGGTGGTTGCCGGAGGCGGTGACGGTCGCGAGGGCTTCGCGGGTGGGTCGGGCGGTGGACCCGCCGCCGCGCAGCTCGGCGATCATGGGCGGGATGAGCAGCCCGGTCTCGTTCCGGGCGGTCTGGGTGCGCATCGCCGCGCTCGTGGTGGTCGCGGTCTTGCCCTCACGCCCCTCGACCGGGACCAGGAGCGGGGGCATGAGGATGCCCTCGTCCTGGCGGGTGGTTCGGGTGCGTAGCGGCGCCGAGGTCAGCGCCGCGGTGTCGTTCCAGGTGCCGCCTGCCGGGACCAGCATCGGCGGGACGACGACGGACCCGGTCGGGGCGGCGTCGTACTGGTGGCCGCCTGCCTCGACGACGACGGGGCGCGCGTGCCGGCGGGCGCCGGCGCCGATGCGGGTCAGGGTCTTGGGCGCCATGTGGTGCCAGCCGAGGGACTTCTTCGTCTTCTTGTCGAAGAACTCCTTCAGGGGCCGGTCGCCGATGCGCTGGCCGGGAAGGGTCCAGTCGATGACGGCGGTCGCGGGCACGAACTCGGGCTCGACGACCCTGCCGCGGCAGGAGACGCGGGGGCAGCGGTAGGTGTACTGCTGGCGGTACTTGCCCATGTCGACACCGGGGCGCTTCCATACCTGCACCGCGGCCACGGTCTCCTCGCAGGTCGGGCACCAGGCGGCAGGGCGCAGCCACTTGTCCCAGTCCGGGTCACGCCGTAGCGACTCGTGCCAGTAGGCCAGGTACAGGCGGTCGCGGGACTGCGGGGCGCGCGGGGTGGTGGGTCCGGCGGCGTGCATCGAGTTCAGCGCGATGAGGCGGGTGCGGTAGCCGAGCTGCTCGATGCTGGTCCGCCAGATGTGCCAGTGCTCCCACTTGCGCACGTCGACCACGTTCTCCACCACGCCCGCCAGGACGGGCTGCTGTCGCAGGTGCATGCCGCGCAGGTAGCGGACCACGTCCTGCATGAGGGCACGGGAGCGGGCCACGTCCTCGGCGATCTCCTCGTCCCCGAACAGGCCGGGCTGCTTGTCGAAGTCGACGACCTTGCCCTTGGCCTTGGACCAGTTCGTGCACTCCGGGGAGGCCCAGAAGATCTCGGCGTACGGGTGCCCCGCGACGTCGACATCGCGGATGTCGCCCTGGTAGTGCTCGACGTCGGGGAAGTTCGCCGAGTGCGTCGCGATGGCGAGTTCGTTGTGGTTAGCGGCGAGCACGGGAGTGATGCCGGGCACGGCGTGGGCACCCTGGGTGGCACCGCCCGCGCCGCAGAACCAGTCGTTCAGACGCAGCATCAGCGCACCTCCCCGAGCGTGGAGACGTCGGTGGTGCCGAGGATCGCGTTGCGGATCTCCATGGCGCGGATACCGCGGAACGAGTTCAACCAGCGCTTCATCTCGTAGATGAGTTCGGCCGTGTCGGCGTCGTTGTGGTCGAACTGGTCGATGAAGCCGATGAACTTCTCGTCCCGCTCCGCCAGCACGCCGGCGATCACGTCGATCGTGTCGAGCGCGGCGGCGATACGGCCGGGCTGGTCGAGGACGGCGGCGACGGTGCGGCCCCGCTCGGTGAGCGTGATCGGGCGGGAACCGCTCGGCAGGTCGCCGATGACGATCAGGCCGGCCTCCCGCAGGCGGTGCAGGAGCGTGAACCGGGTGGAGGTCCACACGGGCTTGCCGGTCTCGTCGAGGGACCACAGGTCGGCGCAGTCCTTCGCGCCGCCGGGCTGGCCACGGGTGCGCGGGTAAAGGGCGAGGTGGGCGAGCAGCGTGTTCTCCCGGGGCGTGAGTGTCGTCATCGGTCGTTCTCCTCGCTGGTCGTGGTGCGGCGGGTGCGGGTGGGGCGGGGGCGTTCGGGCAGGCCGGTCAGGAGCCACGCGCGCAGTACGTCGGCGCGGTGGCGGATGGACGCGAGTTCGACCGATCGCGGGGTGTCGTGCACGCCCAGGTCGGTCAGGCAGCCGTAGCAGTGCCAGGCGTCCATCGGGGCGCGGGAACGCGCGACGTCGCGGTGCAGGTCGAGGAGTTCGGCGACCTCGGTGTGGTCGAACGCGGCGGCGATGGCCCGCTTGACGAGGGTGCGCCAGTAGGTGCGCCCGGAGTAGCGCCGCTCCCACGGGATCGAGCTGTTCGCGCGGGTGTAGGCGGCCTTGGCGGCACGCTCCGCGGGGTAGTCCTCGGGGTTGAACATCAGCAGGTCTCCTCCGGGGTGACGTGGGTCAGTGCGATGCCGCCGGGGTAGCCGTCGACGGCGACGACGGCGTGACCGGACGGCAGGGTCCATGCCGGGGTGCGGGTGGCGGCCACCTGGCCGGGGCCGACTCGCAGGCCGGGCCAGAACCGCACGGTCGTGCCGACCGGGTAGCGGCGGTTGAACTCTTCGGCGTTCATCGAGGTCTCCTGTGCGGGCAGCAGCGGGGTTGGGTCGTAGAAGAGCGCGTCAGTTCAGGACGTCGCGCAGCAGGTCGCGGTGGGCGGGGAAGAGTTCGCCTCCGCGGACGGCGAGGCCGTAGAGCAGGGCGGCGTAGTTGCGGGCGGGGAGCCATGCGGCGTCTGCGGCGTCGTCCAGGCCGGTCACGGCGGGCAGCCCGGTCGTGGTCGCGGTGGTGTCCAGGTGGATGACGCCGGGGACGGTGGCGATCCAGGCGTTGAGGCCCTGGCGGGGATCGGGCACGAGGCGGCCGGGCAGCATGGTCAGGTCGGGTGCGTCGATGAGCAGGCCGGTTTCCTCGGCCAGTTCGCGCACGCAGGCGGCGACGGGGGTTTCGCCGGGGTCGAGCATGCCGCCGGGCAGTGCCCAGCCGTGCTCGTCTGCGCGTTCGACCATGAGCAGGCGGCGGGTGCCGTGCCGGTCGGTGGCGGTCACGATCGCGTCCGACGCGACGGCTTCGCCCCAGTGCCACAGTCCGCCGCGGCCCGGCTTGAGGTCCCGGAGCTGGTCGGCCAGCGGGTGCAGGGGCAGGCCCGCGGGGGTGAGCTTGAAGGGGACGACGGCGCGCACCATGCGCAGCGCCCAGTCGATCTTGCGGGGGTCGGTCTGGTCGGGTCCGTGAGGGCTGGTGACGTTGAAACCGGTGTTCATGGCAGGTGTCTCCCTGGCTGTTTTGGCATGGCGGGGGTAGGGGTCCGGCGCCCGGGGTGCGGGACGGGTCGGGTAGCGGTAGCGGGCGCCGGACCCGCGAGAACGTGCTGGAGGTGGGTTCCGAGGGGGGCAGCGGTGGGGCCGCTACCCTGCTACTTCCGCGGGATCATGCGGTTTCGGGCGGTAGCGGGGCCGCTACCGGTAGCGGGCTTCCCGCTACCGTTCGGGGCGGCCGGGCGGGGGTCGGCGGGGCGGCCGGGTGCTGCCTCGACGCCGCGGCGGCTGGCGTCGTCGAGGGGTTCGGGCGGGTCGCCCAGGGTGATGCGGAACGCGACGCCGAGCAGGACGCCGGCGAACGCGACCACCGCGACCAGGGCGGTGACTTCGGCGATCATGTGCCAGTTCGCCTTCATGGCGGCGATGGTCGCCGCGACCGCGAGGGCGAACACGACGCCGATGCGGGTGATGCCCTTCTCGACGCCGGCGACCAGGGCGCGCGCATCACGGACCAGGTCGGCGACCTCGTCGGGCGTGAGCCCGTCCAGCACGCGGGCCTGGCGCGAGGTCGGGTCGGTCGGGGTGCGGGTCATGGTCAGTTCACCTCCGCGAGCACCGGCACCACGGTCGGCGTGCTTGTCGTCGAACCCATGTCGGCGTTCGTCGTCTCGGCGTCCGGCGTCGCCGCGACGTCGTCGGTGGTGTGTGTCGTGGTGGCCGTGCCGGACTGTCCGGCGCGGACGTTGCGCAGGTAGCGCCGCGCGACACCGTCCGCGACGTCGTGTCCGGCGTCGGCCAGGGCGGACACCACGTCCGGACCGGTGGCATCCGGACGTGCGGACACCAGCGCGGACACCACGGCCATCCGCGCGGCAGTCTCCGCGCGGGAGGGCCGGGCCGGACGCTGTGTCTGGCGCGGCGTGGTGCGGCGTGCGGGCCGGACACTCCCGCCGGTGCGGGGCGACTGTCCGCCCGATCGTCCGGCCGGACGTCCGCTCACCTGTCCGTCACCCTGTCCGGACCGGACAGGTGCGGTGTTCGCGTGAATGTCCGCGACCTCGGCCGTGATGGCGTCCGCCGTCCGGCCGGTGTAGTCCGGCCCGAACACGAGCGCGGACGGTACGGGGGTCGAGGTGGCGCCGGCCACGCGCTGGTTGGTCTGCACGTGCAGGCGGGCAACGTCCGTGGTGGCGTCGGCGACGGCGGACAGGGAGTCGAGCCAGTCGGCCACGTGGGCGCGCATCTGCTCGGGCGGCACGGTCTTGAGCGCGACCGCGCGAGCGCGGCGGCGTCGGGCCTCGGCCCGGGCGATGCCCTTGCCGGTCTCATGCGCCCGTGCGGCGTCCTCAACGGTCAGGAACAGGGCGTGCATGCGCGCGGCGGCGCGCATCTGTGCCCAGGAACGGCCGGTGGCAAGGTGCCGGTCGCCGATGAGGACCAGGTGCCACAGTCCTGCCGCGAGCACGGGGGCGAGGATGCGGAACAGGGCGGCTGCCAGGCCGTGCCCGGAGGACAGTTCCTCCCACGCGGCCAGCACGCCGGATGCCGCGGCGAGCATCCACGTGATGGTCAGCAGGGTTCCGGCCGGGCGCCCGTCCCGCATCGCCTCACGGGCCAGGAGCGCGACGGTGAGCTGTGCGAGTTCGAAGATGCCGGCGAACGCGATCGCGATCGTGATGTTCCAGCCGAGCATGTCCCGGCCGAACCCGAACATGCCCTCGAACGCGGCACCCGTGCACAGCAGGGCCACGGTCACGGCCATGGTCAGGACCAGACGCCGCGACGACGCCGGCCGGACGTGCGTGTCAGAGGTGTGCATCGTCAGTCCTCCTTGGAGGTCTCGTCGAGGTATTCGGTCCAGGTGAAGGTCACGACCTGCACGAACCCGTCGTCCTCACTGTCGAACGACACCGCGGCGTGGTCCGGAACGCCGGACTCGTCGGCCTCTCGCACCGCCGCCCGCAAGTGGACGGCCTCCAGGTCTTCGGCGCCGTCCGTGGCGCGCACGGTCAGGGTCCGGGTCACCTTCGCGTGGTACGTGGTGGCAGTCATGGTTCAGACCTCCTCGTGCAGGTCGATCTCGTCGGTCCAGGTGTAGGTGACGTGGTGGTCGTACCGGCGCGAGTCGTAGGCGACGGTGAGGTCGGTCGCGACGGTGAACCCGGCCTGCTCGGGAACGCCGGCCTTGCGTGCCTCGGCGCGTGCCAGGCGCAGCACCGAGGTCAGGCGGTGCACGGTCGTGTCCCGCAGGGACACGGTCAGCGTGCGGGGCACGGCCAGGTGCGTGGCGTACTCGTCCATGGGGTCAGTCCTCCGTGTCGTCGAGGGTGAGCGGGACGTCGTCGTTGGTGAGGGCTGCGACGACGTGGTCGCGGACCAGGCCGCGACGGTTGGTGCCGTCGTGCTTGACCTGCTTGCCCGGCACGCCGTGGGGCTTGACGGCGGCGTTGACCTGGGCGCCGGACCAGCCCTCGTAGAGGGCAGGCCGGGAGGTGGCGAGGCGTGAGGCCAGTTCCTCGGCCCACACCTTCCCGTTGGGCCACTCGGGATCGTCGGCCGGCCACACCTCGAGCAGGTGGTCGAGGATGGTGGACTGGTCGGTGTCAGCGGGTTCGTCGCCCGCGGCCATGCCCGACAAGGTTCCGGCCTTGAGCCGGGCGGCCCGGGCGCGGTCGGCGATGGTCTCGGCGAGGGGCGCGTCGATGTAGGCGCCGCGGACGATGACGGGGTCGTCGCCCTCGCCCACCATGTACGCGACGCCGTGGTCCTTGCGGGAGAACGTCGTCGCGGAGTACCCGGCCGCGTACATGCCGTCGCCGAGCACCATGTTGTTCTCTCGCCAGCCCATGACCTTGAGGCAGAACCGCAGGACGGCGTTCGCGGAGACGCCCACGGGGATGGACTTGTCGTCCGGGCGCTGGGTGGCGTGCCAGACCATGATCCCGGCGGCGGGGCCGCGGCGGACCAAGTCCTCGAAGATCTCCCGCAGCTCCTTGCCGGCCTCGGGGTGCTCGTACATAACCTGGGTCTCGTCGTACGCGGCCAGGATCGGATGCAGCCCGAGCGCGCGGTCGGAGGCGAGTTCGTCGGTCACCTTGCCCTCAGGGCAGCGGGGGTCGCCCTTGAGGGTGGTGCGGATGACCTTGTAGCGGCGCATCATCTCCTTGCGCATCGCGCGCGCGTCGGCAAGCAACGCGTTGATGTCGTCGGGGTCGTCCCCAGACCGGTAGTAGTGCGCGACCTTGCCCAGGGGGGCGAGGTCGGCGCCGCCGCGCAGGTCGTGCACGTGCAGCTCGGCGCGAGGGTCGAGTGCCGCGGCGAGCAGCAGCAGGCGCAACATGAACGTCTTGCCCATGCGCGGGATCGACCCCACGATGCCCGCGGCGTAGATCAGGGTCGTCTCGACCTTCCGGCCGCGCTGGTCCACGCCCACGGGGATGGGCTCGAACAGGTTCACGCGCCCGGTCTTGGCCAGCGGCCACGGCGCGGGCTTGGACTGCGACAGCGACCGGTCGGCCACGTACAGGACCAGGCGGCCTTCGTGGGTGTCGGGGTCGCCCTCGGGCCACACGCACCCGATTGGGCGGCGCAGCCCGGAGGCGAGCTGGGACCGCTTCTCCATCACCTGGGAGGCGGTGGCACCCGGGGGAAGGTCGATGTCCGCCCGGTATCCGGCGCCGTCGCGCACGATGGGCGAGACGAACCGCAGGGCGGCGGGGTCGGTCTTGACCTGGTTCAGCGCGGGGATACCAAGCACGGACAGGGCCTCACGGATGAGGCCCTGGTCCAGGGCGGGCACCTTGGCCGAGACCGCGGAGTTGTCCACGATCCGCCCGTCGCGCTTGCGCCCGAGTAGGCCGAGGACGGTGACCACGACGACGGCGGTCCCGGCCTGGACCAGGTCCGAGGCGGTCGAGGCCACCACGACCACGCCCGTGCTGATCGCGCCCGCACCCGCGGCCAGGACGGCGCCGCGGGCGCGAACCTGAGCGCGCCGGTCCCGCGCCATGCGCAGATACGCCTCCGGAGAGGCAGCGGAGGCCATCAGGGCGCGGCGCACCTCGACGTTCTCGGAGTCGGCGGCCCACCGCCACGCGGTGGCGATCAGGCGGCCCGCGCCCACCGGTGCGCGTCCGGCCAGGCGCAGCGCGTACACCGGCAGGCGCACGGCGTGGAACCCGGCGGTGTGACCGGCCCGGGCCGCGTAGTGGCGGCACGTATCGATCAGCTCCGACCGGGACCGCAGCCACGCCGGGATGATCTGCCGCGGCCGGTCCGGGTCGCGCTGCTCGATCACCCGCGGCGCCTTGGCCGGCGTCTCGACCGGCTCGTCGAGGGCGGCGTGCGGGCGCTGAATCTCACCGTCCAGCACGTTCGCCTCATCGGCGAGCAGATCGGCCGCGGCGGAGGCGTCGGCGCCGGGCATGCCCTCGTCCGACGCCGGGGCCAGGTCGCCACCGCGGCGGGCGGCGCCACCCACGTAGCCCTCGGCCTCCGCGATCAGCTCCGAGGCCATCGCGTGCAGCTCGTTCTCGTCCGGCAGCCGCTTCTCGTTGCTGTTGGACATCAGGCAGTCCTCCCAAAGTCGCCGTAGATCGGGCAGTCGATGTCGCGGTCACACCCGGGGCAGGTCCATGCCTGGCAGTGGTCACCGACCGCGTGCCAGGCGCCGCCGCACTTGCACGGTGTCTGATCGAAGTAGTCGCCCTGGTTCTCGGCCGTTTTCGGGGCGGCCATCACAGGAACGCCTCGATGTCGGAGAGCAGCGCCCAGCTGTCCAGACCGGGAGTCCGGACCAGCCAGCACGTACCGCCACCGCCGTCGGCCTCCTTGATGACCGTGCCCTCGGAGCCATCGGTCAGACGCACACGATCCCCGATGCGGGGCTTGCGGCGGCCCATCAGGCAGCCCCCGCAATCGCCTGGATCATCGAGACGATCGCCTCGAACAGGTACACCACGAACTGGGCGAACCCGTCCTGGATCGTGGCCGACAGTGCCACCGGGAGGGACACGCCCAGCAGGAGGAACACGACCGCCTCGGTGGTGACCTTCAGCTTCTTCAGCCAGAAGCCCGCGATCACGATCAAGACCATGAGCACGAACATCGACACCTGGAACGTCATCTGATCCATGGCAGCCTCCTCAGGCAGCCGCCGGCCACGACGGCGCGGCAGCGGGACGGGACGAACGAACGGGAAGAACCCGCGCCACCTCGACGCGAGCGGCACGGGCGGCGTCGTCGGCCACCAGGCGAGCGACCTGGTCCAGCCGGCGCACCATGCGGCGGTGCAGCCGCACCGCGATCGGGCCAGGGTGGGAGGCGAGCAGGCACTCGGCCTCCACCACACGCACCTCCGCGGCGATCACCGGCGCCTCGGCCTCGATCGCCGCCAGCTCCGCGGCAGACGGCTCGGACAGCTCGAACGACTCGACGTCGCCCGGCTCCACCTCGACGGGCTCGACGGGATCGGTGGCGATCATGCGGCCACCCCCACATCACGACCGGCACGCACCCGCGCCGCAATCCGCACGTTCATGCGGATGCACGACTCCAGCAACAGCCGGTACGCGATCCCGTAGACCGTCGCGGTCTCAACGTCGAACGGGCCAGCCGACCCGCCCATGCGCGCCGCGCACTGCTCCGCGGCGGCCAGCTTCGCCCGGTGCAACACCTGAAACGGCGACTCCGGACCCAACAGCGAACCCAGTTCCGCGCGCTGCTCGGCAACCAGACCAGCAGCCACCGACCGCGCCTCACGCTCCAGCGAGCCAAACTCCATCACCGCGTCCACGAGCGCACCCCCGCCCAGAACAACCCCATGAACACCAGGGCGTAGACGAGCGACCACACGGCCAGCTCCACGCCACTCGGGCCAACGGACATGACGATCTCCTTTGTCGACATGCCATCTTGTCGGTTTGCCGACAAAGTGGCGGGACGAGATCAACGTAGCAACGAGTCGGCACTTTGTCTACAAGGCCGTACGATCGGCCGTATGAGTAGTGACGGAAACATGCCCCCACGGCGGACGCCGGCCACCGAGCCGGGCTACCTCCGCATCGCTGACGACGTGCGCATCCAGATCGAGACCGGCGTCCTCGCACCCGGCGACGACGTTCCGTCGCTCGCTGAACTTCAGCGCTCGTACAAGGTGAGTCAGGCAGTCGCCCGGCAGGCAATCGCCAGCCTCAGGAGTCAGGGCCTCATCTCAGGCGGACAGGGCAAGCGGGCCACCGTGCGCGCGCCGCGCATTCGGGTCACTCGGAGCAACCGCCAGCATCACGAAGAGAAGCGCCGTGTTCACCTGCCCGAAGACGAGCGCCGCAATCACGGGCCGCTGGAAGACACGACGGGCTTGAGCCTGCACAACGACGGGGTGACTCTCCACGCGACCTACTCCGAGGTCACAGCCGATCGACGGAACCCCGAGTTCGCCGAGGGCACACCGCTGCTCCGACGCGAGTACGAGACCGTGAACGCCGACGGTCGGAGGCTCGCCTGGTCGGCGTCCTGGATTCCGCTTGATCTGGCGCGTAAGAACCCCGCTCTGCTCGACGAGAGCAACGAACCGTGGCCGGGTGCGATCCAGCATCAGTTGCACACGGTCGGCGTCGAGGTGGGAGAGGTCACCGACACGATCACTGCCCGCCCACCAACCACAGTTGAGGTTGAGCAGTGGGGCATGGCTCCAGGCGAGCCATTGCTCGAAGGTCGCGACGTCATGCGCGACATCGACGGGCGGATCGTCGCCACCAGCTACTCCCAGTACCCCGCAGACAGCACAGCGATGGAGTTCGTGACGCCACTGGAGAGGCACCGCCGATGACCAACCACGACCGTCCGACGATCGACCCACACCTCGGCCTCGATCTCCGCGCCGAGCCGACGCTGCACCGCCAGGATCTTTCCGTCACCGTGGTGATCCCCGCGCACAACGAAGCGGACACCGTCGCATCCGTTGTGAAGGACGCACTCGGAAGCCTCGACGCCATGGGCGTCACTGGTGACGTCATCGTGAGCGCCAGTGCATGCACTGATGAGACCGAGGCCCGAGCCGCCGAGGCCGGCGCCGCCGTGGTTCAGGCACCGATCGGGAAGGGTGCCGCACTTCGGGAAGGACTCGCACGCGCGACGGGCGATGTCGTCGCGATCGTGGACGCCGACGTTCAGTACTTCGGCACGCCGGCCCTGGTCACCTTGCTCGTCGATCCGATCCTCCACGGCATCGCGGACGCGACGATCACGGATCTCTACTGGCGTCCCCTGTACCCGCAGCTCTGGCAGTTCGGGTTCTTCGCGCCGCTCGCCGGGCGGCTCTACCCGGAGCTCCTGCCCAAGGTCGGCTCTACACCGTGGTCCGGCCAGCGCGCAGCACTCCGCCACCTCTGGCCGGAAGACCTTCCTGCCGACTTCACCGTCGACCTAGCGCTACTCCTGCACTGGAACAGGGCAGCCCTCCGCCTCCGGCCAGTGCTGGCAGGCGACTGGGTGAACCCTCAGCGCCCCAAGCCCGATCTCATGCGGCAGGAGTTCGAGTTCCTGCTGTCGGCCGCAACGGCAGACGGTCGGCTCGCCGCGAGCGACGTCGCCATCCTCGGCGAGTGGTTCGACTTCGCGCACGGCGCGATGGCGAAGTATGCGCCCGGCATGGACGCGCCCCAGGAGTTCGAGACTCGACTTCTGCTCGACGTGCTCGCCAAGATGCCGGCACTCGGCCGTCCCGGTGCCGTCCCGAAGTAGTCCCGTCATTTCGCCCTGAGCCTGTCCCACTCGATGCAAACGAGTCCTAGTCGGCCGGGGCATCGCCGCAGGCCAGAACAGCCCTGTAGCTTTGCATGCAAAGCTGTCCGGACTAGCGTCGATAGCCCACCGCTACCGCGGTCGGCGAGAGGCGAGGTGTGCCCACGAAGTGGGCCACCTCGCCTCCGTCATCTCCCGCGGGGGCCCGGCCCCCGCACCCCCGCCCGGCGAGAGGCGAGGCATACCCACGAAGTGGGCCACCTCGCCTCCGTCATCTCCCGCGGGGGCCCGGCCCCCGCACCCCCGCCCGGCGAGAAGCGAGGCATACCCACGAAGTGGGCCACCTCGCCTCCGTCATCTCCTGCGAGGGCCCGGCCCCCGCACCCCCGCCCGGCAAGAAGCGAGGCATACCCACGAAGTGAGCCACCTCGCCTCCGTCATCTCCCGCGGGGGCCGGTCTCAGCCCACCGCGTACTCGTCGATCGAGGCCAGCTCGTCGTCGTCGAAGTCCGGGCGGCCCAGCGCGCCGAGGTTGTCCTCCAACTGCGCGACGCTGCTGGCGCCGATGATGACGCTGGTCATGCGCGCGTCGCGGAGCGCCCAGGCCAGCGCCATCTGGGCGAGGGACTGGCCGCGCTCGTCGGCGATCTCGTTGAGGCCCTTGATGCGCGCGAGCGCGGCATCGTCGACCTTGTCCTTCATCCACTGGTGCGTGTCCGCCCGTGAGCCGGAGGGGATCCCCTTCAGGTACCGGTCGGTCAGCAGGCCCTGGGACAGCGGGCTGAAGACGATGCAGCCGGCACCGACCTCCTCCAGCGCGTCCAGGAGGCCGTCGCGTTCGGTCCAGCGATTGAACATCGAGTACGACGGCTGGTTGATCAGCAGCGGTGTGCCCAGGTCGGCGAGGATCGCGGCGGCGCGGCGCACCTGCTCGGCGTTGTAGTTCGACACCCCGACGTACAGCGCACGCCCCGAGCGCACGATGTGGTCGAGCGCGGCCATCGTCTCCTCGAGCGGCGTGTCCGGGTCGGGGCGGTGGTGGTAGAAGACGTCGACGTAGTCCAGGCCCATGCGGCGCAGCGACTGGTCGAGGGACGCGACCAGGTACTTGCGCGACCCGAAGTTCCCGTAGGGGCCCGGCCACATGTCGTAGCCGGCTTTGGAGGAGATCACCAGTTCGTCGCGGAAGGGCCGGAAGTCGGCGTCGAAGTGGCGGCCGAAGTTCTCCTCGGCGGCGCCGTAGGGCGGACCGTAGTTGTTCGCCAGGTCGAAGTGGGTCACGCCGAGGTCGAAGGCGCGGCGCAGGATCCCGCGCTGAGTCTCCAGCGGGCGGTTGTGGCCGAAGTTCTGCCACAGGCCCAGCGAGATCGCGGGGAGCTGGAGCCCGCTGCGTCCGGAGCGCCGGTACTGCATGGAGTCGTAGCGGTCGTCCGTGGGACGGTAGGTCATGCTGTGACCTCCTGGCGGACGGCGGCGCCCGCGCGGGGCGTGGACGGGTGGGCTATGGGCTTCGCCATGGTGCTCGTTTCTCTCATCGTGTTGCCGCGGCCTCGACACCACGGCCGCCGCGCGCTCGGGCCGCCTGCATCATCCAGGAGACCCCGGTCACGCGGGCGCGATGACCACGGTATGGCCGCCACCCTGCCAGACGTTGAGCAGCGTGAGGTCCAGCCCTCAGATCAGGTCCGGATCCGTGCACGCGTCCAGCGTGGCGATGCGCCCTCCTCGATGGTGAAGGCGACGACACCGGACGGGCGCGGTCAGCGGGCACGCATGGTGAAGGCTGGGTTGGCGACAGAAGGCCGCCCCCGGGAGCCTCCTTGGAGCTTCGCTACGGTTGGCCCGTGATATCGGCACAGGAGCGCTTTCATACCGTCGTCCGGGATCGCCTGGCGCCTGGTCTGCGGGCAATGGGCATGCGGGGGTCCGGCCGGTGCTACGCGCTGCCGAGCAGAACCTGCTGGGCGCAGCTCGGCATTCAACGCGCCACGTGGAGCGACCGGAACGCGGTTCACTTCACGGCCAACCTCAGCGTGGTGGGCCGGGCGGACTGGGCAAGAGCGCACGAGGACCGTCCCGCACCCCGGACCAAGCCTTCGCCCAACGTCTACTCGCTCCACCCGTTTCGCTTCCAGGAGCGGGTCGGCCCCGTCGCCGACCGCGCCGATCACTGGTGGCAGCTCTCGGCGGACGGCGGAGACGAGGACCTGACCTGCGATGACTTCCTGCTGGTCGTCAAAGACTTCGCCGTGCCCACCATGCTTCGTGAGATCGAGGCGCGAGGGTGACGTCTTCGTTTCACGCCGCCCGCCCTCCGACCTGCCGACCTGCCCCGCGGCGACACTCCCGGCAGGATGTGATCATGAGCGCCCCGTTGGAGGTCCCGCGCCTGAACGTGGGCGAGAGGTTCGTGCTCCGCGCCTGGGAGCTCACGGATCTGTCTCTCGTCGAGGAAGCGTCGCGGGACGACTACATCCCGTTGGTCTCCACCGTCCCGTCGCCGTACTCGCGGGCGGCGGGCGAGGCCTTCGTACGGCGCCAGTGGGAACGCGTGTCCGCGGGCAGCGGCTACCCGTTCGTCATTGCCCGCGCCGGTAGCCAGCGCCCACTCGGGACGATCGGCCTCTGGCTGAGGGACCTGGACGAGGGCCGGGCATCGATCGGCTACTGGCTCGCACCGTCAGCCCGTGGCCAAGGAGCAGCGACGGAATCCCTGCGGACGGTCGCCCACTGGGCAGTGGGCGACCTCCACCTCCCGCGCCTCCAGCTGTGCGTCGAGCCGTGGAACGTGGCGTCGCAGCAGACGGCCGAGCGCGCGGGCTTCCAGCGGGAGGGCCTGCTTCGCAGCTGGCAACAGGTGGGTGCGGAGCGTCGGGACATGTTGTTGTACTCGATGCTCGACGTCGACCTGCTCCCGTTCGCCTGACCGCCACGGCGACCACGCCGTCTTGCGGGGTGAGTACGCTCTCACCCCGCCAAGACGGCGTGGTCGCCGCTGGACCAGGTGGCCTCGACGGCCGAGGTCCCGGGGCACCAAGGTCGGGGGCGCTCAGTCCAGGCTCGGCCACCCGTCGTCGTACCGCAGCAGGTTGATGCCGAGCGTCGCCCTGCCGTCGTCCCGGTAGTAGTGGTAGAAGAGCACGTCCGAGTCGCTGTCCGCGAGCACCGTCTGATGCCCCGGCCCGTTCACCGACCCGTGGCTCGCGAGGGTCTCCGTCCCGCCGCCGTCCATCATCGGCGTCCCCGCGCGGTCCACGTACGGCCCGGTGATCGACGTCGACCGTCCCACCATCACGCGGTACGTGGAAGCGGCGCCCTGGCAGCACCGGTCGAACGACACGAACAGGTAGTAGTAGCCGTCCCGGAAGTGGATGGTCGGCGCCTCGATCGCATCGCCGCCGCGGCTCGCGATGCCGTGGAACTCCGACCCGGACCGCATGCCCGTCGACGAGTCGAGCCGGATCAGCTTGACCCCCGACCAGAAGGAGCCGAAGCTCATCCACCAGTTCCCGTTCTGGTCCTCGGTCACGGCGGGGTCGATGGCGTTGAAGTTGTCGCCGGTGCTGGACTCGATCACCACGCCCTGGTTCGTCCAGCTCCCGGACGCGCCGGTCGGGCTGGTCGCGAGGAAGATCGCCGACTTGTTCGACTCGAACGTCGACGCCGAGTACCAGAGGTAGTACTGCCCGTTCGCGTACTTGAGCTCCGGCGCCCACAGGTTGAGGCCGCCCCCGGTGTACTCGTCGGCCCACGGGGTGCCGCCGGGGAACGCGGAGCCGACGTCATTCCAGGCGGTGCGGTCGCTCGACGTCTTGAGCCCGACGCCGTTCGCGGTGAAGGCGAGCAGGTACTCGCCGTCGGTCTTCTTGATCACCGTCGGGTCGTGCGCGAACGTGTCGCCCGAGATCGCGCCGGGCTCCGGGTACTCCGCGACGGTGTCGACCGCGACGAGCCGCCACTGCTGGTTGGCGGCGTTCGTGTCGTCGTACTGCGAGATGCGGGCGCCGTCGTCGGTGGACCACCCCCACAGGTCGAGCGCCTTGCCGCTGTTGCGGTTCACGAGCTGGATGTTGCCGGACACGTCCTGGACGCTGAACTCCTGGTTGGGGTTGCCGAGGTCGGACCACTGGACGACGGTCGCGCCGTTGTCGACCGAGTGCTCGTAGATCTCGGCCACGAGGCCGCTGCAGCGGTTCTGCAGGCGGTAGTAGCCGCCGCCGGAGTCGAGGAAACGCCACTGCTGGGCACAGGTGTCGTTCCGCGTGAACTGGGTGACCTCCGCGCCCTCGGTGGACGACCCGTTCGCGATCTCCATCGCCTTGCCGCTGTGCTGGTTGACCAGGACGTACCAGGTATCCGTGTCGATGGTGGCGGCCGACGCCGGACCGGCCGCCGGGACCACCACAGTTGCGAGGGCGAGAGTCATGGCGGCGAGCAGCGTCGTCGCCGCCCGCGGAGCTCTCCGTGTGAGAACCCGTGTCGGTTCCATACAGACCTCCTCCTTGAGGTTTCGGCGACCTGCCGGGCGCCACGGGCTAGTTTTCATCGATGTAGAACTTGCGTCAAGGCCCGACGGCTTACGCTCGTCACGTGCAGCCCGTCTCGCGCCCCACCACCTGGCAGCCCGAGCCCGTCGTCGTCTCCCTGACCACGGTCGACGACGCCATCCGCGTGCTCACCGGGACCCGGTTCGTGGCTCTGACCGGCGCGGGGATCTCCACGGACTCCGGCATCCCCGACTACCGCGGGCCCGACTCGCCACCGCGCAATCCCATGACCTACCAGCAGTTCATCGGCGACGAGGCGTTCCGCCGGCACTACTGGGCCCGCAATCACGTGGGCTGGCGGCACATGCACCGCACCGCGCCGAACGCGGGGCATCGCGCGCTCGTACGGCTCGAGGAGCGGGGCCTCCTGGCCGGGACGATCACACAGAACGTCGACCTCCTGCACCAGGAGGCGGGCGCCCGCAGCGTCATCGACCTGCACGGACGCTACGACCGCGTGATCTGCCTGTCCTGCTCGCAGGTCGTGTCCCGCGCCCGTCTCGCCGAGCGTCTCGACGCGCTCAACCCGGGCTTCACGGAATCGGTCGACGCGGTGGGAGACATCGAGATCGCCCCCGACGCGGATGCCGTCATCTCCGCCACCTCCCACTTCCGGCCCGCACCCTGCGACTCGTGCGGCGGCGTGCTGAAGCCCGAGATCGTCTACTTCGGCGAGAACGTGCCGCACGCCCGCGTCGAGGCCGCGTACGCGATGGTGGACGACGCCGACGCGCTGCTCATCGCCGGATCCTCACTGACGGTGATGAGCGGTCTGCGCTTCGCGAAGCGTGCGGCGCGGGACGGCAAACCAGTGGTCATCGTCAATCGCGGCACGACGCGGGGCGACGCGTACGCCACGGTGAAGGTGGACGGCGGGACGAGCGTGGTACTGCCCACCCTTGCCGCACGACTCCCGGAACGTCACACCCCTTCGCCCTAGCAGGCTCATCGGTGAAGTCGCCCGATTAAGTCACTGGCGCGTCAAATCAGAATTTTGCTAGCGTCGTCACACCGCAACTTCGAAGGGACGACGACGTGCCTGCTCCAAGCCTCGGCGACTGGGCGACCCACAGCCCGTACAGCGACCCCGCGCCGCACACCGACCTCCTGACCGCCATCGCGCCCGAACCGCCCGACGTGCATGCCGCGGCGTGCGCCACCGTGGTCCACTACCGGGACGGGAGCCTGCCCGGCGGGCCCACCCAGGAACAGTGGCACGACATCGACCGCCGCTGGCTGTCATCCACGCTCGATGCCGCGACCGAACGCGCCGAGGGCCCGCTGGACGCGCCGCGCGAGCCAGCGCAGCAGGTCGCGGGTTGCTGCCGCGACCACACGCTGTTCTCACTCGGGGTGCTGCGCGGACATGGTGTGCCCGCCCGGTCGAGGATCGGCTTCGCCGGATACTTCGAACCCGGCTTCGGCGTGGACCACGTCGTCGTCGAGCACTGGGACGGCGCCCGATGGGTGCGCTGGGACCCTGAGCTCGCTCCCGGCGACGAGTGGGACTTCGACCCGTACGACATGCCCTTCAGCGTCACCCGTGACCTGGCGTCGGACCTCGACCAGCCGTTCGTCACCGCCGCGCAGGTCTGGCTCGCGATCCAGGCCGGGGCCGCCGACCCGGCGAAGTTCGGGGTACGTGGTGTACCGGAGCTCTCCGGCCATGACTTCGTGCGGCACTACGTACTGCTGGAGGTCGCCCACCGGCACCGGGACGAACTGCTGCTGTGGGACATGTGGGGTCCCAGCATCGGGACCCTTTCCGGCGTCGGCCCGCTGGCCGACGTGAGCAAGCGGGCCGCCGCCGCTGCGGGCATGCCCGGCCTCGACGTGTCGCCCGAGGAGTTCGACGCCCTCGCCGACGAGCTCGCCCACCTCCTGATCGCCGCGGACACGGGAGACGACGTCGCCGCCGAGGAACTCGCCGAGCTCTACGAGGGGGATCCCCGCCTGCACCCCGGAACCCGCGTAGGCACGTACTCGCCCTCCGACCGCGGCGGCATCACGGACCTGGCGACCCGCACGACGACATGGCGATCCCACCGGGCAGCCTGACCCGGACATCCCAGGCACGCGGCTCCGTCATGCGGAACCGGGCGGCCCGATGGTCGGTCCGTTCATGAGTGATCCACGAGGTTGCTTGCGCCTCACGGGTCTGAGGCGTAAGCAACCTCATGCCTCGTAAGCAACCTCATGGATCACCATGGAGGGGCCGATCATGCGCCCGCCCATGCCCGCGCGCCCGCCCACCCGCCCACGCTCACGCGTCAGCCGTGGCGGCGGGCGTCGAAGAAGTCGCGGAGCAGGGCGCCGCACCGCTCCTCGCGGATGCCGCCGATCACCTCGATCTCGTGGTTGGTGCGGCGGTCGCGGACCAGGTCCCACACCGATCCCGTGGCCCCGGCCTTGGGGTCCCACGCCCCCAGGACCAGGCGCGACACCCGCGCCAGGAGGAGCGCGCCCGCGCACATCACGCACGGCTCCAGCGTGACGACGAGCGTGCAGCCCTCCAGCCGCCACTCGCCCCGCGCGGCCGCGGCGGCCCGCAGCGCCTGCACCTCCGCGTGCGCGGTCGGGTCGCCGCCCTCCTCGCGCTCGTTGTGCCCGAGGGCGATCGTGCGCCCGGCCTCGTCGAGCACCACCGCGCCCACGGGGACGTCGTCGGAGCCGAGCGCCTCCGTGGCCTCGGCGAGCGCCGCGTCCATCGCGGACTCCCACACCGCGGTCCGCTCGGAGAGCGTCACACCCGGAAAGCCGTCGGTCATGCGGCCCAGCCTAAGAGGTCGCGCGGGCGGGCGGTGTCGTCGTGAGCGTTGCCCCAGTGCGTGCATCGCAAGGCGGAGGAGCGAAGGACGGGCGGAGCCCCATTCGAGTGACGACAACGCCGCGAGGCGCGTGCTGGGGTGACGCTCACGACGGCAGCGCCCGCCCGCGCGGCTCTGCCGGCCGGTACGGTGGCCTCATGCGCCTGCACGTTGCCGATCACCCGCTGGTGGACCACAAGCTCACCACCCTGCGGGACGAGACCACGCCGTCCGCCACGTTCCGTCTTCTGGTGGACGAGCTCGTCACCCTGCTCGCCTACGAGGCCACCCGCGGCATCGCGACCGAGCCCAAAGAGATCAGGACCCCGGTGACGTCGATGACCGGGACCACGCTCGCCTCCCCCGCGCCGCTCGTGGTGCCGATCCTGCGCGCCGGGCTCGGCATGCTCGACGGCATGACCCGCCTGCTGCCGACGGCGGAGGTCGGCTTCCTCGGGATGATGCGCGACGAGGAGACGCTGCAGGCCGTCACGTACGCCAACCGCCTGCCCGACGACCTCACCGGGCGCCACGTCTTCCTGCTCGACCCGATGCTGGCCACGGGCGGCACGCTCGTCGCGGCGATCGACTACGTCTTCGCGCGCGGCGCGCGCGAGGTCACGGCGGTCTGCCTGCTCGCGGCGCCCGAGGGGCTCAAGCTCGTCGATGAGCACTCGGGCGGCCGGGTCGACCTGGAGATCGTCGTCGCCGCCGTCGACGAGCGCCTCAACGAGAAGGCCTACATCGTGCCCGGGCTCGGGGACGCCGGGGACCGGCTGTACGGCGTGGTCTGACGGCGCGTCCGGGAGCTCCGCGCGGGCTCCCGGTCAGGCTCCGTGGTCCCGGCCCCAGAACCCGGGCGGGAACTCGGCCTGCCCGATCTGCTCGTCACCGGTGTACCCGCCGTCGTCCGGGCATCGGTGGCCGAACAGTGCGGCGAGCCAGTTCGGCGCGTCCGATCCGTCCTGGCAGCTCTCCTCAGCGGGCTCGCAGGCGATCCACGCCACGTCGTAGGACCGCTCGACCGTGCGCACGGCGCCCTCGAACTCGCGGCTGAGCCGCACGAGCACCTGCGAGTCGGGGCCCGGCGCGTCCAAACGGGGCAGGACGAGCGTGACCGCTCCTCCCGCGGGCACCTCGGCCTCGCCGCCGCTCCGTCCGGAGTATCTCCCCACGAGGCTGCCCGTCCAGGTGACCCCGCTCGTGTTCCGCACGTCGGCCACCACCTGTTCCCGGCCGTCCACGCACTGCGCCTCGAGGTGCGCCTCGACCGAGTCCTCGGGCCAGCCGAGATGGGCGCAGGAATGGAAATGTACGTCGATCTCGGCCAGTGGCTCGTCACCCGACAGCAGCGGCAGCTTCCCGGTACCCCACGGCACCTGTGCCACCACGGTGCCGGTCTCACCGGCCGCCACCGTGTGCCTCGCGTCGCCCAGCTCGAGGGTCACGGGCAGCGTCGAGGAGGTGTTGTCGACCGGGACGTGGAACGTCCCGATCGAGGCGCCGCGCTCGGCGTCGTAGGTGCACCGAGCGCCCATCGTGTGCTGCCCGGTGTACGACGGTGCGATCACCGCAGGCCCGTACGCGGCCTTCGGCTCGGCCTGGGGCTTCGCCGGGTGGGCGGGCGGATCGCCGTCCTTGTCGAACGTCCAGCGGGCCAGCCGGAACGTCACCGCCCCTGCGGGCAGTTGCTTGTGCTCCGTGGCCACCGTGAACGTGTCGCGGCCGCCGGCCGGCACGGTCCGCACGTCCGAGACGAGCCGGCCGGAGCTCGCCTGCACGACCATCTTCACGGTCATGGCCTCGTCCGACGTGTTCGCGAGCGTGCCCAGGACGCCGACCCTGCCGTCGGCGTTCACGGTCTCGGCCTGCGCCGTCGTCTCCCAGTCGGGGTCGTAGCAGTCCGCGACGGGCAGCTCGCCCGCGGGCACGCGGTGCTCGTACACCGTGCCCTCGATCGTCCGGCTGAGGATCCAGGTGGCCGATCCCCCGGGAGCGCGGATCCCCTCGTCGCGCCGGAGCGTCACGCTCTGACCGGGTGCGAGCGGGGCCGGGTGGGCGACGGTGGCGCCCGCCCCTTCGAACGCCACGAGCACCGTCCCGGGCGTCGTGTTCGTGTAGGTCCCGGCGATCTCGGCCTCTGCTTCGTCCACCCCGCCGGACTCGACGCACTTCGCCGTGAGCGCTCCGACGCCGTGCGTGGCGCCCGCCCACGCCGACGTCACGGTGACCTGGGCCCGGGAGTCCTGCGCGTGGCGTGCGCCCGACGGTACGACTCGCGCCGTTCCCTCGACGCGCGCGGCACCGTCCACGGCGTTCGGGAGGGCGACGATGGCGAGCGGCAGATCACGCCAGTGCCCGGGGGCGATTCCGAACGGTTCCCCGGCCACGCAGGACCACGTCCGCGGCTCGACGGCCGTACAGGTGAGCGCCTCCTGCTCGGCGGCCGGGCGGACGCCGTCGGGCAGCTTCACCGCCATCGACCAGCCGGACGCGGCGTCCTCGTCGCCGGTGTTCCCGATCCGCACGGGAAGGACTCCGCGGCCGGGCGATGCGAGCCCGGTGGCGGCGGCCTGCGCCGTGAGTTCCGGCCCGAACGACGTGACCCGCCGGTCGGGGAGCTCGACCGAGGTCGCTTCGATGTCGTCCGCCTGGAGCTCGGCCCGGATCGGGTAGCTGCCGCCGTTTCGCGCACGCACCGTGACCTGGACCTCGTGCGTCACACCAGCACCGAGGGTCCCGACGTCGCACAGCACCACACCGGGCTCGGAACCCGGCGTGCAGACGGTCCGCACGGGTGTCGTCGGCTCCACCGAGGGTGCGGGGCTCGCGGTGCCGTCCTTCTCGTCGCCGTCCGTCCCGGACCCGGTGTCCTCTCCGGGCGACGGGTCGGGCTCGGCGGTCGGCCTGCGGAGCTTGTCGTCGCCGTTTCCGTCGTCGGCGCCGTCGATCCTGTCGCCGACGTCCTTCCCGGCGCCGTCCACGCCGGACGGTGTGTCGTCGGAGACCTCGCCGTCCAGGACGACGATCGGCCTTCCGACGGCCGTGCCCGACGGCGAGTCCTGGGCGGCCATCGTCATGCCGTCGGGGAGCGTCAGGCGCAGGGTGGTCCCGGTGACGTCGGCGCCGCCACGGTTCTCGAGTGTGAGCACGAGGTCCTGCGCCCGTCGTGGCTCCAGCGGCGAGTCGCCACCGGCGAAGGAGAGCGAGAGGTCCTCGACGAGCGGAAGCAGGTTGGCCGGATCCGCGGTGTTCTCCTCCGCCGTGAGGGACGTGTCCGCGCTCGCCGCCGGCCAGGAGGACGCCGATGCCTCGGGCGACGCCACCGCCGCCGGCGGCCCGTCCTGCTCCGCGTCGGCGTGGGAGCCCATCATCTGCAGCGCGGCGACCACACCGACCGTCGCGACGGTGATCGCCGCGGCCGCGCTCGCACCGCCCGAGGCGGCGGCGCTGCCGGCCCCGACCACGCCGACGGCGGTCGCCCCCGCCGTCGCACCGCTGACACCGGCCGCGGTGCCCGTGGCCGACGCTCCCGCCGTGACGGCCGCGCCGGAGGTCGTGGACCCGACAGCCGTCGTCGTCCCCGCGCCCGCCGCTGTCGTCGTGGCCGCGCCCGTCGCGGTCGCCCCGACGCCTACGCCGGAACCCCCGGCGGCCGCGCTGCCGACGCCGCCCGCGGCTCCGCCACCGGCCGAAGCGCCGGTGAAGCCGCCGGCCGAGGCCGCCTTGACGGCGGCGGCGAGGCTCGCGCCCACGGGGATCGCCGATCCGACCAGCGCCAGCCCCGCCGCTCCCAGCACGAGCGGCGCGACCACGCACTTCATGCCGTGCGCGACATCCGCCAGCTCCAGGACGAGTGCGCTGCACGTGCCGCACGTGGACAGGTGTCCCTCGATCCGCGCCTTCTCCCGGCGCGACAGGCTGTCGCGGACGTACCCGCCGAGATGGGGGTTCACCGCACGGCAGGTGTCCGACGGCGCGTGCGTCAGATGCTGCTGCAGGTAGCCGTCACGCAGGGCGTCCTTGGCCCGGTACAGGAGCGCGGACACGCCGTTCGGGGTGAGACCCAGGACGGGCGCGACCTGCGCGGGCTTGAGGTCGTCGACCAGGCAGTACCACAGCACCTCCCGCCAGCGCTCGGGAAGGCCGAAGTACGCACGCGAGACCACGGAGCGCTCGAAACCCCGCAGGGCGGGATCCTCGGACGAGGCGACCCGGCCGAGCGCGGCCTCGATCTCCGCGTCCTCGGTGGGGCGCATCCGGTTCGCCCCGCGGGAGACGTCGTACGCGCGGTGCCGCACCACGGTGTAGAGGTAGGTGCGGAACCCGCTGTCCGGGCCGGCGCCGCGGCGGAGCATCTCGTACAGCTTCCCGAAGGCATCGGCGACCACGTCCTCGGCGTCACCGGGCTTCACGTACTGCCGGGCCAGGGCTCGCGCGGCCGCCGCATGACGCGTGTAGAGCGCGCCGAACGCCTCCCGGTCCCCTGACCTGACCTGGAGGATCAACTCGGCGTCGCTCGGCGCTTCTCCAGCGCCGCGATCCACTTGCGTCACGTTGCCAACCTCGTCGCCCTCTGCCCTGTGCCCGTCCGGCGTGGTCGATCACCGGCCCCTGAACACACTTGACGGATCAGACTATAGGCCCATTGATGCGGAACGGGGGAGGGTGAAACCACGGATGAAATTGTGCCGGGGGTGGTCTCACCGGCCGAAATATGCGTCATGATGTATCCCCGTGGGGGTCCAACAATCATGAGCGAGTTGCCGCAGAAGGCGCGGAACCCTGTCCGTGGCCTGCGTGAACGCTGGCGTGACGAGAGCCTGGCCACGGTGTGGATCCGTCCTGGGGACTGGTACCACCCGGCGGTCGAGGCAATCGTGGAAGCGGTGGCGGAGGGCCGGCCCGTCGAGGGGCCGGCCGAGCGACTCGGCGCTGCCCGCGCCGCCGTCGGCGCCGGGATCGCCGAGACGCTCGACGACGTCACCGTGCTGTTCACGGTCGCCGCGCTGGCGATTCCCCCCCATGTCATGCGCGCCGCCGCCGTCGGCTGGGCCGCGGCGAACGAGCGCGTCCCGCTCCAGGTGACAGCGCACGACCCCGCGACCGGCCTGCCCACCGGGGAGTATCTCGCCGAACGCCTGCGAGAGACCTACGGCGCCGCGCAACGCGACGGCACGAACGTCACCACGACGCACTGCCTGCTGATGCTCGACGTCGGCATCGACGATCTCGACACCTGGCAGCGCCTCGCGCGCTCGGCGGCCATCGGGCGCACCCTGCACCAGGTCTTCGGCGAGGGGCACCCCATGGCGGCGATCACCGATGCCACCTACGCCGTGCTGTGCGAGCGCGGGAGGGCGACGGCCGACATCGGGCAGGCGCTGCGTCGTGTCGTCGAGCACAACGCCGTGGTGCTGGGCCTGACCGCCGAGGTGCGACGCCCCACCCGGGTGTGGCTGGAACGGCTTCCGGACACCCACGAGGCGGCACTCATGGCGCTCTCGCACCTGAGCCGCTGAGACGGAGACGTCCCGCGCGGAGGCGTCGCGCGGCGGACGGTTGCCCGCCCGTCACGCGATGGGCTCAGCTCGCCTCGAACGTGAGGCAGTCCGCGTGGTTCGGGTCCTCCGGGCCCGCCCCGACACGGATCGAACCGGCGGTGCACTCCAGGTGGTCGTTGTGCACGCACTCCCCGCGCTGGCAGGCGCCCACGTGGGCGATGACCTTCTCCAGGCCGCCCTTGGTGCTCAGCGGGATGAATGTCGCGCACTCCGCGTCACCGGAATGTCCGGCAATGGTGACCGCTCCGGCGTGACAGCCGTGGTCGTGGTTGTATCCGCAGCCCTCGACCGAGCATTCGGCGACCTCGGGCATCTCCATCAACGTGCTCATGTCTGACTCCCCCGGTACGAACGGCACGCCGGGGCGGTTCCCCGAGCGTTCCGTGGTAACCCGACAAACATATTCCACGATCCCGGGATCCGATAGCCAGGAAAGGCTTGCCTGAACATTACCCGAGCCCCCGAAACGGATAATGTTATTTAGGAAACAATGGCATCAGGAAAATCGCGGGCGAGAGTTCCGGCCGCTCAGCCGCGGTCGCCGCGGTGCGGCCGCCAGAGCACGAGCGCACCGGACGTCCGCGCACGTCGGCCCCCCTCGGAGCGCTCCACCACGGTCTCCTCGACGTGGATCTCGCCGCGCCGCACGCGACGTCCGCGCGGCACCACCACCACATCCCCGCTCGTTCCCGCGGCGAAGACCCGCCCGGTCTGCTGCAGTTGCACGAGCGCGTCCTCGAGCCGCTCCTCCAGCATCGACACGTGGGCCTCGAGATCGAGGATGCGCTTGATGCCGGCGAGGTTGATGCCCTCGCCCTGGGCGAGTTCCTGGACCTGTCGCAGCCGCGCGACGTCGCGCGGCGAGTAGCGACGGCCGCGCCCGCGTGTGCGACGGGGCACGACCAGTCCCAGCCGGTCGTACTGTCGCAGGGTCTGGGGGTGCATGCCCGCGAGCTCCGCGGCCTGGGACACGGTGAACACCGGTGCGTCGTCGGCCATGCCTACCCCCTACCCCTTCGCCCGCTCCGCCAGGTCGGCACGCGGGTCGGTGCCGTCGCTCGCCGCCGCGAACGCGTCCAGTGCGTCCTTGGCGCTCTTGCTCAGCTTCTGCGGCACCACCACCTGCACGGTCACGAGCAGGTCTCCCGTTGCGCGCGCGGTGCGCGCGCCGCGGCCCTTGGCCCGCAGCACCTTGCCCGACGGCGTCCCGGCGGGCAGCTTCATCTTCACCGTCTCACCCGACGGCGTCGGGACCTCGACCGTGGCGCCCAGGGTCGCCTCCGGGAAGGTGACCGGCAGCGTCAGGCGCACGTTCGCGCCGTCGAGTGTGAACACCGGGTGCTCGGTGACGTGCACGGTGATCAGGAGATCACCCGGCTCACCACCTCCGGCGCCCGGCCGCCCCTTGCCTCGCAGCCGGATCTTCTGGCCGTCGTTGACGCCGGCGGGAATCCGCGCCGTGAGCTTCCGGCCGTCGACCGTCAGGTCGACCGTCGAGCCCTCCAGCGCCGCACGGAACGGCAGCGTGGTCGCAGCCTGCACGTCCATGCCGCGTTCCGGCACACGGAACCCCGCGGGCGCGCCGCCGGCACCGCCGAACATGCCGCCCAGGATGTCCTCGAAACCGGCGGTGCCCTGGCCGGCACCCGGACCCGTCTGCGAGTACCGCATGCGAGGGCCTGCACCCCCGCCCCCGAACATCGCCCCGAGGATGTCCTCGAAGCCGCCCGCTCCGCCACCACCCGGGCCGGCGGAGAACCGTGCGCCCCCGGCCATGGCGCGGATCGCGTCGTACTGCCGGCGCTGCTCGGGATCGGACAGCACGGCGTACGCCTCGCCGATCGCCTTGAACCTGGCCTCGGCCCGCTCGTCGCCCTGGTTGTGGTCCGGGTGGTACGTCCGGGCCAGCTTCCGGTAGGCCTTCTTGATCGCCGCGTCGTCGGCGTCCTTGGGGACGCCGAGTTCGGCGTAGAAGTCCTTCTCCATCCAGTCCTGACCGGTCACGGCACCTCCGTCTGCGGTGGTCGGGCGGTGGTGGGGCCGCCGGGGCCCCACCACCTGGGAGTCACTCGGGGCCGACGACGCCGACGCGCGCCGCGCGTACGACCTTCTCGCCGATCCGGTACCCGGGCTCGACGACGAGGTTCACCGTGGTGATGGTGGCCTCGGCATCGGTGTTGTGCATGAGCGCATCATGCACCTGCGGGTCGAACTCCTCACCCACCTGGCCGAAACGCTCGATCCCGAACTTGGCGAGCGACTGGTCGAGCTTCTCCGCGATGGCTGCCATCGGGCCGCTCAGTTCGCCGTGCTGCTTCGCCCGCTCGACGTCGTCGAGCACGGGAAGCAGCGCCGCCAGCACGTCCTGCACGCCCCGCTCCCGCGCGACCTCCTGATCACGCAGGGCGCGGTTGCGGTAGTTCGTGAAGCTGGCGCGCTCGCGCTGGAGCGCGTCGAGGTGCTGCGCGGCCTCCGCCTTGGCGGCGAGCACCGCGGCGTCGTCCCCGGCCTCGCCGGACGGCTCGAAGTCGAGCGCCTCCAGCGGGTCGGCGACGTCGGCCTCGTTCTCGACGGTCTCGTCCCCGGTGGTCCCGTTGTCGGCGGAACCGCCTTCGACTGAACCGCTTTCGGCAGCGTGGGAGCTCACGTCCGGCTCCCGCGGCGTACCGGCCTCCGGGTCGATCCTGCGCTTGTCGGTGAACTCGAACGGGCGCTCACCCGAGTTCTCGGGCCCCGGCGAGTCCTGCGGCGTCTGCTCGGTCACTTCTTGTCGCTCTCGTCGTCCACGATCTCGGCGTCGACGACGTCGTCGTCGGCCGCCGGCTTCGACTCACCGCTCGCCGGAGCGCCGTCGGGGCCCGGCTGGCCGCCCTCGGACTCGGCCGCCGCGGAGAGCGCCTGGCCGATCTTCTGGGACGACGCGCCCAGCTTCTCGTAGGCGGTCTTCACGGCGTCGGCGTCCTCGCCCTCCAGGGCGGTCTTCACCGCGGCGACGTCCGTCTCGACCTCCGAGACCACGTCGGCCGGGAGCTTGTCGCGGTTGTCCGCGATCTGCTTCTCCATCGAGTAGGCGAAGGCCTCGGCCTGGTTGCGGGTGTCCGCCTCCTCGCGACGCTTCTTGTCCTCCTCGGCGTGCGCCTCGGCGTCCTTGACCATGCGGTCGATGTCGTCCTTGGGGAGGGCGGAACCGCCGGTGATCTTCATGGACTGCTCCATGCCGGTGCCGCGGTCCTTCGCGGACACGTGCACGATGCCGTTGGCGTCGATGTCGAACGTGACCTCGATCTGCGGCACGCCGCGGGGGGCCGGGGCGATGCCCGTGAGCTCGAAGACGCCCAGCGGCTTGTTGTCGCGGGTGAACTCGCGCTCGCCCTGGAACACCTGGATCGCCACCGACGGCTGGTTGTCGTCCGCCGTCGAGAAGACCTCGCTGCGCTTGGTCGGGATCGCGGTGTTGCGCTCGATGAGGCGCGTCATGACGCCGCCCTTGGTCTCGATGCCGAGCGACAGCGGGGTCACGTCGATGAGCAGGACGTCCTTGCGGTCACCGGAGATGACGCCGGCCTGCAGCGCGGCGCCGACGGCCACGACCTCGTCCGGGTTCACGCCCTTGTTGGGCTCCTTGCCACCGGTGAGCTCCTTGACGACCTCGGTCACGGCCGGCATACGCGTGGAGCCGCCCACGAGCACGACGTGGTCGATGTCGGACACCGAGATGCCCGCGTCGCGGATCACGGCGTGGAAGGGCTGCTTGGTGCGGTCGATGAGGTCCTGCGTCATCTGCTGGAACTGCGCCCGCGTGAGCTTCTCGTCCAGGTGGATGGGGCCGTTCTCGCTCATCGACAGGTACTGCATCGAGATGTTGGTGCTCGTCGCGGACGAGAGCTCCTTCTTCGCCTGCTCGGAGGCCTCGCGAAGGCGCTGCAGGGCGATCTTGTCCTTGGACAGGTCGACGCCCTCGGAGTTCTTCACCTGCTTGATCAGGTGCTCGACGACGCGCTGGTCCCAGTCGTCGCCGCCCAGGCGGTTGTCGCCGGAGGTGGCGCGCACCTGGATGGTGGAGAAGTCGTCCTCGTCCTTGCCGACCTCGAGCAGGGAGACGTCGAACGTGCCGCCGCCCAGGTCGAACACGAGGATCAGCTCGTCCTCCTTGCCCTTGTCCAGGCCGTACGCGAGGGCCGCCGCGGTGGGCTCGTTGACGATGCGCTGCACCTTCAGGCCCGCGATCTGCCCGGCGTCCTTCGTGGCCTGGCGCTCGGCGTCGTTGAAGTACGCCGGCACCGTGATGACGGCCTCGGTGACGGGCTCGCCCAGGTACTCCTCCGCGTCGCGCTTGAGCTTGCCCAGGATGCGGGCGGAGATCTCCTGCGCGGTGTAGGTCTTGTCATCGATGTCCTGCGTCCAGTCCGTGCCCATGTGACGCTTGACGGACGAGATGGTGCGGTCGACGTTGGTGACGGCCTGGCGCTTCGCAACCTCGCCCACCAGGACCTCGCCGGTCTTGGAGAAGGCGACAACGGACGGCGTCGTGCGCGAGCCCTCCGCGTTCGCGATGACGGTGGGCTCGCCGCCCTCCAGGACGGTGACCACCGAGTTGGTGGTACCCAGGTCGATACCGACGGATCGGGACATGTCTTCTCCTTCGCGGGGCCGACGGCGGCCGGGGTAGCCGCCGTCGCACGGGTTGAGTCTGCTGCACTCAACTTAGATCCCCGGCCGCCGCCTGGCAAGCCGACGGGCCCAAAGTTGAGTCCATCTGGCTCAACTTTAGGCCCGTGGCCGCTATTCCCTAGCCGTGCCGGCCATGACGCCCCGGATGCCCGCCCCGGTCGTCACCGTCCGCGGTCGTCGGTCCCTTCTGACGTCGTGTCATCCGGCGCCATGTCGTCCGGCGTGGGACTGTCCGGCTCCGCGACCTGCCCGCTGTCGGGCGACTCGGTACCCCCGGGCGCCGAATCATCCGGGGCTGCGCCCTCCGGCGCGGCGTCACCCGGCGCGGCGTCACCCGGCGCGGTACCGCCCGCCCCGGAGTCGTCCGGCTCGGAGTCGTCCCACGGGCCCGTGGGCGGGGGCAGCAGCACCGGCGGGGGAAGCTGTGCTGCGGAGCGCGACGGCAGCGGCCGCGCCGATTCGTCCGTCGCCGGGTTCGGCTCCGCCGATGCCGGTGCGGACTCGGCGCCCTGCTGCGCAGCCTGGTCGGACAGCCACTGCCCGGCCTGCTCCGGCAGCCCCGACGCGTCCGGTGCCGCGAGCGCCGGAGTCGCCCGGCGCCGTCGTCGTGCACGGATCACCAGCCAGACCACGAGCGCCACGGCGCCGAGCGCGAGGACCACCATCAGGATGCCGACCCACCGGGCGAGGTCCACGAGCTGGGCGGTGCGGTCGGCGCTCTCGGCCGCCTCGTCGAGGTTGCCCTCGTCCAGGTCGTGCACGGCGCTGTCGGCGGCGTCGTCGACGAGCAGCATCCGCTCGGCCAGTTCCGTGACCGGGTCGCGCTCCGCGTCCACCTGCTGCACGACGTCGCTCACCTGCTCGGTCACGTCGGCGGCGCGGGGCATCATCTCGGCGAGGTCGGCGTAGTGGAGGCCGGTGCTGGCCTTCTCGTAGTCCTCGCGGGCGTCGGACGGTGCGGGGAACCCGGCGGCCGCGGCGGCCTCCTGGATGCGGCGGGCGGCCTCGGGGACCTCGTCACCGATCTCCTTGCGCGCTTCGGCGGCGAGGTCGAACTCCCACTCCGTCATCCGGATGCGCACGCCCTGCGGGGGCTGCCACTCGCCGTCGGCCTCGTCGAGGGCGAAGTACTTCTCGCGCTCCTCCGCGCGCTTCGGCAGCTCCTTCTTCTCCTTGTCGGTGAGCACCCAGGTCTTGAGCGTCTTCGGGGCGCCCTCGACGCCGGCGCGGTCCTCCAGCAGGTCGAGCAGGCGCCGCCAGTCGGCCTTGTCGCCGATGTGCTTGGCGCCCGGGGCCTCGTAGGCGGACTCGCCTTCCAGCAGGGCCGACACGAGGGCGGTGAACTCCTCGTCGTCGAGGTCGGCCACGAGCTTCTCGATCGTCGCCGGAGCGGCCGAGTAGGCATAGCTCTCCGTGGCGTCGTCGGCGCCCCTGAAGCCCTCCGCGAGGTGTTGCCAGGTGCTCAGCGCCAGTGCGCCGTCCGAGTCGCGGGCGACCTTGTCCCGCTCGGGCTTTCCGCCGGTCTCCTCGACGACCCGCCGCGCGATGGCCTCGGTGAAACCCTCGATGAGCCATCGGCCCTCCATGGTCTCGCCGTTCACCCAGGTGTGCGTCAGCTCGTGGTAGAAGAGCTGTTCGTCGAGGTCCTCCCCGATGACGATCTCCTCGGCCCGGGTGTCGTACCAGGCGAACCCGATGACCTCCGTGGAGATGTCCTCCCGGATCTTCTTCAGGCCACCCGGCCACTCCTGGCCCACCATCTCCTCGACGACGGGCAGCCCGTCGTCGAGCCTCTTCTTGACGAACTTGGTCCACTTCTTGTCGCCCGGGAAGCTGAGCAGGGTCAGTTCCTCGCCGCCGATCTCGGCCTTCGTCGTGTCGGCCTGGTCCGGGTCGTGCAGCGAGACGGGGGACCAGATGCCGTACTCGTCCGTCACCGAGCTCGTGGACCAGGTCCGCCTGCCGTCGGCCTTCTTCTCGCTGAACTCCGCGATCCGGCTGGTGAACTCCATGCCCTCGGGCGCGACGACCTCTACGCTCACCGAGCCCGGGTCGCCGATCGCCTGCGTCGCGAAGGTGGCGTACCCCTTGCCGACGCGGGTGTATCCCTTCGAGCGGATGGGATCGCCGGGGATCGTGTAGCTCCAGTCGATCGTCCGGCTCTGTCCGTAGCGCAGGTTCGAGAACGACGTCGTCGCCCAGATCGTGAACTCGTCCTCGGTGGGTTCGAACCGCACGGACAGCGACTGCCCGGCGCTCGTCGCGCGGACGTTCTCGGCGCCCTTCGGGATCGGGATCCCGTAGGAGTTCCAGAAGAAGTACATGAGGCCCTGGTCCGGCTTCGCGTTCCGGATGGTCGTGCGGACCGTCGCCTTCACGGTCCGGGAGCCTCCGTCGTACACGTAGCGGCTGTGCGACGCCTCCGCCAGGCCGTCGGCGATCAGAGCCGGAAGCCTGGTGCTTGCCTGCGATGCGGCCAGAGGCGCGCCTGCCGGGGCTGTCGGACCCGGCACACCCGCCAGGCCCGCGACGCCCACCGGACCCGCCACGCCTTCCGGGCCCGCCGAGGCGGCCTGTGCCGCGCTCTCCACCGCCGCGGCCGGTGCCACGGTCAGCGCCCCTGCTGCCGTGCCGCACACGACGACGGCGGCCAGTGCACGGGCCACCGCCTTCGTCGCCGCGGATGCGAATCTGTCGGTGCCCTGACCCATCACCGGTTGCCCACCCGTCCTCACGTTCGTGCCGCCCTGCCTGGTGTCGGCAGGGCGGTCGGCATGAAGACTTCCGGCCCTGACTCGTCCGGGTCAAGCTGGATTACCCCCCATCGTGGGTGAAATGAAGTGATTTCACCCACGCACGACGCCCCGCGCACAGCACGGCGAATCTTGCGCGAGCGGTCCGCCAAGGCAACGTATGTGGCCGTCAGCAGGCGCTGCGCCACGAGGTGCGATACACAAGTGCCACGGTCGGACGCGCGCAGGGGGCGCGTCGGGTCGGGCACCCAAACAAGTGCTGTCATCAGGGGGTTCACATGGCAAGCGTCCAGGGCAGTTCGTTGTCGATCGCTCTTCTCACCGCGTTGCTGGACCCGGAGGAGGAGGGGCTGCGCTCGCCGCTGGTCCAGGAGCTCCTCGACGAGGCCCTCACCACCCGAGGTGAGGCGCGCGACGTGATGGTCGCCCTGCTCGCGGCGTCGGGGTCGATGATCGGGCAGATCAGCGAGCGCAACGGCGACACCCCGCTCGAGTCACTGCAGAAGGTGGCGCTCGGGTTCCAGCGGAAGGTCGTCGAGCTGGGGTCCTGACCGGACCCCGCGGACGGTGTCGCCGGCCGGAGTCCCGCCGCGCTCCGGCGGGACCGGCCGGCATCGTTCATTCGTCGCCGAGCCGTGCCGTGCTCGGCCCGCGCTCCGCCGCAAACCGTGCCGCCACGCCTTCGGCGTCACGCAGCACGCGGAGCATGTTGCCGCTTGCCAGCTTGGCCAGGTCGGCGTCGGACCAGCCACGGCCGGCGAGCGCGGCGAGCAGGTTCGGGTACCCCGACACGTCGTCGAGTCCGGGGGCGAACCCGCTGGCGCCGTCGTAGTCGCCGCCGAGGCCCACGTGGTCGATCCCGGCGACGTCACGCACGTGCTCGACGTGGGCGACGACGTCGTCCAGCGTCGTCGGCGGGATCGGGTGGCCCACCTCCCATTCCTTGCCGAACGCGCTGAACGCGGAGTGGTTCGCCGGGTCGATGCCGCGCTCCCGGGCGGCCTCGGCCGCCTCGGCACGCCAGGCCCCGATGTCCGAGTTCACGAACGCCGGCACGAACGTCACCATGCACAGCCCGCCGTTGCCGCCGAGGCGCGCCAGCACGTCGTCGGGCACGTTGCGGGGAACGTTGCAGACGGCGCGGGCGGAGCTGTGGGAGAAGATGACCGGCGCCTCGGTGACGTCCAGCGCGGCACCCATCGTGGCCGCCGAGACGTGCGACAGGTCCACGAGCATCCCGAGCCGGTTCATCTCACGCACCACCTCGACCCCGAACTCGCTGAGGCCGCCGTGCGCGGAGGGCTGGTCGGTGGCCGAATCGGCCCAGGGGTTGTTGTGGTTGTGCGTGAGGGTCAGGTATCGCACCCCGAGCTCGTACAGCATGCGGAGCGTGCCGAGCGAGGAGTCGATGGACTGGCCGCCCTCGGCGCCCATGAGCGAGGCGATGCGGCCCGCGGCCCAGGCCTTCTCGACGTCGTCGGCGGTCCGGGCGAGCGCGAACGTGTCCGGCCAGGTCTCCACCATGCGCCGCACGGCGTCGATCTGCTCCAGCGTCGCGGTGACCGCCGCGCTGCGCGGCAGGTCTGACGGCACGTACACGGACCAGAACTGTGCGCCGACGCCGCCGGCCCGCAGCCGGGCGATGTCCGTGTGCGTCCGTCCTACCGTGCCCGCACCGATGTCGAGCGCCGACCAGTCGTAGCCGACCTGCTCGCGCGCCTCCCACGCCAGGTCGTTGTGACCGTCCCAGACGGGGTGGCGGTGCAGCAGTGCGGAGATGCGGTCGGCGATGTCCGACGGCGGCATGGGCGCGGGCATGTCGTCACGCTACCGGAGGCGGAACGGAGGGCCCGGCCGCGCCGCGGCGACACGGCCCGACGCGGGTGGGGACGTCCTCGCGCCCGCCCACCCGCGCCGCCTCGTCACTCGGTCCTGACCACCATGGTCGGGCATTCCGCCTCCCGCACCACCCGGTCGGTCACCGAGCCGAGGAGCCTGCCCGCGATGCGGTGGTGCCGCCGGCCGCCGACGACGAGCAGGTCGTCCGGCATCGCGTCGTGCACCAGGACGGACGCCGCCGGGCCGCCTCGGACCGCCAGAGCGACGGACACGGACGGGAACTTCTCGGACCACTTCCGGATGTCCTGCGCGACCGCCTCCTGCGTTGCCGCCCGGTGCGCCATCCCGTAGCTGTCGTACTCCCGCAGGGCGTCGCCCAGCAGGGAGGCGTCCAGGGCACGCACGACGTCGAGCCGGCACCCGCACACCTCCGCCTCGGCGAAGGCGCGCTCCAGGATGCGGTCCGCCTTGTCGGGCATGTCGACGCCTGCGACGATCCGTCGCGGGGCTCCCGTCCCTGCCTCACGCGGAACCACAACCACGGGACCGTGCGCCTGAGCCACCACCGTCGAGGAGACGGATCCCAGCAGCGCCCGGCTCACCCGGCCGAGGCCGCGCCGTCCGACGACCACCATGTCCGCCGTGCGGGAACGCTGCACGAGCACGCGTGTCGCCGCGCTGGCCGCGACGGCGAACTCGACGGCGTGACCCCCGGGGCGCGCGTCGCCCAGCCGGCCCTCGGCCCGGTGGAGCGCCTGCTCCGCCGCCACGCGCAGGTCCTGGAGCTCGGCCTGCACGCCCGGCATCGGGGCCCGCGCCGTCTCGTACATCGACAGGACCGTGAGCTGTGCCTGGTGCCGGTCCGCGGCGGATGCCGCCCAGTCGAGCGCCGCCAGACTCTCCGGCGACCCGTCGACTCCGACGACGACGCCCTTGTGCCACGTGCTGTTCATCGATCTCTCCCCTCGTAGAACCCCTGCGTCTCTACGACATCAGAGGGGCGGAGATCACGGCAGGGCACTTCGCCTCACCAGACAGGGCCGATCGTCCTCACCCGCGACGGCCGCGCAGGCGGTCGATCTCCCGGCGCTCACGCTTGGTCGGGCGGCCGGTGCCGCGGTCCCGCACGCCCACCGCCTCGCGCTCGACGCGCGTCGGGAGCGGCTCGCTGTGATCGAGGTACGCCTTCACGGCCAGAGGCGCGCCGACGCGCTTGGGCAGCAGCTCCACCACCTCGACGTCGCGTCCGCGCAGTGCGTCGCGCCAGGTCACACGATCACCGATGGCAATGTGCGACGCCGGCTTGGCGGGCTTCCCGTTGATCCGCACCCGGCCGGCCCGGCACGCGGCGGCCGACACCGAGCGGCTCTTGAACAGCCGGACGGCCCACAACCACACATCGACTCGCATCACCCCATCTTGCCCCGAACGACCCCCCGCCGGACACACCACCGGGACGCCGCCCCGGCGAGGAGAGGTCACCGGGGCGGCGTCCCGCCGGGTGCTGCCGCTCGGCGCGCCGTACGACGGCGCGCCGAGCCGCGCAACCGGTCAGTGGCTCGCGATCGTCGCGGTGACCCAGCGCCGGTCCGACGTCGTCACCTCGTGCGCCTCACCGGTGATGCGCACCGTCCGGCGGGTCGTGAGGGGTGCGCGGCCCGTCGCGGGCTGCCCGTCGACCTCGGCCCCGGCGACGGCACCGTCCTCGCCGCCCGCGGCCCGCACGTCGTCGGTGTCCGCGATGCCCTCGGCCACCACCTTGACGACGCTGTCACCTGCGCTCGTGCCGACCCACACCTCGACGTCGCCGGGCTCGACGATCCGGACCAGGTTCCGGTCCGAGAACGCGAACCGCTGCGTGGGCACGTCGAACGTCACGGTCGCCGTCTCCCCCGGCGCGAGCGTCACGCGCTCGTAGCCGAGGAGCTGTACGGTCGGCCGCGCGATCGACCCGATCACGTCGTGCCCGTACAGCTGCACGACGTCGGCCCCGGCGACGTCTCCTGTGTTCGTGACCCGCACGACGGCGCGGAACGCGCCGCCGGCCGCGACCTCGCCGTCCACCGCGACCAGTGCACGCCTGAATGTCGTGTACGACAGGCCGAACCCGAAGTGCCGCGCCGGCGTCGGGTCGGTGCTGGTCACCTCCGAAGGGCCGCCCAGGATCGGATGCTGGTACGCGTACGGCTGCGACCCGGTGCCTCGCGGCAGCGACACGGGCAGCCGCCCGGACGGGTTGACCCGTCCGGAGACGATCCGCGCGACGGCGGTGCCGCCCTCCTCGCCGGGGAAGAACGCCTGGAGTACCGCGGCCGGCCGCGGCCCGGCACCGTCGAGCGCCCAGCCGATGCTGTACGGGCGGCCGGTGAGCAGCACCATCACCACCGGTCGGCCGGTCGCGGTGATCGCCTCGACCAGCTCGCGCTGGACACCGGGCAGCTCCAGCGACTCGCTGTCGTTGCCCTCGCCCACGGTTCCCCGCCCGAACAGGCCGGCCTGGTCGCCGACCACCACGACCGCGACGTCCGCGGCCTCGGCGGCCGCGACCGCGTCCGCGAAGCCGGAGGTATCGGCGCCCTCCACGTCGGAGCCGGCCGTGTACGTCAGCTCGGCGCCAGGGAACTCCCCGCGCAGCGCCTCAAGCACGGACGGAATCTCGAAACCGATATCCACCTGCTCGTGATGCGCCAGCACGTGGTTGGCGAAGGAGTAGCAGCCCATGAGGGCCTCCGGCCGGTCGGCGTTCGGGCCGATGACGGCCACCCGGCCCGGCGTCGCGCCGTCGGCCCCGATCAGCGGCAGCACGCCGTCGTTCGCGAGCAGCACCACGGACTCCTCCGCGAGCCGGCGCGCGATGTCGCGGTGCCCGGGCGGGTCGAGATCGATTTCCGAGGGCGGGTCGTCGTCGAAGGCGTCCGGCTCGAGCAGCCCGAGGTCCTCCTTCTGCGCCAGGACGCGCAGGACCGCGCGGTCCACGTACCCCTCGTCGTACTCGCCGGCGCGGATCCGCTCGGCCAGCGGCGCGAGGAACGCGTCGCCCGACGGGAGCTCGACGTCGATCCCCGCCGTGAGCGCCTGCGCGGCCGCGTCGCCACGGTCCGCGGCGACGGCGTGCATCACGGTCAGGAAGGCCACGGCGAAGTAGTCGGAGACGACGACGCCCGTGAAGCCCCACTTCTCGCGCAGCAGCGTCGTGAAGTACTCCTCGTTCGCGGCCATCGGCACGCCGTCGACGTCCGTGTACGAGTTCATGACCGAGCGCACACCGCCGTCCAGCACCGCCATCTCGAACGGCGGCAGGTAGGTGTCGGCGATCTCGCGCGGGCCGGCACTCACGGGCGCGTGGTTGCGCCCGGCCTTGGAGCCGGAGTAGCCCACGAAGTGCTTCAGCGTGGCGTGCACGCCCGCGTCCTGAAGGCCGCGGACGTACGACGTGCCGACGGTCCCCACCACGTACGGGTCCTCGGAGATGCACTCGTCGACGCGGCCCCAGCGGGGATCGCGGACGACGTCGAGCACCGGGGCGAGGCCCTGGTGCACACCGAGCTCCGACATGGAGGTGCCGATCGCCCGGCCCATCTCCTCGACGAGTCCGGGATCGAAGGACGCGCCCCAGGCGAGCGGCGTCGGGAACGTCGCAGCCTGCCACGCGGCGAGGCCGGTGAGGCACTCCTCGTGCACGATGGCCGGGATCCCCAGCCGGGTCTCGCGCTTCAGGCGCCGCTGCTCCTCCCACAGCCAGGCGGCGCGCTCCGCCGGCTCGACCGGGCGGGTGCCGTACACCCGCGTGTAGTGCCCCAGGCCGTGCTTGGTGATCTCGGCGAGCTCACCGGAACCCCGGCCGCCGCCCATCTCGCCCTGCATGGGCGCGACGACGTTGCCGCCCTGGTCCAGCCAGTACCCGACGATCTGGGCCAGCTTCTCCTCGAGGGTCATCTGCGCGAGCAGGTCGTGCACGCGCTCCGACACCTCGGGCATCGCGGGGAGGGCAACTTCGAGATCGGTCATCGGACCGTCCTTTCTGCAGGTGCTGGATGCTGTCGGGGGCTTTCCGGCTCGGCCGGGATCAGCCCTTGACGGCACCCTGGAGTCCGTTGACGATCCGCTTCTGCATCGCCAGGAAGAACACGAGGGCGGGAATCATCGCGAGGGAGGTGAAGGCGAAGACGCCCGCTGTGTCGGAGGCGTGCTCCGACGAGAAGTCCGCGACGCCGAGGGGCAAGGTCTTCATCTCGCCCTGGAGGAGCAGCAGCGGCAGGAGATACGCGTTCCAGGACCCGACGAAGGCCAGCACGCCCACGGTGACCATTCCCGGCCCGGACAGCGGGATGAGGATCCGCCAGAAGAAGCCGATCCGGCTCGTGCCGTCGATCATGGCCGCCTCCTCCAGCTCCTTGGGCAGGGCCATCAGGAACGGCCGCAGGATCACCACGGTCATCGGCAGCGCGAAGGCTGCCTGCGGCAGGGCGACGCCGATCCAGGTGTTGTGGAGCTGCAGGTTCTGCGTGACGAGGATGAACAGCGGCACGATGGCGACCGTGGCCGGGAAGAGCAGGCCGACCACGAACACCATGAACAGGCCCTCGCGCCCCTTGAACTCGTAGCGCGCCATCGGATACGCGGCCATGACGCCGAAGACCACCACGACCGCCGTCGTGATGAGCGCGACCGCCGTGGAGTTCCACGTGTACTGCCAGAAGTTCGGGTTGGTCAGCACGCCGATGTAGTTGTCCAGGACCCAGGGATCGGGCGCGCCGGCCGGCGCCTCGGCGAGCTGGGCATTGGTGCGGAACCCGCCGAGCACCCCGTAGATCACGGGGCCGAGGGTGATCGCGACCACCACCAGCGCGATGCCGTACACGACGACGTTCGTGGGGCGGAACCCCGGACGCTGTCGCCGCGTCGTGGGCGGCAGGGAGAGATCGTTCATGGTCGATGCACTCATCGGTCACTTCCTCCCGGTCTCGGACCGCGTGTCGCGGCGCAGGATCAGCTGTTGGTAGAGCACCGCCATGACCAGCGCGATGACGAACAGCACCACGGACGCCGCACCGGCGATCCCGAAGTTGGCTCGTTGGGTTCCTTCGTTGACCAGGAAGGTCGCCATGGTGGTCGTGGCGTTCGCGGGGCCGCCGCGGGTCAGGATCCACACCATGTCGAAGAGCTGGAGCGAACCGATCATCGACAGGAAGGCCCACGTGCGCAGCGTCGGGCCGAGCAGCGGGATCGTGATCTTGCGCTGCACCTGCCACCACGTGGCACCGTCGAGCTGCGCGGCCTCGTAGAGCTCCTCGGGCACGCCCTGCAGCCCGGCGAGGAAGAGGATCACGGCCAGGCCGAGGTACTTCCATGTCAGGACCGCCATCAGGGTCCACAGCGCCAGGTCGGTGTCCCCGAGCCAGCCCTGGTCCGGGCTCTCCAGGCCGACGGCGCCGAGGACGGCGTCGATGACGCCGTACTCCGGCTGCAGGAGCTGCAGCCAGATCACGCCGGCGACCACCTCGGCCAGCACGTACGGCACGAAGATGATGGTGCGCAGTGCGCTCTGCCCCCACATCTTGCGGTTCAGGAGCAGCGCGATCGCCAGTCCCAGGGGAAGCTGGATCACGATCGACAGGACGACGATGATCAGGTTGTGGAGCACCGCGTCCGTGAAGACCTCGTCCGTCAGCACGGACGCGTAGTTGCGCAGGCCCACGAAGTCGACGAGCGGCCCGATCCCCTTCCACCGGAAGAGCGACATCTGCACGGCCGTCGCGATCGGAACGATGACGAACAGTCCGAAGAGCGCCAGGGCGGGCGCCACGAAGAAGAAGATCTCGAGGCGCTTGCGAAGTTGCGAGTTCATCCCGCGGCGTCCGCCTCGCGCGGAGGCCGCCGACCGCACCTGCGAGGTGCGATCGGCGGCGCTCGGCACGGGCGACGTCGCAGGCGAAGCGGCCACATCTCGCGTGGTCACGTCGTCTGCCACGTCACTCACTCCGACTCGGCTGCCGACTGGATCGCGTCGACGATGTCCTGCGGGCCCGCCTCACCGGCGAACATGAGGGCGATCTCGTCGTTCATCGCGCCGCCGACCGACTGGCCCAGGCGCGTGTCCAGGTAGAGCTGGGTGTTGCCGCCGCCGTCCCGGACCGGGATCAGCTGCGCGAGCGCCTCGTCGGTGACGGAGTCCGTCGCGGCCGGGTTGGTCGGCAGGCCCATGTCACGCTCGGCGAAGCCCTGCTGGACCTCGTCGGACAGGAGGTACTTGGCGAAGTCGACCGCGGCGTCGGGGGCGCCGGACGACACCGACCAGGCGTCACCGCCACCCATCTGATCGGCCGCGGCACCGCCCTGGCCGTCGAACGTCGGGAACGCGAACCAGCCGAGGAAATCGGGCACCTGCTCGTCCTCGGTCAGGCCGCCGGCCACGCCCGGCTCCCAGTGCCCGGCCAGCTCCATGGCCACCTTCTCGGTCGCCAGCAGACCGGACGCCGATGTCGGGCCTTCCTGCGCACCCGTGGAGAGGAAGCCTTTGTTGAACGGCTCCTGCGCGATGACGTCCTCGACATGCTCGCCGGCCTCGAGGAAGCACGGGTCCGAGTAGTCCTTGCTCTCGATCGCGCCCTCGACGGTCTCGAACGGGCACTCGCGGACCACGGCGTAGTACCAGTAGTGCGCGGCCGGCCAGGCATCCTTGGCACCAACGGAGAGCGGCGTGATGCCGGCGGCGTCCAGCTGCTCGATGTACCCGGAGAACTCCTCGATTGTCGGGCTCGGGTTGACCTCGTCGATCCCGGCCTCGGCGAAGAGGTCCTGGTTGTACCAGAAACCGACGATCCCCATGGAGAAGGGGAGTGCGTAAACCTTTTCGTCGACCGTGTACTGCCCCGCGAAGGCCGAGATCTTCCCGATCTCCTCCGCGGCGTCCTCCGTGAGGTCGCGGACCACGCCGGTCTCGACCTCCGTCTGCAGCTCGCCGCCGCCGCGGCTCATGTAGACGTCCGGAATCTGGTCGTCGCTCCCGGACTGGAACGCCGCCTGCAGCTTCGTCGTCATGTCCTCGTGCTGCATCGCACTCACCTCGACCGTGACGCCGGTCTCGGCCTCGAAGTCTTCGGCGACCTGGTCGTAGTACTCCTTGCCCTCACCGGTGTTCGAGTTGTGCCACCAGGTGATGGTGTCGGCGTCGGCATCGGTGCTACCGCCACCACCACCGCCCTGACCGGCGCATGCGGCCGCGAGAAGCGCGACGACCGAGCCCAGCGCGATCACGGCCGCGCTTCGCTTCGTCCTTGTCATGGTTCAGAACCCCTTGGTCTTCTTCGACGGAGTCGACAGGAAGAGTCTGTCAACGACGAGAGTGACAGGTGACACATCCGTTGGTCAAACGTTGTCGATATCGATTTCGAAACAAAGAACCTCGGCGCGAAGCATCACCGTAGTCAAGGTAGTGTCTCCTTCGTGCAGAGCGGTACGAATTTTCCTGGTAGCACCGGGGCGGAGAGCGACGATGAGGCGGAAACAGCGACGTCATCGCCCCAGTTCCCGTCGCCGGGCGAGCGGTCGGAGGAGGGCTCCGATGGTGGTGCCCACCGTGCCGGCCGTGTGACGATCACCGACGTCGCGCGGGCGGCGGGCGTGTCCGTCGCGACGGTGTCCAAGGTGGTCAACGGACGCTACGGGGTGGCCCAGACGACCGCGAGCCGCGTCCTCGAGGTGGTCGACCAGCTGGGATACGAGTCCTCGCTGGTCGCCCGCAGCCTGCGCCGCCGGCGCACCAACGTGATCGGCGTGCTCGTCGCCGAGTTCGAGCCCTTCAGCACCGAGCTCCTCAAGGCGATCTCCAAGGCCGTCGAGGGAACCGGCTACGAGCTGCTCGCCTACTCCGGCGGAGGCGACACCTCCGACCGCGTGGGCTGGGAGCGGCGTTCGCTGTCGCGGCTGGGCGGCACGCTCATCGACGGCGCCGTGATCGTCACGCCCACGGTCCAGGTCCCGACGGACGAGGGCATCCCCGTGGTCGCCATCGACCCGCACACCGGTCCGACCGGGCCCGCCACCGTCGACTCCGACAGCCTCGCGGGGGCACGCATGGCGACGGAGCATCTCATCGGCCTCGGCCATACCCGGATCGGCCACCTCGGCGGGCGCCGCGACCTCGAGTCGGCCCGGCTCCGCGAGCTGGGCTATCGCCAGGCCATGAGCGACGCCGGGCTCACCGTGGACCCGAGCCTGGTCCTCACCGGCGGGTACCGCCCCGACCTGGCCGACCGGCCCGCGCACGAGCTGCTGGACCGGCCCGACCGGCCCACGGCCGTCTTCGCCGCGAACGACCTGTCGGCGCTCCACGTCGTGGAGGTCGCCGGTGAGCTCGGGCTGCGGGTTCCGGAAGACCTCTCGGTGGTCGGGTACGACGACGTCCCTGAGGCCGCCGCGGCACGACCGCCGCTGACGACCGTCGCGCAGCCGCTGCGCGAGATGGGTGCCGAGGCGCTCCGGATGGTCGTCTCGCTGATCGAGAGCGAGGGGCCCCGTACCGGGCAGGGGCACCACACGCGCCTGCCCACGCGCCTCGTGGAGCGCGCCAGTACCGCCCCGCCCGCGGCGTCCTGACCGCGGCGTCCTGACCGCGGCGTCCTGACCGGCTACGCGCGCCGACGTCGTCACCGCCGGAACGGCACCAGTTCACCGATCGTGGGCGTACCACCGGGAAGCTCCCCCGGGGCGTCGCGGAAATCCGTCCCGGACGGGTTCACCAGGATCATCGCCGCGATCCCGGCCAGCAGCACGAGGACGATGCGGAGCAGCAGCGTCCGCGAACGCGGGCGAACTCGTTGCTCATGACGCACCACGGTCGGCCTCCTGGGGCAACACGCGTGTCGACAGCCCCCGCCCGCACGGCAGCTCGGGCACGGCACTGTGCTTGCAGGTAAGAGGTCGCGCGAGTAGGTAACGTCCTCTGACGCACCGTAGCAACTCGGGCAGGCCTCGCGTCAACGCGACCCGAGCCTCCGGCGCGCCGAGATCGATCCCAGCACCTTCGCCGCCGTCCGCTTGATCCGGCCTGCCGAGCCGTCGGACAGCGCGATGAGGTCCGCGAGCTGCTTCTCGCTCACGCCGGAATCGGGGACGAACGGTATCCGCCCGACCGGGATCGCAAGCGTCATCTCCCGCAGGTCCTCGTCCATGGCGTCGAGCGCGCCGCTGATCAGCGGACCGACCGTCGGGTCCGCGACCGCTTCCCGGATCGTCGAGCCGGGCGTGAGCGGCCGCACGGCGTCGTCGCCGGGGATCTCGACGTCGTCCGCGAGCCGCAGGTCGCGGCTCGACGCGCCGACCTCGACGCGCCAGGTGCCGCCCTCGGTGACCCAGCCCCCGTCCCGCACGCTCCAGTGCGCCAGTTCGGTCGTGGGCACCGCCAGCTCGACGCGCCGGGACTCGCCGGGCTCCAGCTCGACGACGTCGAACGCGGCGAGCACCCGCGGCGGCCGCGTCATGGCCGACATGTCCCGCCCCACGTAGCACTGCACCACCTCGCGGCCGGGCAGGTCGCCCGTGTTCGTGACAGTGAGGGTCACGCGCAGCTCGTCGTCGCTCGTCGTCGCCGTGAGGCCCTCGTAGCCGAACGTCGTGTACGACAGGCCGTGCCCGAACGGGAACGCGACGTCGATCTCGCGGGCGTCGTACCAGCGGTGTCCCACGAACACGCCCTCGGCGTAGCGCACGTGCAGGTCCTCACCCGGGAAGTTCAGGTAGGTGGGGTTGTCGGCGAGGCGGTGCGGGATCGTCTCGGACAGCCGGCCGGACGGGTTGACGCGGCCGGTGAGCACGTCGGCGGTGGCCTGCCCGCCCGCCTGGCCCAGCAGCCAGCCCTCGACGAGCGCGGGCACGCGTTCGGCGAACGGGAGCCGCACGACGGAGCCGTTGGACAGCACCACGACCACCCGCGGGTTCACGTCGAGCACGGACTCGAGCAGGTCGACCTGCACCCTCGGCAGGTCGATGTGGGTGCGGTCACGGCCTTCGGCCTCCGCGGCGTCGGGCAGGCCGGCGAAGAAGAGGACGACGTCGGCGTCGCTCGCCTCCGCGATCGCCTCCGCCGCGAGCGCCGTGTCGTCGCCCGCTTCGCGGCCGAGCGCGTATCCGGGGGCGAAGGCGAGGTCGGGGAAGTCCTCGGTGAGCGCGGTGAGTGCGGCGTCGAGCCGGGTGGGGACCACCTGGGACGATCCGGCTCCCTGGTACCGGGGGGTGCGGGCGAGCTCGCCGACGACGGCGATCCGGGCGTCCTTCGCGAGCGGGAGCAGGGGTGCGGGGGCTGCCTCGCCGGCGGAGGCGGTCGCGTCGGGGGCGTCCTGCTCGGCGGCTGCCCGGGTGCCGGCGACCGGTTCGTTCCGCAGGAGCACGATCGCGCGTGTGGCGGCCTCCCGTGCCAGGTCGTGGTGGTCGATGAGGTCGGTGGCGTCGGCGGGGCCTTCCGTGTCGCGGACGCGGTGTGCGAGGGCGACGACGCGTTCGGCGGCGCGGTCGACGTCCTGCTCGGGCAGTTCGCCGGACTTCACCGCGTCGACGATCTGCCGGACGCGTGCCTCGCCGGGTGCCGGCATCTCGAGGTCGAGGCCGGCGCGCAGGGCCGCGATGCGGTCGTGCACGGCGAGCCAGTCGGACATGACGAGCCCGTCGAATCCCCATTCGTCGCGCAGGATGCTGGTGAGCAGGCGCGGGTCCTCGCCGACGTAGGTGCCGTTGACGCGGTTGTAGGAGCTCATCACCGTCCATGGGCGAGCTTCGGTGACCACGCGCTGGAACGGCCTGAGGTGGATCTCGCGGAGGGTGCGCTCGTCGATGTCGGCCGAGATGCGTAGCCGCTCGGTCTCCTGGTCGTTCGCGACGAAGTGCTTGACGCACGCGCCGACGCCCGCGGACTGGATGCCGCGCACGAGCGCGGCGCCGACCTGTCCGGCGTGCAGCGGGTCCTCGGACACGTACTCGAAGTTCCGGCCGCACAGCGGTGAGCGCTTGATGTTCACGCCGGGTCCGAGCACCACGCCGACGCCCTTCTCCGCCGCCTCGGCGCCGATCGCGGCACCGACGCGTTCGGCGAGGGCGACGTCGAACGTCGCGCCCAGCGCCGCGGCGGTGGGGAAGCAGGTGGCGGGCTCGGCTCCGGCGATCGCGCCGTTCGCGGGATCGAGCCGCCGTACGCCGTGGGGTCCGTCGGCGAGGAACGCGGCGGGGACGCCGGGCAGGTCGGCGGTGGTCCAGTACGACGCCCCACCGACGAGTCGAGCCTTCTGCTCCACGGTGAGGCGTCCGACGACGTCGGCGGGTGTGGCGGAATTCATGTCCGCATCATCGCACCGGACACCGACATGGCGTCACAGGGTTCGGGCCATCTCCAGCTCCGGGCCCATGGCCCCGGTGAACGTCCTGCCGGTCGCGGTGAAGCCGAGGCGGCGGTAGGCGCCTTGCGCGCGGGGGTTGTCCTGGTGCACGTAGAGCCGGGCGCGGTCCAGGTCCCGTTCGCGGGCCCAGCCGAGCGCGGCGTCGAACAGCTGGTCGACGAGCCCGCCGCCCCGGTGCTCGGGCCGGACGTAGACGCCGACGACGTGCGCGCCGTCGTACTCGATCGGCAGGTCCGCGAAGTCCTGCTTTCCCGCCCGTTCGATCAGTGTGACGGCGGTGCCCACCCACTGGCCGTCGTCGGACACGGCGACGAACTGCCGGGCGTCCGCGTCCGGCCCGGCGTCGAGGGACGACGTCCGTGCGCGGTGGACCCAGAACTCGTCGGGGTAGGCGGACTCCGTCTCGTAGGTGGCGAGGAAGGCGTAGGGCGCCAGCTCGTCCTGGAGGGCGATCATGCGCAGGTCACGGATCTCGCGCCATTGTGCGGCGCGGACGGGGCTGATCTCGTACGGCATGCGGAAGATCCTCGCACGGTGCCGGGAGCGGGACCGACGACGGCGTCCTGGCTACCGCAGCTGCAGTTCGCGGACGGCCTTCGCGACGGCCCGCGCGACGTCGGCGTCGGTGGTCTCGTAGCTTCCGGTGCCGCCGCCGGGTCCGGCGTCGTCCGTCACGACCCGCTTCGCGCTCAGGTGGATCGCGTCGACGCCCGCGGCCGCCAGGGCCGGCACGTCCTCGATCCGGACGCCGCCGCCCGCCATGATCTCCACGCCCAGGTCGGCGCTGCGTTCCGCCAGCAGCGCCAGGCGCTCCACGCCCTCGCCCGCCCGGGCGGCCTGGCCCGAGGTCAGGACGCGCGTGACCCCGAGGTCGGCGAGCCGGTCGAGCGCCGTGAGCTGGTCGGGCACCATGTCGAGCGCCCGGTGGAAGGTCACCTCGGCATCGCCGGCGGCCGCGACGAGGGCGCGGACCGTGTCCTCGTCCACGGTCCCGTCGGGGGTGAGGGCGCCGACGACGACGCCGTCGGCCCCCGCGTCGACCGACAGGATCGTCTCGCGGACCATCAGGTCGCGCTCCTCGGCGGACCAGGTGAACCCGCCCGGGCGCGGCCGGATCAGGACGTGGACCTCCAGGATCGGGGCGCCCGCCGTCTCGGGGACCACGGCGGCGGCGTCGATCGCGGCCTCGATGAGGGCGGCGCTGGGCGTGAGACCGCCCGTCGCCCCGAGAGCGGAGCACAGCTCCACCCGCCGGGCGCCGACGTCGGACGCGATCCGCGCGCCTGCGGGGTCCTGGACGGCCAGCTCGAGGGCGACATTGTGCACGGACGCCAGGCTACCGCCGAGCCGGGGTCGCCCCGAGCAGGTGAACTTCACTAGGCTCTGCGTCCATGACCGTCGACCCGAGTGCGATCCTTCGGGGCCGTCCGCCAGGCCGGGCGCCCACGGGGGTGATCGTGGCCATCGCGTTCTCCTCCGTATGCCTGATGATCGTGCTCGCGTTCGACGCGATCGACGGCGGGGCCTCGTTCGTCGTGGGGCTGCTCCTCGCCCTGCTCCCGCTCGGGATCTGGCTGCCGGTGATCCTCGCGCTGGACCGGATGGAACCGGAGCCCAAGAACGCGCTGATCCTCGCGTTCCTGTGGGGCGCGGGCGTGGCGGCGCTGGTGTCGATGGTGCTCAACACACTGCACTTCGTGGTCATCACCGACCTTCTCGTGAGTGCCGACGACGGCTGGTACTGGACCGCGGTGGTCGGCGCGCCGATCGTGGAGGAGGTGCTCAAGGCGTTCGTGCTGTTCGGCATGCTCTGGTTCCGGCGCCACGAGATCAACGGCCTCACCGACGGCATCATCTACGCCTCGATGGTTGGCCTGGGCTTCGCCGCCACGGAGAACATCACCTACTTCATCGAGGCCGCCGAGGAGGAGCAGCTCGGCTTCGTGTTCCTCATGCGTGCGGTCATCGCGCCGCTGCTGCACCCGCTGTGCACGGCGATGACCGGGATCGGCGTCGCGGTCGCGGCGATGAGCCGGCCCGGCACGCTCCGCTTCGCGGCGCCGCTGATCGGCCTGACGGGTGCGATCGCCCTGCACAGCCTGTGGAACGCGGCGTCTTCCCGGGGGATCGGCGGCCTGGCGTCCGCGTACCTGATCGGCCTGGTCGTGATGATCGTCCTGGTCGTGGTGGTGCAGCGGGAACGTCGCCGGCTCGTCGGCCTCATCCTGCACTACCTGCCGAAGTACATCCCGACGGGCGTCGTGGCGATGGTCGACGTCCAGATGCTCAGCTCGCTGAAGGCCCGCAAGGCGGCACGCGAGTGGGCGACCTCCCGCGGCGGCCGGGCGTCGGGGACGGCGATGCGTGAGTACCAGCAGGCCGCGACCGAGCTCGCGATGCTGCACGAGCGGGCCGAGCACGCGGCGGCGGAACCCGTCGAGCTGGAGAGCCAGCGCCAGGCGCTGCTCTGGGTCATGCAGCGCGCCCGCGCCACCTTCCTCCCGTCCGCGAGCACGGCCAACCTCCCCTGGGCGAACAACACGGTCTAGCCACAGCCTCGCCCCTTCCCGGACGGCCGGCCCGAGAGCCGGCGACCCGGCCCGGCCCGGCCGACCTCGCCGGCCCTGCCGTCGTGCCCGATCGCGCGTCGACCACGTCATTCCCGCCGAGCACGCCATTGTGTGTGGTGGAAGGGCTTCCACCACACACAATGGCGTGGTCGCGCTCGGGGTGTCGTCGCCGGGCTGGGGTCAGCCGGGCGGCGGAGTGATCTGTCAGGCGCGGAGTTCGCGGTACTTGGCGATGAGGGCGGCCGTCGAGGTGTCCTGGGCGGCCAGGGCCGCCTCGTCGCCCGCGACCGCCGGGGCGATCTCCAGGGCGAGCTTCTTGCCGAGCTCCACGCCCCACTGGTCGAACGAGTCGATCCCCCACACCACGCCCTGCACGAACGTGATGTGCTCGTAGAGCGCCACGAGCTGCCCGAGCACCGAGGGCGTGAGGGCGGGCGCGAGGATCGACGTCGTCGGCCGGTTCCCGCTGAACGCGCGCGCCGACACGAGCTCCTCGGCCGTGCCCTCGGCGCGGACCTCGTCCGCCGTCTTCCCGAACGCCAGCGCCTTCGTCTGCGCGAAGAAGTTCGCCAGGAACAGTCCGTGCACATCGGCGCCCGGGGACACTGCCTTGCCGTCGCCCACCGGGTCGGTGAGCCCGTACGCGGGCTGCGCGACCGCGATGAAGTCCGCCGGGATCAGCCGCGTCCCCTGGTGGATGAGCTGGTAGAACGCGTGCTGCCCGTTGGTGCCGGGCTCGCCCCAGAAGACCTCGCCGGTGTCGGCGGTGACCGGCGAGCCGTCCCAGCGGACGGACTTGCCGTTCGACTCCATGGTGAGCTGCTGCAGATAGGCCGGGAAGCGGTGCAGCTGCTGCGCGTACGGCAGCACGGCGTGCGTGTGCGCGTCGCGGAAGTTGGTGTACCAGACGTTCAGCAGGCCCATCAGCACCGGCACGTTCCGCTCGAGCGGCGCCGTGGCGAAGTGCTCGTCCATCGCGTGGAAGCCTGCGAGCAGTTCGGCGAACCGTTCGGGCCCGACGGCGATCGCGAGCGACGTGCCGATCGCGGAGTCCATCGAGTACCGGCCGCCCACCCAGTCCCAGAAGCCGAAGGCGTTCTCGGTGTCGATGCCGAACGCCGCCACCTTGTCCAGGGCCGTCGAGACCGCGACGAAGTGCTTCGCGACCGCGCCGGACCGCCCCTCGTCGCTGTCCTCGATCGCGCCCGCCGACACCAGCGACCGCCAGAGCCAGTCGCGGGCGAGCCGCGCGTTGGTGAGCGTCTCCAGGGTGCCGAACGTCTTCGACGCGACGATGAACAGCGTGGTCGCGGGGTCGAGGTCGGCGGTCTTCTGCGCGACGTCCGTCGGGTCGATGTTCGAGACGAACCGGCACTCCAGCCCCTCGGCGACGTACGGCTCCAGCGCCTCGTACGCCATGACCGGACCCAGGTCCGAGCCGCCGATGCCGATGTTCACGATCGTGCGGACCTGCTGACCCGTCACACCGGTCCACTCGCCGGACCGGACCTTCTCGGCGAAGGCGTAGACCTTCTCCAGCTCGGTCTGCACGTCCGCGTCGATGTCCTGACCGCCCACGTGCAGCGCGGGGACCGCGCCCGCCGGCCGGCGCAGCGCCGTGTGCAGGACGGCACGGTCCTCGGTGACGTTGATGTGCTCGCCGGCGAACATCGCGTCCCGGCGCTCGGCGACACCCGTCTGCTCGGCGAGGGCGGTCAGCGCCGCCAGCACGTCGTCGGTCAGCAGGTTCTTGGACAGGTCCACATACAGGTCGGCGGCCTGGAAGGCGAACCGCTCGGCCCGGCCGGGGTCGGTGTCGAACCAGCTCCGCAGGTCCGGGCGGAGGTCCTCGGAGAGCCGGGAGAGGTCCGCCCAGGCGGACGTGGTCGTGGCGTCGACAGGCTGCTTGGCAAGCTCGGTGCGCATGGCTCAAACCTAACGTCCGACGACGGCCGTGGCGGGGCCGTTCCGCGATGCGCGGCCGCGGGCGGGACTGCGGGACGGCAGGCCGACGAAACGGCGGGACCAGCGGGCCGGCAGGACGGCAAGCCGGAGGCCAGGTCACGTCAGCCCGAGGAACTCCGCCACCTCGCGGGATGCCGGCTTCTCGCGGAGCTCGTCCGGTGGAGCGACCTGGAGCAGACGCCCGCCGGACATGACCCCGACCCGGTCCGCGACCGCGAAGGCCTCGTCGTGGTCGTGGGTGACGAACAGCGCCGTCGTCGCCGTCTCCTTCAGCACCCGGCGCACGTCGGCCGCCAGGCGCTCGCGCAGCCTGCGGTCGAGCGCGGAGAGCGGCTCGTCGAGGAGCAGCAGGCGCGGGCTCGGCGCGAGCGCCCGCGCGAGCGCGACCCGCTGCCGCTCTCCCCCGGACAGCGTCGCGACCCGGCGACGCTCGAAGCCCGTGAGGCCCACCAGGTCCAGCAACCCGGCGACGCGTTCGGCCCGCCGCGGGCCGGGGACGTGCTGCGCCTCGAGCCCGTAGGCGACGTTCCGCCCGGCGTCGCGGTGCGGGAAGAGCTGCCCGTCCTGGAACATCAGGCCGAACTGGCGGCGGTGCACCGGCACGCCCGTGACGTCGACGTCGTCCCACGTGACCGTGCCGCCGGCGAGCGGCTCCAGCCCCGCGACGGCACGCAGGAGCGACGACTTGCCGCACCCGCTCGGCCCGAGCAGCGCGACGATCTCGCCCTGGTCCACGTCGATCGAGACGCGGTCGACGGCGGTGGTGGTGACCCGCTCCCGCCGCCACGGCCTGCCGGGCGCCTTCGCGTAGCGCACGACGACGTCGCGCACGGCGAGCCCCGCCCCGTCCCCGCGCCCTCCTGAACCGGTGGCCGTGTCCGGCGACCGGGTGCCCGAGTTGAGCGACACCATCAGAACTCTCCTCCGCCATGATCGCCCCGCAGGCGCTCCGCCAGCATCATCACCATCGCCGTCAGGGTGGCCAGCACCACCGACGCCGCGAGTGCCATCCCGTAGTTCTCGGCCCCCGGCCGCCCGATGAGCCGGAAGATCACGATCGGCAGGGTCTCGCTCTGCGGCCGCACCAGGAACGACGTCGCGCCGAACTCCCCGAGGGACACCGCGAACGCGAACCCGACGGCGAGCCCGAGGGAGCGCGCCGCGAGCGGCAGGTCCACGGTGCGCAGCACCGTCCCAGGACCCGCGCCCAGGGTCCCCGCGACCTCGCGCAGCCGGGGGTCGATGGCGCGCAGCACCGGCAGCACGGTGCGTGCCACGAGCGGGACCGCGACCACCGCCTGCGCGATCGGCACGAGCGCGGGCGAGGTGCGCAGGTCGTACTGGACGCCGAGCGGCTGGTCGAGGGTGACGAGGAACCCGAAGCCCACGGTCACGGCGGACACGCCGAGAGGCAGCATGAACAAGCCGTCCAGCAGGGACACCGCCCGGCGGGCTCCGGTCCCGCGCGGGCGGCGGGACGCGAGGAGCGCGACCAGGCCGCCCACGACCAGCGCGATCGCACACGCCCATGTCGCGGTGCGCAGGGAGTTGCCGAGCGCCTCCCAGACCGTGACGGTCAGCGCGCCGCGCTCGCCGGTGGTGCCGAGCGCGACGTAGTTCGCCGGCCCGAGAGCGCCGTCGGGTCCGCGGAACGAGCGCAGCACGAGGCCGCCGAGCGGTAGCAGGATCAGTCCGCCGACGACGGCGGCGGTAGCCGCCACCATCGCCACGTCACCACGCGACCAGCGCAGCGGCCGGGCCGACGTGCGGTCGCTGACGAGGTGCAGGGCGGCTTCGCGCCGGCTGCGGGTGCGCGCGGAGATGGCGAGGGCGGCAGCCACGACGACGAGCTGCAGGATCGAGAGCACGGCCGCCGACCGCAGGTCGAGGAACTGCGTGGTGCGCACCCAGATCTCGGTCTCGACGGTGCCGTACCGCGCGCCGCCGAGCACCATGACGACGCCGAACGCCGTCGCGCAGAAGAGGAACACGACCGACGCCGCCGAGACGAGCGCGGGGGCCAGCGACGGCAGCGTGACCGTCCACCACACGCGCTGGGGCGAGGCGCCGAGTGCGGCGGCCGCCTGCTCGGCGCGAGGGTCGAGGCGCTCCCAGAGCCCGCCCACGGTGCGCACCACGACGGAGAGGTTGAAGAAGACGAGCGCGACGACGATCCCGCCCAGGGTCTCCTCCAGGCCGAGGAACCCGAGCGCGCCGTCGGGCACGAACAGGCTGCGGAACGCCACGCCGACCACCACGGTCGGGAGCACGAAGGGGACGGTCACCAGTCCGCGCAGCAGGCCTCGGCCGGGGAACGCGCGGCGGTACAGGAGGAACGCGACGGGCAGTCCGGCGAGGAGCGAGAACGCCGTACCGAGGAGGGACTGGGCGAGCGTCAGGCCGACCAGGCGCCAGGTACGCGGGCGGCCGAGGACGTCCGCGAACCCGGTCAGGTCGAGCGCGCCGTCGGCGACGAATCCGCGCGCCACCAGCGTCGCCACGGGCCACGCGAAGAACAGCCCCACAAACAGCAGCGGGATGAGCGCGACCGTGCCCCAGGCGAGCGCTCGGCGGATTGCCGGAGCGTCAGGGGACCAGGCGCGGACGTATCTTTCCCGAAGTGGAGGGCCCCCTGGGGCCCGTGAACGCGTCCGCGCATGGAACCCTCGCGGATCGGACGTCCGCCGGGCGCTCATCCCAGCACGATCGCGGTCCACGCCTCGATCCACTCGTCACGGTGCTCCGCGATCTCCGCCGGATCCACCTGGTACGGGTCGTCGGCGAGCGGGGCGTGCTTGGCCCACTCCTCGGGCAGGGCGACGTCCTCGTCGGCCGGATACATGTACATCGAACCGGGCAGGTCCGCCTGGACCGTCTCCGACTGCAGGAACCTCACCAGCTCCCAGGCGCCGTCCGGGTTCTCGGCGCCGGTCAGCACGCCGGCGTACTCCTCCTGGCGGAAGCAGGTCTCGAGCAGCGCGGTGGTGGTCGACTCGCCGTCCTCGGTCACGGTGTAGGCCGGCGACGTCGCGTACGACAGGACGAGCGGGCGGTCGCCCTCCCCGTCCGCGCCGGAGAAGTCGACGTAGTAGGCGTCCTCCCAGGAGTCGACGACCTTGACGTCGTTCTCCCGCAGCGCCGACCAGTAGTCGCCGAAGCCGTTGGGCCCGAACGCGTCGTACGTGGCCAGCAGGAACGCGAGTCCGGGGGACGACGTCGCGGGGTTCGTCACGACGAGCAGGCCCTGGTACTCGGGCTCGGCGAGGTCCTCGAGGGTCTCGGGGGCGTCCAGGTTCTGCTCGGCGAGCCACTCCTTGTCCGCGTTGATGCAGACGTCGCCCTGGTCGATCTGCTCGAGGTCGCCGGAGATCACGCCCTCGTCGGTGACGCGCGACGCGAACGTGTTGTCGATACCGAACACCGCGTCGCCGAGCGGCGCGTCCTTGGTCAGCACGAGCTGGTTCGCGAGCGTGCCGGCGTCTCCGGCGGCGTTCACCTCGACCGTGTACCCGCTCTCCTCCTCGAACTCCTCGAGGATGCCGTCGCTGAGGGCGAACGAGTCGTGCGTGACGAGCGTGACGGTGTCCGACGCCGGCGAGGCATCGGCGTCCTGCTCGCCGGCGGGCTGCCCGGTGCAGCCGGTGAGCAGCAGGGCGGCCGCGGCGGACGCAGCTGTCGCCGCGGTCACGGCGGTACGGCGGAACATGGTCATGAAAGGTCCTTTCGACTTCCTCCACCGGTGCTAACCGGATCAGGTTCGAGGGTCTGCGGCGAACCGCACTCTCAGCGCCCGCGTCGTTCGGTGGCGGGGGCTCCCCTGTCGTTGTTCTCGGCAGCCTACCTCTGCTGTCCGACACGGATGCCGATACGGTGGGTCCGTGGCCGAGAATGAGACGGAACCGACACTTGCGGTGAAGATCGGCACCATTGCCCTCACGTTCGCCGCCGGATGGGCGGCACAGAAGGCTCTGGCGCTGATCTGGAAGCAGGTCACCGGTAAAGACGCACCTACCAAGCCTGACGACCCGGAACTCGACATGGTCCAGGCGACCGTGTTCGCCGCGGTCGCCGCCGGGACGGCCGTGCTCGCCAAGCGTGTCGCCGCGCGCGGCGCGCAGCGGGCGGTGGCCCGGATCGCCGCCCGTTCGGCGGCTCGCTCGTCATGACCGCGTCCCGGGGGCCGGCCGGTCGGCCCCCGGGACGACAGCGGGGCGGAACGCCAGGGACGGACGGCGGTGAGAGCGGGCGCGCGATCTCCTACGCTGAGCACGTGACCTTCACGCATCTCGACGACCGGGGCCAGGCCCGCATGGTCGACGTCACCGCCAAGCAGCCCACCGTTCGTTCCGCGACGGCGACCGGTCACGTCGCGTGCGCGCCCGACGTCGTGGCCGCCCTGCGCTCAGGGGACGTGCCGAAGGGCGACGTGCTCGCCGTGGCCCGGATCGCCGGCATCGCGGGCGCCAAGCGCACCGCCGAGCTCCTGCCCCTCGCACACGTGATCGGCGTGCACGGTGCGGTGGTGGACCTCGAGGTCACCGACGACGGCGTCCACATCTCCGCCACCGTCCGCACCGCCGACCGCACCGGTGTGGAGATGGAGGCGCTGACCGCGGTGTCGGTCGCCGGGCTGGCGGTGGTCGACATGGTCAAGGGCCTGGACAAGTCGGTGTCGCTCGCGGACGTCCGCCTCGTGGCGAAGACCGGCGGCAAGTCGGGTGACTGGGTTCGTCCGGAGGCCGGGACGCCATGATCCAGGTGCGGTACTTCGCGGGAGCGCGAGAGGCGTCGGGTGTCGGCACGGAAGACGTCCCGGGCCCGACGACGGCAGGCGGGCTGCGGGCCGAGCTGGCCGCGCGGCACGGGGCAGGGCTGAGCGAGGTCCTGCCGAAGTGCACGCTTCTGGTGGCTGGAGCCCGGGCGGCGTCGGACGGGACTCCGGTCCCGGACGGGACGACAGTGGACGTGCTCCCGCCGTTCGCGGGCGGCTGATCGCTCCGGCGTGTGCCGCGGCCTTGTCTGTCCGCGGGCCGCTGCGGCTCTGTCAGGCGCGCGTCGCCGCCGCCGAACCGGCTGACAGCTTCGAGCTGTCGACACCGCGTGAGAACCGGCCCTCATCCGACGGGTGGGCCACCGGGTGGGCTACGACGTGGGTGCGGAGGTGTGGTCGCCGCCGTCGAGCTGGTCGCGGATGTGCGGCCAGAGCGGCATGACGACCTCGGCGCCGTCCCGGGCCCCTCCCGTCGATCCGGGCAGGTTCACGACGAGCGCGGGCCGGCCGCCGTCGGGCATCCGGATGATGCCGGCGAGGCCCCGGGACAGGACCGCGGTGGGGACGCCCGCGTTCGCGCCCTGGGCGCGGATCGCTTCGGCGATGCCTGGGATCTCCGTGGCGAGGAGGCCACGGGTGCCCTCGGGCGTGAGATCGCGAGGGGTGACCCCCGTACCTCCGGTGGTGAAGATGAGCCGGGCCTGCTGGGCGAGCGTCCACCGCAGGACATCCCGGACGGACTCGATGCCGTCCGGTACGACGCGGGTGACGACGTCGCTGATCCCATGCTCGGCGAGTACCTGCACCACGAGGGGACCGGAGCGATTCTCCGACTCTCCGCGGGCACAGCGGTCCGACACGGTGATGACGGCGGCGCGGTCGGAAGTCATGACTACACCCTAGAAGGTCGGCCGGCGGCACGTGCCGTGCGCGCCTTGGACCGCGCCGGTCGGGTCCCTTAACCGCTAATTCCGGTAGACAATAGGGGCATGAGGATCTCCGCTCGAGCCGACTACGCCGTGAGGGCCGCTGCCGAACTCGCGGCCGCCGACCTCGACGTGCCCGTTCGCGCGGAAGCCCTGGCATCCGCGCAGGACATCCCCTACCGGTTCCTGGAGGGCATCCTCAGCGACCTGCGCCGGGACGGGCTCGTCATCAGCCAGCGCGGCGCGGGCGGTGGCTACCGCCTGGCCCGGCCCGCGGACCAGGTCACGATCGCCGACGTCATCCGCGCCGTGGACGGGCCGCTCGTCTTCGTGCGCGGCAAGCGCCCTTCCGATCTGGAGTACCAGGGCCCGGCGGCGCCGTTGCTCCAGGTCTGGGTCGCGCTCCGCGCCAACGTCCGCACGGTCCTGGAGCAGGTGACGCTAGCCGCCCTGGTGGCCGACGGACTGCCGGCCGAGATCCGGGACCTGGTCCGTGCTGACGACGCGTGGGAGAACGCGTAAACCCCCGGGCGTCGGCTCGGGGGTTTTGTGGGGTGGATTTCGGGCATGGCTCGAGGCCCGCACCATACGGTGCGGGCCTCGAGGTGAATTGAGGTCCGGCGGCGTCCTACTCTCCCACCCCCTGGC